>NZ_JBHWJT010000054.1:0-38975 GCF_042731325.1 Streptomyces sp. NPDC059866 | reverse complement strand
TGCGCCCCGTCCGGCCGGAAGGCGATCGGCTTCTCGGTGGCCCTGCGGTACCGCTTCGAGCCGGGTTTCCCGAGGTTCCCGGCCCTCAGGTTGGCCTTCAGCGTCGCGTAGGCATCGCAGGTCTTCTTGATCACATGCTGGGCGGCCTGCGCACCCAGGTTCCACCGCGCCTTCACCTCGTCGTAGGTGAGCCTGCGCAGCGCGAAGTTGTTCTTCACATTGTTTTCGAAGGCCACGCTACTGACCCAGGTGGCCGCCTCGTTGCAGGCGCGCAGGGTCGCCTCAAGTGTCGCCGCCTGTACGGGCGTCGTCAGCAGCTTCACCTGCACCACCAGCTTCACACCCGCGACGCTACCCGGCACTCGGCGACCCCCGCATTCGAACACGGAAAACCGGCCATCCGCCCAGGCCGCTCCCCGCGCTCCGCGCCGGATAGCCACCGCGGTGCTCCGCACCGCTCATTTCAGGATGTGATTCCTCCCGGGCGTGAACGCCCGGGGTTCCTCGCAAGGATCCCGCTGAAGGGCCCACCCCTCAAGGCGGTGCGGCCAGCGAAGATCGTCGGCCGCACCGTCGTTCTCCGAACGCCTCCCGGCTCAGACCCAGTTGCGGCGCGCGGCCTGCCAGCCGAGCTGCATGCGGGTCGCGACACCGGCGATGGTCATCAGATGCTGGATGCGGCGCTGGACGGTGCGTCTGCTGACGCCCATCTGCCCGGCGATCGACTCGTCCGTGAGGCCCGCGACCATCAGGGAGAGCAGGCGCTGGTCGTCGGCCGTCAGCGACTCGGCATCGGATTCCAGCATGTGCGCGCCGATCCGGCCCTCCGGAGTCACCCGCAGCGGGGCGCCGATCTCCCAGTACCGCTCGAACAGCGCGACAAGTGCTTCCAGCAGACTGCTGCCCCGCACGACGACCGCCGTCACCTCACGCGGGTCACCCGCCGGACCGGCCGGTGCCAACGGGCAGATCGCCAGGCACCGGTCGGCGATCGCCATCCGCAGCGGCAACGTCGGCACCGCACGCGCGACCTCCCCGGCCCGCACCGCCCTGACGATGTTCTCCATTCCGCCGGTGTCGTCGAAGAAGGCCTGCTCGTACAGGACCCGGTAGCCGACGCCGCGCGCCAGCGCATCGAACTCGGCCTGGTTCGTACCGGACGGCATGGCGACGTACTGCGCCCTGCAGAACCACAGCAGCTCTTCCCGGGCGCTGTCCTGAACCTGCTGCAGCCGCTGGCGCAACGCCCCGGCCCCGGTGACGAACTCGACCACCTCGCCTGCGTCACGGATCCAGGCGTTGCGCCGGTAGGTCTCCATCAGTTCGGACACGGTCGCGCGGGCCTTGCCGAGCTCGTCGGCGCGGCGTTCGAGCTGCGGCAGCAGAGCCACGTCGGGCGGGTTGGCGGCGAACCGTCCCGAGGCACCCTCCACCCCGCGGGCCAGCCCCTTCTCCTCCAGTGCGCCGAGCAACCGCTCGGCGGTCCGGGCGTCGAGTCCCGTCGTCGTGGCCACCTCTTCCGCCGACGCCGTGACGGCGACGACGAGCGCACGGTACACATCCGTCTCGGCGACCGACAGCCCCACCGCCTCCAGCATGTACTTCCTCCCCAGCCCCTTGCCGAAGTCACCATCGAGGAGATCGCCGCATTCCGCGCAGTGGCGAGCGAACTGCTGTCGCACCACTTCAGCGGCAACGACGGACTCTACGCCGAGGCCGTACGGAAGGTCGACCACCGGCTTCCATCGAAGGTGCCCAATCATTTAGACTCATCAATTCTTCACTGCTTGTGACCGTTGCCGCTTTGATACGATGGTTGTGTGATCATGAACGCGGAACTGGCCGACACCCTGGAAACCGACCCCCTCGACCGGCTCGGCTTCTTGCTGGCCCGGCACGGCGCCATCGCCAACAGCCGGATGGAGCACGCCTTTGCGCTGTGCGGACTGACGCCCCGCCAAGGTGTGACGCTGATGCTGCTCGGCAGGTCGGGCAACATGAGCCAGCAGGGCGTCGCAGGGGCTCTCGAGGTGGACCCGAGTGTTCTGTGCGGCATCCTCAACGACCTGGAGTCCACGCAGTTCGTCGAACGCCGTCGCGACCCGGCCGACCGGCGCCGCCACATCGTCGTGATCACCGAAGAAGGCAGCCGCGTCCTGGCCAAGGCCCAGGAGGCCATCGAGGAGGTGGAGCGGGAGCTGTTCGCGGATCTCACCGCCGAGGAGCTCGCAACACTGCGGGACCTGCTGAGCCGGGTCAGGACCTCCAAGGGCGACATTCCCTGCACCGAGCGCTGATCCACCGGCCGCCACGAGACGGCGGGGCCGGCGCCGATCACACACCCCAGGAACCAGTGCGGTTCCTGGGGTGTTCTGCGCTTGGCGCACCCGCCCCACCCCCATCGTGCGAATGAGTCGACGGTCACACCTCCACAATCGTTGACGACCTTCAATGATTTGCTAGTGTCAACGCATGGCGGCGACCAGTCGTACAGCGGCCACCGCCGCACGGCGCATCGCGTCGAACCATTCGCGTCCGTTCGATCAGCGGGCAATGCAAGGAGGCACCACCATGAAGCAGTTCACGCACCGACTCGCGACCGCAGCCGCCGCTCTCACGGTCGCCGGCGGCGCACTCATCGCCGTCGGGAACCCCGCCGCGGCATCCACCCTCCCCGCCGACCGGCACAGCCACACCGGCGCCGTCACCCGCGTCGCGACCGACCACGGTGACCGCGACCGGCCGCGCACGGACGGGCGTCCTGACTGGCGCAGCGAGCGGGATCACCGGGATTACCTGTACTGGCGCTCCAGTGACGACGGACGCCAACTGCGCTACGACGGCCGCCACGCCTACCAGCGGGTGGACGGGCGGTGGATCGTCCTCACCCCGGCGGGCGAGCGCGCCTACGGCTTCGACCGCTGGTACTTCGACCAGCTCTGGTACAGCTACGCCGCCTCGAGCCGTTCCGGCAGCTGAGCGAGCCGGCCGGGCCCGTCCGACTCGGCCCGGGGCTCGATCGCGCCGGACTCACATCGGCTCAGACGCTTCACCCTCGTGACCGCACCATCCGGCACTCCGTGCCAACGCCCCACCCGGAGAACACCATGCAGCAAACCGCCCCGCTCATCACTGTGTTTCGGCGCCTCTGGCCGACCGGCGGACCTGGTTCCGGCCGACACCGTGGACAGCGCGCAGTCGAGCATGGCCGCGCCCTGGACCTGCCCGGGCCGGGCCGCCATCGCCGCACCGAGACCGGTGCAGCGCTGACAGGACGATGACCGGCCCGTTTCGGGCCACGGCCGGCCGCGGCGGGCACTGACCTGCGGCCCACATTCTGGGCGGCGGCTCCTGCGAGCCCTCTGGGCCGGGAGTTGCTGCACCCGCAAACGCCTGCGGCCTGAGCATGAGCGGCCGGGTTGCAGGACGCCGCCGGGCAAGGGACGGCACTGGCGGCGAACCAGCGGACGTGAGGCGCCTGGGGAGGCAACTCGCGTCCCGCCGTGGGGCGGCATCCATCGGTCATGTGGGTGACCGAGCGATACACAGACGGATGCCGCCCCCCATCGGCGACGGGCTGCCTCGGCCGGCTCTTCCGGTTGACCGGACTCGAGGTGCTCCGCGCCGGACAACGACCTGTCCGGCCTCGTCAGGCGTGTTACGAGATGGCCCGGAGCCGGCCTTGGGGGCGGCGGCGGAGTTGGTCGACTGCCCGGGCCGTCCTGTCGTCTGCGGGGAGGAAGACGATCAGTTGTTGGGCGTCCGAGGAGAGTTCGAGCGTCTCGCGGAGCAGTTGGAGTTCGCAGCCGGAGGGGTGGTTGAGGCGGAGAGCTTCACGTCGCGGAACCTCGTGTCGCTTCAGGCGGCTCGTGAAGTCGGGGCCGGCGACGGGGGCGAGTTCCGAGGTGAACCACTCGGAGTTCTCGACCGATGGTGCAAGCCACAGGTCGAAGGCCTGCTCGTCCGCGACGTCGTCCCAGTCGGCGAAGAACGTTCGCGCGCGGGGGTCGGTGAAGACGTAGCGGGTGAGGTTCGGGGTGTCGGAGTCGAGAAGTCCGGTTCCGCTCGTCACCGACTCGTAGCCGCTGGTGTGGGCGAGGACGTCGCCCAGCCGGTTGGTCACCATGGCGATCCCGGGTTCGAGGAGGCGGAGTGTCTCCAGAACCGACGGGCGCACGTCGCGGCGCGGTGGTACCGGCTGGGTGTGAGCGGAACATTCTCCGCCAGTGATCTTCGCGAGATAGCGCAGGTGGTTGCGCTCCGAGGGGTCGAGGCTGAGTGCGTCGGCAAGGGTGTTCACCACCGCGATCGAGGGATTGCGGTCACGGCCCTGTTCTATACGGGTCAGGTATTCGACGCTGATGCCGGCCCGCGCGGCGAGATCCGAGCGTCGTAGGCCCGGTGACCGGCGGCGGCCGTGAACGGGCAGGCCCAGCGATTCCGGCTGGATGCTGTCGCGCTTGGCCCGGATGAAGTCCCCTAGCGGCGTACCCATGTCTGGAGCATAAAGGTGCTGCCCGCTGATCGAGGGCTGTTCAGGCTGGCCCTGCGGGGGCCAGCCTGAGCACGGTCTGGTTGGCGCCACGACGCGGCCCGATCGTGGTGGTCATGGAGAAGAACAAGCCCAAGCTGGTGATCATCGTCGGAAGCGTCCGGGAAGGACGGTTCGGACCGGTTGTGGCCTCGTGGGTCGCCGAACAGGCCGGCATGCACGGTGGTTTCGACGTGGACGTCGTCGATCTGGCCGAGATCGACATCCCGTTGGCGCTGCCTGCGGCATCGCCGAAGTACGCAGGCGACGGTTACCCCCGTCCGGCCGGGATGGCGGCACTGACGTCGGCTCTCGAGGGCGCTGACGCCTTCATCGTGGTCACCCCGGAGTACAACCACAGCTATCCCGCGTCGTTGAAGGCGGCCATCGACTGGCACTTCACCCAGTGGACCGCCAAGCCCGTCGCCTTCGTCAGCTACGGCGGTGCAGCAGGCGGCCGGCACGCGGTGCTGCACCTGGAGAATGTGCTGACCGAGTTGCACGCGGTGACGATTCGCGATCATCTCGCCTTCCCGAACTACTTCACGGCGTGGCAGGACGGCCGTCCCCTCGACCCTGAGGCTCCCGGGTACGCCAAGACGATGCTCGACCAGTTGCACTGGTGGGCGGCCGCGCTCCGCTCGGCCCGCAACGCCGCTCCCTACCCGGCGTGAGCGCGGCGACGATGGAGGAGTCGTCGCCTCCCGGATGTGACACCTTGACATCCTCCCCGCCCTAAGGGACGGGGATTCCAGCCCGGGTGGGCTGAGGTTCACGGACGCTCGAACGGCCGGTGGCCGCTGTCGTCCCTCCGGCACCGGCTGATCGCCGGGGGCGGGGGATCCCGCCCTGTCCTGCCGCGACATTGACTGCTGCGTTCTCGTCCGCGTTGCAGGTGAAGCCGCAGGACACGCAGATGAAGTCGGCTTGGCTCTTGCGCGACTTCTTCTCGATCCATCCGCAGGCGCTGCACCGCAAGGAGGTGAAGGGTGCGGGGACGTCCTCGACCCGGCCGGGAGCCTTGTGCTCCGTGCGCTGACGGAGCAGGCCCCAGCCCTGGGCGAGGATCGCCCGGTTCAGCCCGGCCTTCTGCCGCACGTTCTTACCCGGCGCCTCCATGGTTCCCTTCGCGGAGGCGGTCATGTTCTTGATGTTCAGCTTCTCGAACCGCACCAGGTCATAGGTGCGGGCCAGCATCGTTGAGGTCTTCTCGCACCAGTCCCTGCGCCGGTTCGCCTCGCGGGCCTTGAGTCTGGCGACCTTGGCGTACTCGGCGGTCTCTCCGGACTGTTCTTGGGTGCGCGGGCGGCCCAGCGCTGGTGCTTGCGGATCTGGGCGCGTTCCCTGACGGTGAGCTGCGGGCAGTTCAGCCTGCGCCCGTCCGACAGGGCGGCGGTGATGGTCACGCCCTGGTCGATGCCGATGACCGCGCCCGTTGCGGGCGGGTCGATCGGCTCGGGGATGACGGCGAACGCGATGTGCCACTGGCCGTTGCGGAAGGTGACGCGGAACGTCTTCGCCTTCGGCAGTTCGGCGCGGGTGAGCCGGAAGCGCACCCAGCCGCAGCCGGGCACCTTGACCTGCGCCCAGCGCCGGTTGAGCTTGTGCACCACGACCGAGCGGCCCATGACCTGCTTGCTCTTGGCGTTCAGCCTCGGCGACCCGTCCGCCTCGAACTGCGGCACGCGGTCGGTTCCGATGACCCGGAAGCCCTCGTGCACATACTTCTTGCGCCAGGTCGGCTCACCGAAGCCGGAGGTGAACCGGGCGTTCTTGGCCTTGGCGAAGTCCTTCAGGGCCTGCTGCTGCACATCCGCATTCCCGGCACGCAGCCATTCGCTGTCATGCCGGGCCTCGGTGAGCTGGCGGCACTGCTCGGCGAACCCGGGCGCGGACTTTCGGCCCGGCTTGAAGTGCGCGTGCTGCTCGACGGCCAGGTTCCACACGTACCGGGCGTGCGCGCAGTGCCGGAGCATGGTCTGCTCCTGCACTCGCGTCGGGTACATACGGAAGCGTGACACGCCGCCACAGTAACGGCATGCTCAAGTTCATGCTCCGGATCCCGGACGACCTGCACCTCCGGCTGACCGCTCAGGCGGAGACCGGCCGGCGGTCCCTCAACGCCGAGATGCTGCATCTGTTGGAGGTCGCTCTCACCACCGCGGGAGGAGACGACGAATCGCCCGGCGGCAATTCGTCCACCCCTGCCCCGCTACGCGGGAGCGGGCCTTCACCCCGGCCCTGAAGGACCGTCCACCCTGCCAGAACCAGGGTGGATGAGGGAGGCTTGGTTCAGGCGTGGGTCACCTGGGCGGACCGACCGAGGCAGTGCGCGCGAGCGTCGGCGTGTCGGCGGTTCGTCCCGGTTCCACGAGCCTCCGTATCCCTCGTCGAATGAGCGTCCGAGTATGTCCTTGCCCGCCGGTGACTACCGGGGACAGTCCGCCTGCAGCAGCGACTCGCCCTCACCGCTGCGCGACTTCCTGCGGACCGAGACGGGAAGCGCCGCCGTGCTGGTGGCGGCAGCATGTGCCGCGCTGGTCTGGGCCAATCTGGCGCCTGCGGGGTACGAGTCGTTCTGGCAGACCCATCTGTCCGTGGAGCTCGGCACGTACGGGATCTCCCTCGAACTGCGGGAATGGGTGAACAGCGGGCTGATGGCGCTGTTCTTCTTCGTCGTCGGTCTGGAGGCGCGCCGCGAGTTCGACATGGGCGAACTGCGCGACCGCAAGCGGCTCGCGCTGCCGGTGGCGGCGGGAGTCAGCGGCATGCTCGTACCGATCGCCCTCTACCTCGCGATCAACGCGGACCACGGCACGATGCAGGGCTGGGGCGCCGCCATGTCCACCGACACGGCCTTCGCCCTGGGGATGCTGGCCGTGGTCGGACGCCGTATGCCGCAGGGACTGCGGGTCTTCATCCTCACCCTCACGGTGGTCGACGACTTCCTGGCCCTGGGCGTGATCGCCGTCGCCTACAGCGATCGCATCATTGTGCCGCCGCTTCTGCTCGCGGTCGGCGTCTTCGCCGTGATCCTGGCGCTCCGGCGGGTCCGACTGCGCCGAGGCATCGTGTACGCGTTGCTGGCGCTCGTCGCGTGGGGCGCGCTGCTCGAGTCCGGTGTGGACCCCGTCGTCATCGGACTCGCCATGGGGCTGCTGACGTACGCCTACCCCGCGTCGCGCTCCGACCTGGAACACGCGACCGGACTGTTCCGGCTCTTCCGCGAGCAGCCCACCCCTGAAATGGAGCGGTTGGTGCGTGAGGGGATCGCCACGGCCATCTCGCCGAACGACCGGCTGCAACGCATGTTCCACCCCTGGACGAGCTATGTCGTCGTACCGTTCTTCGCCCTGGCCAACGCAGGCATTCCGATCAGCGGCGACCAGCTCGCGCGGGCCTTCACCTCACCCGTCACTCTCGGCATCCTGCTCGGATACGTCCTGGGCAAACCGATCGGCATCGTGGGCGCGGCGGGACTGACGACTCTGCTGGGCCGGGGGAGGATCCGGCTTCCGGTCGGCTGGGGAGCCCTGGTCGCGGGCGGGACCCTGGCCGGAGTCGGGTTCACGGTCTCCCTGCTCATCGCGACTCTCGCCTTCGACGGCACCCGGCTGGACGACGCCAAGATCGGCATTCTGAGTGCCGTGCTCTGTTCCTTCGTACTCGGCAGGCTCGTCACGGGCGCCATCGGCTTGCTGCCACGAGGGACGCAACTACGGGCGCTGCTGGGAAAGGCGGACACGATCGTCGATCTCGCCGTGCCCGTGGACCCCGACCGGGACCATGTGCGAGGGCCTCGCCACGCCCCGGTGACTCTGGTGGAGTACGGCGACTACGAGTGTCCCCACTGCGGGCAGGCGGAACCGGTCATTCGCGAGCTGCTCGGCGACTTCGGGGACGTGCGCTACGTGTGGCGGCACCTGCCGCTCACCGATGTTCACGCACACGCCCAGCTCGCCGCCGAGGCCGCCGAAGCGGCCGGTCTGCAAGGCCGGTTCTGGGACATGCACGACCTGCTGATCAGCCACCAGGGCGCGCTCCGGTTCGACGACCTGCGAGGATACGCGGCCGACAGCGGACTGGACATCGTGCGCTTCGAGCGGGACATGCGGTCCCGCGCGGGTGCGTCGCGGGTCGCTGAGGACGCGGAATCGGCGGAACTCAGCAGCGTCGCGGGAACTCCCACCTTCTTCGTCAACGGACGCAGGCACCACGGTGCCTACGACATCGCCGGCCTGTCCGCGGCCGTACGGGCGGCACGTGCACACGCTGTCGTTGTCGCAGAGAGGACGCGGTGATCTGCCTGGGGACCAGAGGGCTTTCATCTGTTCCGTGAAGCATAGCCATTCGTAGCCTTCTGTAGTCGTGTGTGTTCGGATTGTGAAGCTTCCCGAGTGGGCGCGTCAGCAGGGCGTCAGCTACCAGACAGCCTGGCGGTGGGTGAAGAACGGCACGATGCCGGTCCCTGTCCGCCAGGCTCCGTCCGGTACCTGGCTCGTTGACGACGCGCCTGCTGCGGCGGAGGGCCAGGTGGTCGCGTACTGCCGGGTGTCGTCCGCTGACCAGAAGCCTGACCTCGACCGGCAGGTGGTCCGTGTCGTTGAGGGCGCGAACCGTCTGGGACTTGCTGTGAGCGAGGTGGTCAGGGAGGTCGGGTCCGGGCTGAACGGGCGTCGGCAAAAGCTGCACCGGCTCCTGTCTGACCTGAAGGTCGGCGTGATCGTGGTGGAGCACCGTGAGCGTCTCGCCCGCTTCGGTGTCGAGCACCTCGAAGCCGCCCTGTCCGCGTCCGGACGCCGCCTCGTCGTCCTTGACACGGAGGAGGCCACGGACGACCTGGTGCGGGACATGACCGAGGTCCTCACTTCGATGTGTGCCCGCCTGTACGGGCGCAGGGCCGCGAAGAACCGTGCCGAGCGTGCTGTGAAAGCAGCGACCGAGGAAGGGGCGGACGCATGAAGAAGTTCCGGCCCCAGCCGGGTTTCGTGGTGCAGGCGTACCGGTTCGCCCTTGATCCGAACGCCACGCAGGAGGCCGCGCTCAGGTCGCACTGCGGTGCGGCCCGCGCGGCGTACAACTGGGCGGTGTCGTGGGTGCGGGCGTCGTGGGCGCAGCGGGCGGCCGAGGCGACGTACGGAATTGACGAGGAGCGGCTGACGAAGTGGCGGCCGTGGTCGCTGCCTGCCCTGCGCAAGGCGTTCAACGAGGCCAAGCACACCGACCCGCGCTTCGCCGGGTGGTGGGAGGAGAACTCCAAGGAGGCGTACAACACCGGCCTGGCAGGCGCCGCCGCCGCGTTCGACAACTACGCCAAGTCCAAGAACGGCAAGCGCAAGGGCCGCACGATGGGCGCGCCGCGGCGGAAGTCGAAGCGGAAGGCCCGCCTGGCCTGCCGGTTCACCACTGGCAGCATCCGTATCGATCCCGATGGCCGTCACGAACGCGCTCACGGCCTGCGGGAGCGCATCGCGGCCGGGACGGCGCGCATCCTGTCGGCGACCGTCCGGCACGAACGCGGACGCTGGTTCGTCTCCTTCCAGGCCGAGGTGAAGCGGGAGATCACCCGCGTCGGCCGCCCCGACGCGGCGGTCGGTATCGACCTCGGTGTGAAGCACCTGGCAGTGCTGGCCGACAGCGCCGGTGAGATCCGCTACGAGTCGAACCCGAAGCACCTGGACGGTTCCCTGAAGCTGCTGCGCCTGCACTCGCGGAGGGTCTCCCGCCGCCAGGGGCCCGACCGGCGCACCGGGCAGCAGGCGTCGAAGCGGTGGGAGAAGGCCAACCGCGAGCGCAACCGAGTCCACCACCGGGTGGCGAACCTTCGCGCCGACGCCCTGCACAAGTTCACCACCCGTATCCGCGCCGAGCACGGCACCGTGGTGGTGGAAGACCTCAACGTCGCCGGGATGCTGAAGAACCGGCGCCTGGCCTGCCGGATCGCCGACGCCGGATTCGGGGAGATCCGCCGCCAGCTCACCTACAAGGGCCGGCGCAACGCCTGCCCCACCGTGGTGGCCAACCGCTGGTACCCGTCCTCCAAGACCTGCTCGAACTGCGGCGCGGTGAAAGCCAAGCTGCCGCTGCACGTCCGAGTTTTCGACTGTGATGCCTGCCCGCTCGTGATGGACCGGGACGAGAACGCAGCACACAACCTTGCCGCCCTCGCGGCGGCACGCACCACAGGTACCGGAGTGGCCGGAGACCTGGACGCCGTCAAGGTGTCGAAGCCTCGTGGAGCCGACCGTAAGCCCCGCACCACCCGACCCAGCCGCAAGGCCGGGAAGGGGCGGGCAGGTGGCGCAATCCCCGCCCCGCGCGGGAAGGAAGCGAGAGACCGTACTCAAGCCGAAGCCCTCATGCTTTGGTGATGTGACGGACCATCCGGGCCGTAATGCCCGGATTGCTGAGATCCGACTACGGACTCGGTAACGGCTGCCTTAGGGTGCCCGGCATGACGACGCAGGGATACCTCTCGGAGCTGTTCTCACTGGACGGACGCATCGCCGTGGTGACCGGCGGCAGCTCCGGGATCGGCCGCGCCATCGCCGGTGCGCTGGCCCGGGCGGGCGCGGCCGTGGTGGTCGTGGCGCGCAACGAGGAGCAGCTCGCCGCCACCGTGGACGAGCTGACCGCGGACGGCTGCCGGGCCGCGTGGGTGAGCGGCGACCTGAGCACCCGGGAGGGCGTGCGGGAGGCGGCGGAGAAGGCCGTCGAGGCGTTCGGTGAGCCGGACATCCTCGTCAACTCCGCCGGCATCAACCTGCGGCCCCCCATGGGCGAGCTCGGCGACGACACATGGGATGTCACCATGGCGGTGAACCTGGAGGCGCCCTTCCTGCTCGGACAGCGCTTCGGCCCCGGCATGGCCGAGCGCGGCTACGGGCGGATCATCCACATCACCTCGCAGCAGGCACACCGTGCCTTCGTGCAGAGCGGGGCGTACGGCGTGTCGAAGGGCGGCCTGGAGTCGCTGGCCCGCTCGCAGGCCGAGGCGTGGTCGCCGCACGGCGTGACCTGCAACACCCTGGTGCCGGGCTTCGTCATGACGCCCCTGAACCAGCGGGTGTCCTCCGACCCGGAGAAGGTCTGCGCCCTCGCCGCCCGCACACTGGTCGGCCGCAACGGTCTGGCCGAGGACTTCGCGGGCGCGGCGGTCTTCCTGGCGAGCCCGGCGTCGGCGTACGTCACCGGGCACTCCCTCTTCGTGGACGGAGGCTTCTCGGTGCACTGAGACCGCGATCACGACCTGGCATTGGCCGGAAAGCCAAAGCACCCCGCACCGTCTTGGCCGACACGCACACCCCTCCCCGCCTGCCCTTCCGCATCATCAAGGCCGGAGGGGGAGCGGTGAGAGGAGTGGACGCATGGACACGGTACGGACGAGCCCGCGGAGACCTGCGGGTGAGGTCGGGGCGGCGAGCAGGCTGACGCGGCGGCGGGACGTCGCGACCTCGCTGAACCCGACCGCCGACCTGGTGGACCTCACCCGTGCCCTGGTGGACATCCCGTCCGAGAGCGGCGACGAGGCCCACCTCGCCGACGCCGTGGAGGCCGCCCTGCGCGCGTGCGCGCACCTGACGGTCGAACGCATCGGCAACTCCGTCGTGGCCCGCACCGAATCGGGCCGGGCCGAACGGGTGGTGATCGCCGGCCACCTGGACACCGTCCCGGCCGCCGGGAACCTGCCGTCCCGGCTGGACGGGGAGCTGCTGTACGGGCTCGGGGCGTGCGACATGAAGGGCGGCGTCGCCGTCGCCCTGCGCCTTGCGGCCACCCTTGACGCACCGGTACACGACGTCAGTTACGTGTTCTACGAGTGCGAGGAGGTCTCCGGCAACCGCAACGGCCTGAACCGGATCGCCGCCGAACGCCCCGATCTGCTCGAGGCGGACCTCGCGATCCTCATGGAGCCGTCCGACGCGGGCGTGGAGGCGGGCTGCCAGGGCGTCCTGAACGCGGACATCACGGTGCGCGGCGAGCGGGCGCACACCGCCCGTTCCTGGACGGGCGTCAACGCCGCGCACCGAGCGGCCGCCGTGCTCCAGCGTCTCGACGACCACACCGCAGAGCGGATCGTCATCGACGGCCTGGAGTACCGCGAGGGGCTGAACGCGGTCGCCGTCCGCGCCGGGGTGGCCGAGAACGTCGTCCCCGACACCTGCGTGATCACGGTCAACCTGCGCTTTGCACCGAGCCGTTCGGCGGGGCAGGCCGAGGCGTATCTGCGCGGTCTCTTTCCCGAGTACGAGGTCGAGGTCACCGAGGTCGTGCCGGGCGCCCTGCCGGGGCTCGGCCAGGGCCCGGTCGCCTCGCTGGTCGAGTTCCTCGGCGTGACCCCCCGCCCCAAGCTGGGCTGGACCGACGTCGCCCGCTTCGCCGCGCTCGGCACACCCGCGCTCAACTACGGACCCGGTGACCCGACCCTCGCGCACACCGCAGGGGAGTACGTGCCCGTCGGTCAGCTGCGCGAGTGCGAGGCCCGGCTCGCGGCCTGGCTGAGTGGTTAAGGGTTCCTGGGTCAGGCCCGGTCCGCGCCCCGCAGTCCGGCGAGGGTGCGCAGCTGCAGCCACAGCACCAACCGCTCGTCCGGGTCGGCCAGGTCGATACCGAGGTGCTGCTGTGCCTGCCTGAGGCGGTACCGGCAGGTGTTGGGGTGCACGGCGAGCAGCTTCGCCGCCCGTGCCATGTCGCATCCGGCGTCCAGCCAGCACAGCAGGGTCCTGGCGTAGTCGGTGCCGTGCTCGGCGTCGTACGCCAGGACCTCCCGCCAGGCACCCGCCGTCAACCCCCGCTGTCCGCCGATGAGTTCACGCAGCCGGAGCAGGGTGACACGCGCCCGTACCTCGGTCACGGCAGCAACGTCCTCGCCCGGTCCGAGCACCCGCAGGACGAGGTCGGCGTCGTCCCGTGAGCCGCGCACGGCCGCCAGGTCCGGGACGATGTCGCCCAGCCCGGCCCGCACCGGCACCCGCAGCGCCCGGCTCGCACGCCGCACGACGTCCTCGGCGAGCTGCTTGTGCCGCTTCCCACCGTGTTCACCGGTCACCGGCAGCAGCGCGTACACACTCCCGTCCACCAGCACGCACGCGTGCCGCCCGTATCGCGCCTCGCACTGGAGCCGTACCAGGTCGAGCAGCCGCAGCGCGGTCTGTTCCCCGTCGGGCGCGGACACCGTGCCGTCGAGGGCGAAGGCCACGACACGGACCGGGGTGCCGGCGGCGAGGCCGAGGCGGTGCGCGGCGCCGGCGGGATCGGCGGTGCCGTCGAGGAGGCGGCGCAGCAAGTCGCTCGTCAGATGCCGGGACAGTTCCTCGCTCGCCCGGGCCCGCAGCAGGAGCAGCGCCGCCGTGGACGCGCCCTGCCTGAGGGCGTCCTCGGCATCGGGGCCGAGGTGCCCGTCGTCGACGACCCACACCGACCCGAGCGTCTCGCCGCCCGCGCGGATCGCGACGGCGAGCCGCGGCAGCTCGTCGCCGTCGAGAGCGGCGAGGCGTACGGGTCCGGGGGCGGCGAACAGGAGGCGGTACTGCTCGGTGTTCTCGGGGCTGCTCGGCACCTGGCGGCCCAGAATGCCCTGCCGCCGGGCCTCGTCGACGACCTGCCCGGCGACGGTGGAGTAGGCCAGGATCCGCTGGCGGGCGTCCTCGACGACGGTCGCGCCCCCCACGGCCGCGGCCACCGCGTTGGCGAGCGCGAACAGGTCGCCGAAGGCGGCGCCGCTGCCCGCCGGGCCGGGCCGGGAGCCGATCGCGGAGGCCAGCAGCAGATGGATGTGATGCCAGGCGGCGTCCTCGTCGACGGCGAGCAGCGCGAGGCCGTGGGCCTTCGCCGCCGCCACCGCGTCGGGCTCCCCGTCCCCGGCCCGTACGACGAGTCCGGCCATCCCGGCCGCCGCGGCATCGCGCGCCAGCGTCCCGACCTCGCCCGCTCGCGCCCCGACCGTCAGCAGCAGGGCACCGGGCGCGCTGCGCGGGAACGGCGCCCCGGCGTCGTACAGCAGGACCTCGGAGACGGGTGCGGTGAGGCCCGCCGGGGCGGTGAGCACACGGAGCACGGGCTCACCGAGGATGTCGAGGAGTTCCTCGAGGGTGCAGGCGTCCATGGCGGGGCGGGCTCTCCGATGGGGACGGTCGCAGGTGACGATGGGTGTTTTTACGGGACGGTGACCACTGGGGTCCTTGGCCGATCGCAACAGAGCGGCGGGAACTCATTGTGCCTGACGACAATGGCCGCCGGGCTGTGGCCCTGGAGACTCAAGGCATGACACCTGTGACGATCTCCGCCGCCGGGTCCGGGGCGGCGGCCGGAACACCGAACGCGGGCGCCCTCGCCGAGGACGCCGCCCGTGCCGCCGGAGTCACGGTCCGTACCGTGCACGACGTGGCCGGTATCCATGCCATGGCCGATTTCTTCGCCGATGTGTGGCAGATGCCGCGCGCCACCCCGCCCTACCCCTCGGAGGTGCTGCACAGCCTGGTGCACTCCGGAGGCGCCGTGCATGCGGCGTACTCCACCGGGCCGTCGGGCGAAGTGCTCGCCGGGGCGGCGGTGGCGGTGTTCGGGCCACCCGCCGAGCGGGACGTGTACTCGTTCGTGGCGGCGGCGACCGCCTCCGGCCGGGGCGTCGGCTTCGCGGTCAAGCAGGCGCAGCGGCGGTGGGCGCTGCAGCGGGGCGCCACCACCATGCGCTGGACCTTCGACCCACTGGTCAGCCGCAACGCCCGCTTCAACCTGGTCAAGCTGGGCGCCGTCGGCAGCGAGTACCTGGTCGACTTCTACGGGCCGATGAGCGACGGCGTGAACAACGGCGACGAAAGCGACCGGCTCACCGTCGTGTGGGACCTGGTGACAGCGACCACCCGGACGGACGATCCCGCCGACGGCCGCTCCACCGCGGACGTCGTTCGCCGGGCACCGGACGGCGGCCCGCTCGCCCTGCGCGACGCGGACAGACTGTGGTGCCGCGTGCCCGAGGACATCGTCGCGCTGCGTGCCGCCGACCCGGCGCTCGCGCTCGACTGGCGGCACGCCGTACGCGAGGTCTTCACCGAGGCGTACCCGGAGGGACTGCGCGCCACGGCCATGTCCCGCGACGGCTGGTACCTGCTGACCCGCCCGTCCCCCGAGGAGCAGGCATGAAGCTCGAACGCGCCGAACTGCTCCACGTCGCCATCCCGCTCGTCACCCCGTTCCGTACCTCCTTCGGGACGATGACCAGCAAGAACACCTTCCTGCTGCACGTGGTGACCGACGAGGCCGAGGGCTGGTCGGAGTTCGCTGCCGACCCGGAGCCGCTGTACTGCTCGGAGTTCGTCGCCGGCGCCGAGATCGTCATCCGGGACTTCCTGCTGCCGCGCGTCGCCGCCCTGCCCGAGCCGACGACCGCGGCCGTCGCCCCCGCCATGGCCTCCGTGAAGGGCCACGAACTGGCCAAGGCCGCCCTGGAAACCGCCCTCCTGGACGCCGAACTGCGCGCCTACGGCATGTCATTCGCGACCTTTCTCGGCTCGGTCCACGAACGGGTGCCCGCCGGGGTCTCGGTCGGCATCAAGAACTCCGTACCCGAACTCCTCGACGACGTCGAGCGGTACCTCGCCGAGGGCTACCTCCGCATCAAGCTGAAGATCGAGCCGGGCTGGGACGTCGAGCCGGTGCGCGCCGTACGCGAACGCTTCGGCGACCGGCTCCCGCTCCAGGTCGACGCCAACACCGCCTACACGCTCGCCGACGCCGAACACCTGCGCAAGCTCGACGACTTCGGGCTGCTGCTGATCGAGGAGCCGCTGGAGGAGAACAACCTCCACGCCCACGCCCGGCTGCAGAAGCGCCTGGCCACCCCGGTCTGTCTCGACGAGTCGATCCACTCCGCGCGCGACGCGGCGTCCGCGATCGCGATGGACGCCTGCCGGGTCGTCAACGTCAAACCGGCCCGCGTCGGCGGCTATCCGGAAGCCCGTCGCATCCACGACGTGGCCGCCGCCAACGGCGTGCCGGTGTGGTGCGGCGGAATGCTGGAGACGGGCATCGGCCGCGCCCCCAACCTGGCGCTCGCCGCCCTCCCGGGCTTCACCCTCCCCGGCGACACCTCCGCCTCCAGCCGGTACTTCGCCGAGGACATCACCGAACCGTTCGTCCTCCAGGACGGCCACCTGCCCGTACCCACCGCCCCGGGCATCGGCATCGACCCGCTGCC
The DNA here is from genome assembly GCF_042731325.1 of Streptomyces sp. NPDC059866. Taxonomy (NCBI): domain Bacteria; kingdom Bacillati; phylum Actinomycetota; class Actinomycetes; order Kitasatosporales; family Streptomycetaceae; genus Streptomyces; species Streptomyces sp. NPDC059866. Next base: position 22,248 of record NZ_JBHWJT010000054.1, on the reverse strand, counting down.
GGACGCCCTGGCCCGGTTCACGACGGCGATCCGGGAGGTGTACGCGGGACGGCGGTGACCGCACGGCCACCCCGCCCGGGGGTGTCAGCGCCCCGCTGCGTACAGCGCCTCGATCTGCTGCGCGTACGCGGCCATCGCCGCCTGGCGTTTCACTTTCATGGACGGGGTCAGCAGCCCGTTGTCCTCGGTGAACTCGCCCTCGACCAGGGTGAAGGCGCGGATCGACTCGGCGCGTGAGACGGCCTGGTTGGCGTGGTCGACGGCCTTCTGGACGTCGGCGCGCATCCGCGGGTCGCGGACGATCTCGGATATCGGCGTGTCGGCGGGCAGTTTGCGGACCGCGAGCCAGTGGGTGACGGCCTCGGGGTCGAGGGTGACGATGGCGGCGACGAAGGGGCGGTTGTCGCCGACGACGAGGCACTGGCCGACGGGCGGACGGCTGCGCAGGCGGTCCTCCAGGACGGCGGGGGAGACGTTCTTGCCGCCGGAGGTGACGATGATGTCCTTCTTGCGGCCGGTGATGGTGAGGTAGCCGTCCTCGTCGAGGGCACCGAGGTCACCGGTGGCGAACCAGCCGTCGGTCAGGACGGCGTCCGTGGCGGCCGGGTTGTCGAGGTACGAGCCGAAGACGATGCCGCCCTTGACGAGGACCTCGCCGTCGTCGGCGATGCGGACGGCGGTGCCGGGGACGGGGAGGCCCACCGTGCCGGGGCGGGGGCCGAGGGGCGGGACGATGGTGGCGGCGGCGGTGGTCTCGGTCAGGCCGTAGCCCTCGTAGACGATGATTCCGGCAGCGTGGAAGAACAGGTTGAGGTCGCGGTCGAGCGGGGAGCCGCCGCTGATGGCGTAGCGCATGCGGCCGCCGAGTTCCTTGCGGACGCGGCGGTAGACCAGCAGGTCGTACAGGGCCCAGGCGGCGTACAGGCCGGGGCCGGGTCCCTTGCCCTTGTCGAGGAACTTCTCGAGGTGCGCCTCGCCGAAGCGCACTGCGATCCGGTGCGCACGGTCGAAGGAGGCGCCGCGGCCGAGCTTCTCCGCGGTGGCGCGGCCGGTGTCGTGGATCTTCTCGAAGAGGTAGGGGACGCCGACCAGGAAGGTCGGGCGGAACTCCTTGAACGCCGGGCGGAGGTCGTCGGGCTTGATGCTCGGGCAGTGGCCGATCTCGATGCGGGCCATCAGACAGGCGATCTGGAGGGTGCGGCCGAGGATGTGGGCGAGGGGGAGGAAGAGCAGGGTGGAGGCGGTCCGACCGGTGAGATCCCTGAACATGGGGTGCAGCAGCTCGACCGTGTTGGCGGCCTCGGCATGCAGGTTGGCGTGGGTGAGGACGCAGCCCTTCGGCCGGCCGGTGGTGCCGGAGGTGTAGCAGACGGTGGCGGGGGTGTCGGGGGTCAGGGCCGTACGGCGCTTGGTGACCTCCTCGTCGGGGACGTCCTGGCCGAGAGCGGTGAGGTCGTCGAGGCCGGCCGTGTCCAGTTGCCAGACGCGTGGCGGCTGGGGGTGACCTGCCGTGCCGGCCCTGACGGTCATGGCGTTCTCGGCGGTCTCCGTGATGACGAAGCGGGTGCCCGAGTCGCGGATGATCCACTCCACCTGTTCCGCGGAGGAGGTGGCGTAGACCGGGACGGTCTGGCCGCCGGCGGCCCAGATCGCGAAGTCCAGGACCGTCCACTCGTAGCGGGTGCGGGACATCACCGCGACCCGCCCGCCCGGTTCGAGACCGGCGGCGATCAACCCCTTGGCCACGGCGGTGACTTCACGGGCGAAGGCCGCCGCGGTCACGGGCTGCCAGGACCCGTGCTGCTTGCGGCGCAGGACCACGGTGTCGGGGGCCTGGGCGGCGTTGGTGAACGGGATGTCGGCGGTGCTGCCGGCCGTCGCCCTCGGCGCGAGGGGCGCCGCACGGACCTCGCGTACGACCCCGTGCTCGTCCCTGATGATCTCGGTCCTCGTGCGGGTCGCCAGGTCGGTGCGCTGCTTCGCCCGCTTCAGATCCCTGCGTACGCCCATGACGGCTCCCGGTCGCGGCTGAGGACGACGTGCTGTCGTCCGTACTTACTCCAGAGTCAACTTACTCGCACGTAAGGGAAGGTCAACGGGTGGGGCCGGTTCACCCGCATCTGGCCAGGATGCCCCCGGCCTTCGGGTCGGGGAGGAATGGTTTTCCTCGGTCATGCGGCGCGGAGTGCCACAGCATCGCTGCGCAGCACAAAGCACCCGGGGCGTCCCCGAGTTGACCTGCTCCGTCCGGGCTTACTAGCGTGATCTGTGTGAAGATTGTTGCGCAGGTGAAATTGCGGCCCCGGTCGGCTCATGACGCCGACGCGCTGGCCGCGACCCTGCGCGCCTGCAACCGGGGTGCCAACTGGGTCTCCACGGTGGCGTTCGGCAAGGGCCTCAAACGCCGCAATGAGTTGCAGGACGAGGTGTACTACGACCTCAAGGCCACCTTCGACCTGTCGGCGCAACCGGCGGTCAGAGTGGTGAAGAAGGTCGTGGACGCCTACGCGACGATGGCCGGGAACATCAAGAACGGTCACCTGACCGGCAAGGCCCGGCGCACGGCGGAGTCCAGGCCCATCAGCTTCCGCCAGGACGCGGCCCAGCCGTTCGACGACAGGTGCCTCACCTGGAATCTGGACGAGCAGACCGTTTCCATCTGGACCGTGGCCGGGCGCATCAAGGGCATCCCCTTCGTATGCTCGCCCCAGACGCTGAAACTCCTTCACCACCGCAGGGGCGAGTCGGACCTGATGATGCGCGACGGGACGATCTATCTCGTCGCAACCATCGACCTGTCCGAGCCCGATCCCTACCAGCCGGACGGCTTCCTCGGGGTGGACCTCGGCATCGTCAACATCGCCACCACCTCCGACGGAAAAATCATGTCCGGGCGGAAGGTGAACCGCTACCGGCGGCGCATGAGCCGCCTGCGCCAGAAGTTGCAGGCCAAGGGCACCAAAAGCGCCAAGCGCAGGCTGAACAACATCCGGCGTCGCGAATCCCGGTTCGCGGCTGACACCAACCACGCCATCTCCAAACGCATCGTCAACACCGCTGAACGCACCTCGCGCGGCATCGCCCTGGAAGAACTGAAGGGCATCCGGCAGAGGGTCACGGCCAAGAAGGAACAGCGGTACCGGCTGCACTCGTGGGCCTTCGCCCAGCTCGGCGCGTTCGTCGAGTACAAAGCACGGCGGGCAGGTGTGCCCGTGGTCTTCGTGGACCCGCGCAACACCTCCCGCCAGTGCTCCGAGTGCTGGCACACCCACCGCACCAACCGGGTGTCCCAAGCCTGGTTCGCGTGCCGGTCCTGCGGGACCGTCATGCATGCGGACCGCAACGGCTCCCGCAACATCGCCCACCGTGGCGAGGCTGCGTGGCAGCGGGGCGCAGTCAACCGCCCCAGCACCGTCAAGGTGCAGGACGCAGGCCAGACACCACAGCCAGTGGTGGACAGGACCTGCAAACCTCGGGCTTCAGCCCGAGATAGTTGACCCCATACGGCTCGCCGTCTCTATCGCGTCGGCCAGCTGCTGCACGTCCTCGTCCTCCGTCCTGTACGCCAACGTGTGTGCCCGCTCCGAGAGTTCGTCGAGATACGGGGCGCCGGGCAGGGAGCCGTAGCGGTGGTCGGAGGAGCGGCGCAGAGCGTCGGCGAAGTAGGCGGCCGTGGCCGTGACCTGGAGGCCCCGGCCGGCGCTCCATACGGAGTCGTCGAGGTCGCCGGCCTCCAGGCCGCCGGACTCCTCGTGCGGGGCGCGGGTGTCGGGGTCGAGCCAGCGGACGGTGGCGGTGGCGAGGTGGCCGTCGGCGCCGGGCTCGGTGCGCACCGCGTACAGGGCGGTGACGGTGTGGCCGGGGCCGACTTCGCCGCCGTCGACGCGGTCGTCGCGGAAGTCGTCGTCGGCGACATGGCGGTTGTCGTAGCCGACGAGGCGGAACTCGGCGACCGTCGCGGGGTCGAAAGCGACCTGGGCCTTGGCGTCACGGGCCGTCAGTTCGATGTTCTGCGGGAGCTGTTCGCAGAACACCTCCCGGGCGTCCTCGGTGTTCGAGACATAGACCGTGTGGCCGTCTCCCCGGTCGGCGAGGCGTTCCATCAGGGCGTCGCCGTAGTCGCTGCCGACGCCGACGCCGAACAGGGTGATGCCGTGCTCGCGGCGTTCCGTGGCAATCCGCTCCAGGATCGCGTCCGGGTCGGTGTCGCCGGTGTTGGCGAGCGCGTCGGAGACCAGGACGACCCGGTTGGTGGCGCCCTCGCGCAGACCCTCGACCGCGGTGGCGTATCCGGTCTCGACGCCCGCGCCGAGGTTGGTGGACTCGGCGGGCTCCAGACTGTCGATGACCTCGTGGATCTCGCCGCGACGGCCGTCCAGACGCGTCATGGGGAGCACGGTCTCGGCCTCGTCGCTGAAGGTGACGATCGCGACCGAGTCGTCGCCGCGCAGCCGGTCCGTCATCACGGACAGGGACTGCCGGGCGAGGTCGAGGCGGCCCGGTTCGGCCATGGAGCCCGAGATGTCGATGACGAACGTCAGGGCGGCGGGCGGGCGTTCACCGGCCTGTTCGGCGCTGCGCGTGGCGAGGCCCACGCGGATCAGGGACCAGTTCTCCTCGTCGGTGCGGGCGCCGTCGACGGTGACCGTGAAGCCGTCGCCGTCGGGGCGTTCGTAATCCTGGCGGAAGCTGTTGACGAACTCCTCGGGGCGAATCGTCGACGGGTCGGGCAGCCTGCCCTCGGCGAGGGCGCGGCGGGCGTATCCGTAGGAGGCGGTGTCCACGTCGAGGGCGAAGGTGGAGAGGTAGTCGGGGGAGGGGGCGACCTCGCGGGAGTCGGTGTCGTCCTGCTGCTCGCCGGTCCCCTGGCTGCGGTCGGGGGCGGGCAGTGGGGCGGGGAAGCCGGAGTTGTGCTCGCTCGCGTCCGAGGCGCGGCTGTTGTCGCCGGTGTCGCTCGCGCCGCAGCCGGTGAGCAGCAGGCCGCCCGCCGCCGTGAGCGCGAGCAGCGTGCCGCGCAGCCGCCGTGTCCGGTGGCGCTCGTACCACTCCATCATCCGTGCCCCCTCGGTCCGTTGACGTGGACGTCTGTTGACGTGGCCTTCTGTGACTGTGACGGCACAGGGCACCGGAACGTGCGACACGGGGTGTTGCAGATGCGTCTCGAAGCGGCCACGGAGGCGGCCCGTCGTACGCCGGGACACGGGCGCGATGCACCGACCGCCGGTTGCCGTCAGGTGAGGGAGGGGGAGGCGGCCAGGTTCTGGTCGGTGGCCCAGGAGGCGAGGATGCGCAGCCGCTCGTGGGTGGGGGAGCCGGGCGCGGCCGTCCAGACGGTCAGGTGCTGGTCGGGGTCGGTGTTGGCGGTCAGGGTGTCCCAGTCCAGGACGAGTTCGCCGACGACCGGATGGTTGAGGGTCTTCGTGCCCACGGTGCGGGCGGCGACACGGTGATCGCCCCACCACCGGGCGAAGTGCTCATCACGCGTGGACAGTTCACCGACCAGCTCGATCAGTCGGGGGTCCTCGGGATACTTGGCGGCCTCCATCCGAAGCTGGGCCACGGAAATCCGCGCGGAGGCCTCCCAGTCGGCGTACAGGGTGCGCATGGCCGGATCCGTGAACTGGATCCTGGGATGGTTGCGGTGCTTTTCCGGAACGCGGGAGAAATCGGTGACCAGGGCAGCGGCCGGCGCGTTCCAGGCCAGAATGTCCCCGCGCCGGCCCTGCACGATGGCCGGGGTGGCGGTGAGGTCGTCCAGGACCCGCTGCAGTTGCGGCTGGACCTTCTGCCGACCGCGGCGCCGGGTGCGGGTGGTGGTCCTGCCCGCGAGCTGGAAGAGACAGGCCCGCTCGTCGTCGTCCAGGTGCAGTACCCGGGTGAGCGTGTCCAACACGGGCGTGGATGCCTGCATACGGCCCTGCTCGAGCCGGGTGTAGTAGTCGATGCTGATGCCGGCGAGCTGGGCGACCTCCTCGCGGCGCAGCCCGGCCACCCGGCGAGGCCCGCCGGTCTCAGGCAGTCCGACGGTGCGCGGGCTCAGCTCGCCACGGCGTTTTTTGAGGAATTCTCCCAGCTCATTGAGGGGAACGTTGCCGGTCATGCTTCCCAGCATGACATCGATCCCATCCTGGAAAGGGGGGAGAATTTACTCCCAGGATGTTCCCCTCTCCGGATGTGTTTCTCCGTTTTCCGTACGTGCCCTCAGGTGTGAGTCTCGAACGTGAGCAGCCATTCCCTCCCCCCGGCTGCGGCACACGGGCCCTCGCACTGAAAGAAGCACCATCATGCGCGGAACAGTCATCCACGCTCCTGGCGACGTACGTTTCGAGAACCTCGACGACCCGCAGATCATCCAGCCGACCGACGCGGTCATCCGCACGGTCGCCACCTGCGTGTGCGGCTCGGACCTGTGGCCGTACCGCGGTCTGGAGGCCGTGGACGAGCCCCACCCGATGGGGCACGAGTACGTCGGCATCGTCGAGGAGGTCGGCAGCGAGGTCACCTCGGTCAAACCGGGCCAGTTCGTGGTCGGCTCCTTCGCCACCTCGGACAACACCTGCGCGAACTGCCGTAACGGCTGGCAGTCCAACTGCCTGCACCGCGAGTTCATGAGCACCTGCCAGGCCGACTACGTCCGCATCCCCAACGCGCACGGCACCCTCGTCGCCACCGACGAGCACCCGTCCGGCGAGTTCGTGCCCGGTCTGCTCGCCGTCTCCGACGTGATGGGCACCGGCTGGTACGCCGCCCTCGCCGCCGAGGTCAAGCCCGGCTCGACCGCCGTCGTGGTCGGCGACGGAGCGGTTGGCCTGTGCGGCGTCATCGCCGCGCGCGAGCTCGGCGCCGAGCGGATCATCGCCATGAGCCGCCACGACTCCCGCCGGCAGTTGGCCCTCGAGTTCGGTGCCACCGACATCATCAGCGAACGCGGTGTGGAAGGTGTCGCCCGCGTCAAGGACCTCACCGAAGGGATCGGCGCCGACTCGGTGCTGGAGTGCGTAGGCACCCCGGAGGCCATGAGGCAGGCCCTGCGCTCCGCCCGGCCCGGCGGCAACGTCGGCTTCGTCGGCGTCCCGCACGATGTGGCGATCGACGGCCAGGAACTGTTCTTCTCCCACGTCGGCCTGCGCGGCGGCCCCGCACCCGTGCGCCGCTACCTGCCCGACCTCATCGACCGCGTCCTCACGGGCCGGATCAACCCGGGCAAGGTCTTCGACCTCACCCTGCCCCTGGAGCAGGTCGCCGAGGGCTACAGGGCGATGGACGAACGCCGCGCCATCAAGGCCCTCCTGGCTCCCTGACCGCACACGAATCCCCTCCGACGGGGAGGAGTCACCACCTTCGCTCTCGTCGGCGCCGGGCCCGGCCTCGGGCCGGCCACCGCCCGCCGCTGCGGAGCCGCCGGCCACACCGTCGCCCTCGTCTCCCGCAGCGCCGCGCACCTGGAGGAGCCGACCCGCGACAACGTCCAGGCCCCGGGGCTTCGTCGCCGACGTCGCCGACGTCCTGGACCCCGCATCCTCACCGCGGCCCTGAGGACGGCGTCCGACGCCCTCGGACCCGTCGAGATCCTTCGGTACAGCCCCGTACCCGCCCCGGCTTCATGCAGCCGGTCCTCGACACGAGCGCCCCTGGTCTTCTCCGTCAAGGGCCCCGTCACCTGTGTGAACGCCGTCCTCCCCGGCGTGCGCGCCCGCGGCCGCGGCACGCTCCTGTTCGTCAACGGCGGCGGCGCCGTACGCCCTCACCCCGACCGGGCCGGCACCTCGATCGCGTTCGCCGCCGAAAGCGCCTGCGCCGCATGCTCCACGACGCCCTCGCCCGTGCGGTCCCGGCCGCCGCCCTGCTGTCGGCCGTGACCGCCTGCACTCACGACTCGCCGCCGCCCTCCCGGGCCCGTACCACCTGGGACGTCGTCAGGGAGCCTCCGCGGTCCGGCGCTCCTCGTCCGGCGCCACCAGTGACTGGGTGAGTGGAATCCGTGACAGTGCGAGGACTCCCGCGGCGATCAGCGCGACACCGAACAGCTGGGGCAGCAGCCACCACCCGGAGCGGATCTCCTCCTCGTACAGGGTGATGCCGAGTGCGAGGCTCACCATCGCGTCCCCGAGGGTGAGGGCGGGCTGCGAGGCGACCAGTGGACCGGCCTGCATCGCATTTTCCAGGAGGAACAGCGCGCACACGCCGGTGGCGGCGAATGCGTAGGTCTGCCAGGCGGAGAAGAAGCCCACGAGCCCTTGCTCGTCGAGGATGTGCGTGGAGGCCTTCATCAGCGCCGCGGTCACCGCGTAACTGATCGCTGTCGCGGCCCCCAGACAGGCGGCCCGGGCGCGGCCCTCCGGGCGCCGGAGGGCCGCGAGAGCGAGAGCGACGACCGTCCCCATGCACACGGCGAGGGCGGGAATCCAGCGGTCCAGCGCCACATGGGTGCGATTGCCGGTGGGGGACGCGGCGGCGAGCGCGACCGCCAGCCCGGCCACCACCACCGTCACGGCCAGCCAGCCCGTGCCCGGCAGATGCCGGTGCATCAGGAACGAGGCGACGATGAGGGTGAGCGGCAGCTCCAGCACGAACAGCGGCTGCACGATCGTCAGCGGCCCGGTCGCCAGCGCCAGCGCCTGGCAGACACCGGCGGCGATCACCGCGAGGATGCCGGACAGCCAGACGGGCCGCCGCAGCAGATCGAGCATCAGCCCGGCCCGGAACCCTTGGGAGCGCGGCACGGTGAGCGCCGCCTTGCGCTGCAGCACCGTCGCGACGGCGTTGCTGAAGGCCGCGCAGAGCGCGAAGACGATGGGGAGCAGGGTGTGCAGCGTGGCCACCTCCCGGATCGGCGGGCCTGTGACGTCGGCTGTGCCTTCTCCTGCCATGGTCGCCTCGATGCGGTCACGAGCGCGATCGGAGCGTCCGGGGCTGCGGACCGTCGACCCGGTGACAACGTTGCCGGACACCTGCACCGCCGACCTGGTTCCGTCAAGACCTCCAGCTCGCCACGGAACATGTTTCTCTAAATTAGTAATAATTATTGACAGGTTCCGGCCCCGGGGCCACAGTCTTCGCCGTGACGCCGTCGGCCCCAGGCATCCGCGTGGCCCGCGTCACCTCTTCCTGCTTCCCAACCTCCGGGAGAGGTACGTGACTTCACGCCCACCCGCACAACGAACCCGACACCGACGGTCCGCCCGGCCCGGCGTCGTCCATCGGACCCAGTTCCAATAAATTAGTAATTAATCTTGACGTGGCGGAAGCGCCACGCGAACCTGGATCCGCCGCGAGCGGGCCCGGCCGTCAGGAGGGCCGGGCCGCCGGGCGGATCCACAGGGAGCCCTCCATGACAAACCCTCAGCCCAGCCGACGGCGCTTCCTCGCCGGACTCGGCGCCGCCGGGACGACGGCGTTGCTCAGCGGCTGCGTCACCTCCACCTCTTCCTCGAAGTCCTCGTCCAAGGGCGCGGTCACCCTCCAGTCCAACCTGTCCGCACCGCAGGCCAAGGCGGCCATGGAGGATGTCGTCGCCGCCTACGGCAAGAAGAAGGGAGCCGGGCGCGTCAGCCTCAACACGGTCGCCGCGGAGACCTTCCGCACCCAGCTGCCGACGTACCTGACCTCCGCCAACCCGCCCGACGTGTACACCTGGTACCCCGGCTCGGTGGCGGACGCCTACGCCAGGAAGGACCTGCTGCTCGACCTCGACGAGCTCTGGGGCTCGTCCGACCTCAAGCGCTACTCCAAGGCGCTGAACACGCTGTGCACCGCGAGCTCCGGCAAGAAGGTCTTCGTCCCCACCACCTACTACTGGTGGGGCATGTTCTACCGGAAGTCCAACTTCGCCAAGTGGGGCGTGAGCGAACCCAAGACCTGGGACGAATTCCTCGACCTGTGCGACAAGCTCAAGTCCAAGGGCGTCGCTCCCATCGGGCTGGGTGCCGGCGGCAACACCGCCTGGGTGGCCTCCGCATGGTTCGACTACCTGGACATCCGCATCAACGGCGCGATCTACCACCGCGAACTGCTCGCCGGAAAGCACCGCTTCGACGACCCCGAGGTCCGCAGGGTCTTCGACCGCTGGCAGGAGGTGCTGCCGTACTTCGACCCGAACGGCGTCGCGGGCGCTTTCCAGGACGCAACGACCGCCCTGCTCAACGGCCGCAGCGGCATGATGCTGATCGGCACCTTCTTCGCCGACGCCGCGCCCAAGGACGCCCTCGACGACATCGACTTCTTCCGCTTCCCGGTCATCGACGCGAAGGTCCCGCTCGCCGAGGAGGCCCCCGCGGACGGCTATTTCGCCAGCGCCCGCACCGGACGCCGCGACGGTGTGCTCGATCTGCTGGGCCACCTCGCCACCGCCGAGTCGCAGGAGATCTACATCAAGGGCTCGTCCGGCACCGTCCTGCCCTGCCACCCCGACGCCAAGGACGCCGGCACACCGCTGGTGAAGAAGGGCCGCGCACACATCGAGGAGGCCGCCGAGATCACCCAGTTCTTCAACCGCGACTCCAGCGACGCCCTCCAGCCCACCGCCGACACCGCGCTGACCAAGTTCCTCGCCAAGCCCAAGGAGATCGGGAGCATCCTCACCGACTGGCAGCGCGACGCCGAGAAGATCTGGAACGCCTGACATGGCCGTTCTGACCGCCCCCCACCGCAAGCTCCCGGTCCCGGCGCCGTCCCGTGGCGGCCGGGGCCGGAGCCCGCGGCGCACCCCGCCGCTGGTGGTCGCCTTCGTCGTCGTCCCGCTGCTCGCCGAGGCCGTGTGGGTGTTCTGGCCCGCGCTCCAGGGCTTCTACCTCGCCCTGACCAGCTGGGACGGCGTGTCGGCGCCGGAGTTCGTCGGACTGGACAACTTCCGGGAGATGGCGAGCGACGACATCTTCCGCGGCGCCGTCGGCCACACCGTGCTGTGGCTGGCGCTGTTCGGCGGCCTGTCCGCCCTGCTGGGCCTCGCCGCCGCGCTGCTGCTCCAGCAGGAGCGGCGCGGCGTCGGCTTCTACCGTGCCGCCCTGTTCCTGCCCGTCGTCTTCTCCCTGGTCGCCACCGCCCTGGTCTGGCAGGCCATCTACCAGCCCGACGGCGTCCTCAACCAGCTCCTGGAATCGGTCGGCCTCGGCAGCCTGCGGCACGCCTGGCTCGCCGACCAGGACACCGCCCTGTACGCGGTCATCGTGCCCGCCCTGTGGCGGCAGATCGGCTATGTGATGGTCCTGTACCTCGCCGGCCTCAAAGGCATCGACCCGGCCCTGTACGAGGCCGCCAAGGTCGACGGCGCCGGACCCTGGCAGCGCCTGCGCCACATCACCCTGCCCCAACTGCGCAGCGTCAACGCGGTCGTCCTGTCCGTCATCATCATCGACTCGCTGCGCTCCTTCGACGTCGTGTGGTCGCTGACCCGCGGCGGCCCCTACCACTCGTCCGAACTGCTGAGCACCTACATGTACTCGACCGCCTTCCAGTCCCTGCGGCTCGGATACGGCTCCGCACTGGCCGTCGTCATCTTCCTGCTGGCGTTCGGCGTCATCGCGTCCTACCTCCTGCGCGCCTTCCGGGAGGCCGACTGATGGCGACCGCCCGCACCTCCGCCGCGCTGCGCCGCCGCCGTGCCGCCACCGCCGGATTCCACCTCTCGGCCGGGGCGCTCGCGGTGCTGTGGCTGCTGCCCATCCTCCTGGTCCTGGTGACCAGCCTGCGCTCCTTCGACGACATCGCCGCCCACGGACTGGGCAGTTGGCCCCACTCCTTCACTCTCGACAACTTCCGTCTGGCCTGGGTCGACGGCGGCCAGCAGCGCGCCCTGATCAACAGCCTGATCGTCACCGTCCCGTGCGTCCTGGTGACACTGGCCCTGGCGGCCATGGCCGCGTTCGCCCTCAGCCGGTACGAACTGCCCCTGCGCCGCTTCCTGTTGCTGCTCATGCTCGGCGGCAACCTGCTCCCGCCGCAGATCCTGCTCATCCCCGTCTCCAAGCTGAGCGAGACGATGGGCGTCTACGACACCCTGCCCGCCCTGATCGGTGTGCAGATCGGCTTCGGCGTCGGCTTCTACGTCTTCGTCCTGCACGGGTTCATGCGTGCCATCCCCGTCGAGATCCAGCAGGCGGCCGTCGTCGACGGCGCCGGGCCCTGGCAGATCTTCTGGCGGATCATCCTGCCGCTGGCGCGGCCCGCCCTCGCCGCGCTCAGCGCCCTGTCGTTCACCTGGATCTTCAACGACCTGCTGTGGGCGATCACCGTGCTGCGCAGCGACACCAAGATGCCGATCACGGCCGCCCTCATCGGACTCCAGGGACAGTACGTGTCGATGTGGAACGTGATCGCCGCCGGTTCCGTCATCGCCGCCGCGCCCACCGTGGCCGTGTTCCTCCGCTTCCAGCGCCACTTCGTGGCGGGTCTCAACCTCGGAGCAGTGAAGTGACGTCGTACCAGCGCTGGACCCTGCGCACCGAGCACACCAGCTACACCGTCCGCCTGTCCCCGGACGGCCCCTGGGCCGAACTGGACGCCTGGGGACCGCACGGCGTCGAGACGGGACCGTCGGCGCTCGAGGGGTCGCGCCGCACCCACTTCATCACGCCCGCCGACGTCGCCCCCGCCGAGTACCTGCCGCACGGGCTGCGGCCGTTCAACGGAGCCGACCTCATCGCGAGCCGCCCCGGCCACGAACGCGGCATCTGGTGGACCTTCGCCGGAGCACAGGCGGACGAACACAACCTGCGGCTGACCTTCCTCGACGACGTCCTCGGACTGCGCACCACCCTGTGCTACGCCACCGTGCCGGGCACCGACGTCCTGCACCGCTGGACCGAACTCACCTGCACCGGAACCCAGGAGCTGCGCCTCGAGCGCATCGACTCGGCCGCCGTGAACGTCCCCGTCGCCGCGGGAGCACGCCTCACCTACCTCACCGGCCAGTGGTCCCAGGAGTTCCAGCGCACCCAACTCGACCTGACCAGGGGCACGTTCACCATGGGCAGCACCCAGGGCGCGCCCGGTCACGCCTACGCACCCTGGCTCGCCGTGCAGGACGGCACGACGGACACCGCCCCCGCTTACGGTGTGGCCCTGGAGTGGCCCGGCAACTGGCACATCACCGCCGAGGCCGAACCCGGCGGCGCGATCCGGGTCCGTGCCGGGCGGGTGCCGCACGAGGGAGCGGTCGTGCTGGCACCCGGCGCCACCCTCACCACACCCCGCCTCGCCTGCGCGTTCAGCCCGGACGGACTCGACGGCCTGTCCCGCGTCTGGCACCGCTACGACCGCCACCTCGCCGGCGACCGCCTGCGGCGCACCCGCAAGGTCCTCTACAACTCCTGGGAGGCCACCGGCTTCGACGTCGACGCCGCCGGGCAGCTCGAACTGGCCAAGGCGGCCGCGGACATCGGCGCCGAGCTGTTCGTGGTGGACGACGGCTGGTTCACCGGCCGCAGCGACGACACCGGTGGACTCGGCGACTGGTATCCGGATCCGGAGGCTTTTCCACAGGGCTTCGACCGGTTCGTCGCAGACGTGCGCGGCCTGGGCCTGGACTTCGGTCTGTGGATCGAGCCCGAGGCGGTCAGCCCCGGAAGCAGCCTCCACGCCGCACACCCCGAGTGGGTCTACCGGATCGACGGCCGTACCGCCCGTCTGGTCCGCAACCAGCTCCTGCTCGACCTCGGCCGCACCGACGTCCAGGACTTCGTGATCGGCACCCTGGACCGGCTCCTCGGCACGTACGACATCGGCTACCTGAAGTGGGACATGAACCGCCCGCCCACCGAACGCGGCCGCCCCGGTGCCGTCGGCCCCGTCGACCTGGACGCGGAGCACGTTGCCGGATACCTGCGCGTGCTGGACCACCTGCGCACCGCTCACCCCGACGTCACCGTCGAAGGCTGCGCGGGCGGCGGCGGTCGCATCGACCACGCGACGCTGGCTCGCACCGACGTCGTCTGGCCCAGCGACAACACCGCCCCGCTGGACCGGCTGACCGTCCAGCACGGCTTCCTGCACGCCCACGCACCGCACGTGATGAGCTCCTGGGTCACCGACGCCCCGGGCGTCTTCGACCCGCGCCCGCGCAGCCTCGCGTTCCGCTTCGTGAACGCCATGTGCGGAGTACTGGGAGTAGGGGCCGACCTGCGTGCATGGACACCGGACCAGCGGGCCGAGGCCGCTCGGTGGATCGCCCGCTACAAGGAGGTGCGCGAGGTCCTCCACCACGGAGAGGTCCGGCTGCTCGGCACCCCGGCGGACACCACCTGCGGTGTGCAGTACGACTTCGGCGACCGCACGGTCGTCGCCGCGCTGAGCACCGGGCGCCTCGACGGCGCCCCGCTCGTGCCCGGACACCCCGACCGGCTCCGGCTGCGGGCGCTGGACCCGGCGTCGCGCTATCGGGACACGGCGACGGGGACGACGTACAGCGGAGCCCATCTGCTGCACTACGGGCTGCCTTTCACCTGGAGTGCCGATCATGATGCCGACCTGGTGCTACTGACACGTCAGTGAGCCGCATATGTTTCCCGCACGGCCTGTCCCAGCTCACGAAGGAGTCGACCCCACGATGGACCGCTTCACCGGCCGTACGGCCGTGGTCACCGGCGCGGCCTCCGGCATCGGCGCCGCCACCGCCGTACGCCTGGCCGAGGAGGGAGCCGCCGTCGTGCTCGCCGATGTGGCGGAGGAGCGTGGCGCGGCGGTGGCGGAACGGATCGCGAAGGACGGCGGCCGGGCCCGGTTCGTGCGGGCCGACGTGGCGGCGGAGGAGGACTGGCGCCGGATCGTGGCCGCCGCCCACGACTTCGGGCCGGTGGACGTCCTCGTCAGCAACGCCTACACCGTGGACGTGGCACCGGCGCACGAGCTGGACCTGGAGTCGTGGCAGCGGCAGCTCTCCGTCAATCTCACCGCGAGTTTCCTCGGCTTCCGGGCGGTGCTGCCCGATCTGCGGGACCGGCGAGGAGCGGCGGTGCTGACCTCGTCCGTCCACGCGCGCATGGGCATCCCCGGGCACCCTGCCTACGCCGCGTCCAAGGGAGCCCTGCTGTCCCTGTGCGGCCAACTCGCCGTCGAGTACGGGCCCGAGGTCCGCGTCAACGCCGTCCTGCCGGGCCCGGTCCTCACCGCCGCCTGGGACAGGGTGCCGCCCGAGGAGCGGCAGCGCAGCATCGCCGAGACCGCGGCCCGCCGCTTCGGCAGCCCCGAGGAAGTGGCCGCGGCCATCGCGTTCCTCAGCGCCGACGAAGCCTCCTTCATCACCGGCTCCAGCCTCCTCGTCGACGGAGGCTGGAGCGTCGTGAAGGCCTCCGCATGACCACCGCCGCGCCCCCACACCAGCAGAAAGGCTGTACGACATGACGCCCTACGCCCGCCGCGGCGTGCACGGCCAGACCGTGGAAGCCCTCGCCCGCCGCATCCTGGGCGGCGAGATTCCCGAAGGGGCCACGCTCGACCTGGTGGCACTGCAGAGCGAACTGGACGTCAGCCTCACCGCCCTGCGCGAGTCCCTCAAGGTACTGGCCGCCAAGGGCATGGTCGACGCCCGCCAGAAACGCGGCACCTTCGTCCGGGCCCGCGCCGACTGGAACCTGCTCGACGCCGACGTGCTGCGCTGGCAGTTCGAGGGCGGCCGCACCACCGACACCGACCGCGCACTCCTGCGCAACCTCGCCGAGGTCCGCGCCATCATCGAACCGGCCGCCGTACGCCTGGCCGCCGAGCGCCGCACCGACGCCGACCTGGCGGCGCTGGAGAGCGCCGTGGACGCGATGCGGGAGCAGGGCACCGACCCGGCCCACGCCGTGGAGGCCGACCTCGCCTTCCACCGCGCCCTGCTCGCCGCCACCCACAACGAACTGCTCGAACGCATGGAGGTGGTCATCGAGCCGGGCCTTGCCCACCGCGACCGCATCGTGCACAGCCACCCGCACAGCGAGGACCCCGTACCGGCCCACCGCGCCGTCCTGGACGCCGTGCGCGACCAGGACCCGCAGGCCGCCGAGTCCGCCATGCGTGCCCTGCTCGATCAGGCCGGCCGCGACCTGGACCGGATCGAGAGCCCCGACGACACGAAAGGCGGCAAGTGAAGATCGCCCGCATAGAAACCTTCCTGGTCCCGCCGCGCTGGCTGTTCTGCCGGATCGAGACCGACGACGGCGTGGTCGGCTGGGGCGAACCCGTCGTCGAGGGACGCGCGGAGGTCGTCCGCGCCGCCGTCGACGTCCTCGCCGAGTACCTGACCGGCCAGGACCCGCTGCGCATCCAGGACCACTGGCAGGTGCTGACCAAGGGCGGCTTCTACCGCGGCGGCCCCGTCCTGTCCAGCGCCGTCGCCGGCCTCGACCAGGCGTTGTGGGACATCGCGGGCAAGACCTACGGCGCCCCGGTGCACGCCCTGCTGGGCGGCCCCGTGCGCGACCGCGTCCGCGTCTACGCCTGGGTCGGCGGCGACGAACCCGCCGAGCTGTCCGAACAGATAACCGCCCAGGTGGAGGCCGGTTTCACCGCGGTGAAGATGAACGCCGCCGGCGCCACCTCACCGGTCGTCACCCCGGCGGAGACGGCGGCGGTCGTCGCCCGCGTGGCCGCCGCCCGGGACCTCCTCGGCCCGCACCGTGACGTCGCCGTCGACTTCCACGGCCGCTTCACCGCCGCCTCCACACGCCGCGTCCTGGCCGAACTGGCCCCGTTGCACCCGCTGTTCGTGGAGGAACCGGTCGTTCCCGACCACGGCCACCTGCTGCCCGGCCTGGTTGCCGCGAGCCCGGTACCCCTGGCCACCGGCGAACGTCTCTACTCGCGCACCGACTTCCTGCCCGCGCTCACCGCCGGCATCGCCGTCGTCCAACCCGATCTGTCCCACGCCGGCGGCATCTCCGAGGTGCACCGCATCGCCTCGCTCGCCGAGACCTACGGCGCCCAGCTCGCCCCGCACTGCCCGCTCGGCCCGATCGCGCTGGCGGCCAGCCTGCAGGTCGCGTTCGCCACACCCAACTTCCTCATCCAGGAGCAGAGCCGCGGCATCCACTACAACAAGGATGCCGACCTGCTGTCCTACGTGGTCGACCCCGAGCCGTTCCGGTTCGTCGACGGCCACGCATCCCGCGGCGACGCCCCTGGCCTGGGCATCACCGTCGACGAGACCGCCGTACGCGCCGCCGACCGCACCGGTCACGCCTGGCGCAACCCGGTGTGGCGGCACCCCGACGGTTCCTTCGCGGAGTGGTGACCGTGCCGCTGGACATCGTCACCGACCCCGCCCACGGCGGCCGTTGGACCTCACTGCGCACGGCCGGGCGGGAATGGCTGTGGCGGCGCGAGGCACCCGAGCGGGACAGCGTGTCACCCGGCGACCCGTTCGTGGACGCGGGCGGACTGGAGGAATGCATCCCCACCGTCCGCGGCATCCCCGACCACGGTGACGCCTGGTCACGGGCCTGGACCCGAGACGCGGACAGGGACGTCGTCCACTGCGACCGGTTCACGCTGGCCCGCGCCATCCGCAGCACCCGCGACGGAGCCGAGGCCGACTACGTGCTGACAGCCGACGCCGGTTTCCGCTTCGTATGGGCCGCCCACGCCCTGCTCGACCTCTCCGACCGTGCGACGGTGCACTCCCGCGACGGAGCGAGCACCCGCATCTTTCCCGAGGCGGCCCCGCTGCTGGACCGGGCGTGGCCGAAGGGCGCCGCGTGGGTGGCAGGGAGCTGGCCCGATCCCTGCGGACTGCGCCTGGACCGGTTCGGCCCGGACGACGGCAGCGCGGTCGGAGCCGTCGTGGACGCTTCCCGTTGCTGCGTCCACGATCACACCGACCGTCTGTCGTTGGCTCTCGAAGCCGACGGTCAGCCGTTGTCCATCGCCCTGTGGCGCAACCTGGGCGGCTTCCCGTCCGTGCGCCCCTACCGCAGTACGGGTGTCGAGCCGATGCTCGGCCGTGTCTTCGACCTCGCCGAAGCAGGCCCCGGTGACGCAGCCCGGGTCCCCGCGTCCGGCGAGGTGCGGTGGCGGTTGACGCTGACCGCCAACTGCCGCTGCCCGTGAACCGACCTGTCCGACAAGGAGCTCGTCCATGAATCTTCGAGCGGCCCTGGCCGCCCACCGCCTGGTCGCCATCGTGCGCGGAGACGACCCGGAGGGAGCGTTGCGCACCGTGCTGACCCTGGCCGACGAGGGCGTCGAGCTGATCGAGGTGTCGCTGAGCGGCAAGGACGCCCTGTCCGTCATCGAGCGGGCGCGCGAAGCACTCGGCCCCGACCGGCCCCTGGGCGCCGGTACCGTCCTGACCGCCGATGACGCTCGTGCCGCCCAGCGGGCCGGTGCGGACTTCGCCGTCACCCCTGCGCTCGGCGACGGCATCGGCGCGGCGCACGGGCTCGGCCTGCCGGTCCTGGCCGGGGTGATGACCCCGACCGAGATCCTGACCGCACGCACATGGGGCGCCGCCGCACTGAAGATCTTCCCGGCTGCCCAAGCCGGAGGCCCCGCCTACCTGACGGCACTGCAGGGACCGTTCCCGCACGAGCCGTTCGTGCCGGTGGGCGGTGTCGACGCGGCGGCCGCCCGAGAGTATCTCGCTGCCGGAGCCATCGCCGTCGGGGTGGGCTCACCTCTGGTCGGCGACGCCGCGGACGGCGGCAGCCTGGCCGCACTGCGTGAACGCGCCCGTGTCTTCCGCACCGTCGTACAGGACGCCACGCCGTGACCGAAGCCGAAGCCCTCCGTCCCGACCGCCTCGAGCTCGGTGAGGGTATCCGCTGGACGGACCGCGGCATCGTCCTCGTGGACATCCTCGCCGGCCGTCTGCTCACCGTCGTTGGCCATCCCACCGACCCCCTGCAACAGCTGGCCCGACTGCCCGTCCCCCTGGGCGCGGTGGCCCCCGTGGCGGGTGCTCCGGGCACCTGGATCGCCGCTGCGGGCACCGGGATCTGCCTGCTCACTCCCCAGGGGGCGCCACGGTGGCTGGCACAGCCCGAAGCGGACGCCGCACGGCCCATGCGCATGAACGACGCGACCGCCGATCCCTCCGGCCGCTTCTGGGCGGGCAGCATGTCCTACGACGCCCACGAGGGGGCCGGCTCCCTCTACCGGATCGACCACGACGGCACGGTGGCCCGCCTCCTGGACGGCATCACGGTCCCGAACGGGCCGGCGTTCACGGACGACGGCGCCACCATGTACCTGGCCGACAGCGCACGGGGCATCATCCGGCGCTACCCCGTGGACCCGGTCACCGCCGACCTCGGGGCACCGGAGGCGTTCGTCACCGTCGCGGACGGCAGCCCGGACGGCATGGTGGTGGACGTCGAAGGCGCCGTGTGGGTCGCGGTGTGGGGCACGGGGACCGTACGCCGGTATCTGCCGGACGGCCGCCTCGACCGCACGCTGCACCTGCCCGCACGACAGCCCGCCGGCGTGTGCCTGCAGGAGGACCGCCTCCACATCACCACCGCCCGTGTGGGCCTCGCCGCGCCCGGCCCTCACGACGGAGCGGTCTTCACCGCCCGGGTCGACGTACCAGGCCGGCCGGCGGCCTCCTATCGTCACCGCACGTCTGCTTCGTCTCCCTGGGAGGTGTCATGACGAACGTCCGGCGGCCCGCCGAAGGAGCGGTGGTCTGTATCGGCGAAACCATGGCTGCCCTGGCCCCCGCCCCGTCCGAGTCACTGGAGACCGCCGAAGACCTGCGGGTGTCGGTGGCCGGGGCGGAGTCGAACGTGGCGATGTACCTGGCGGACCTGGGCGTCCCCGTCTCCTGGCTCTCGGCGCTCGGCGACGACGCGTTGGGACGGCGAGTGCGCGCCGCAGTTGCCGCGGCGGGCGTCGACGTCAGCGGCGTACGCTGCGACCCCGAGCGACCCACGGGCCTGCTCGTGAAGGAGCCGGCCGGCACCCGTACCCGCGTCCACTACTACCGCAGCAACTCGGCGGCCTCGGCCCTGGGCCCCGACGTACTGGACGACGACAGACTCGTCTCGGCCTCCGTCGTACATCTCACGGGCGTGACCCCGGCACTGTCCCCGTCCTGCCGCAGCCTGGTGACACAGGCGCTCACCACTGCGCCGAGCGAGCGCCCCTACGCCATCAGCTTCGACGTCAACCACCGCCCAGCGCTCTGGCCGCCCGGAACGGCCGCCGCCGCGCTGCGCGATCTGGCCGACCGCGCCGACATCACGTTCGTCGGACTCGACGAGGCACAGGAACTCTGGAACACCGGCCCCGAAGCGGCCGACGTACGCAACCTGTTGCCGCACCCGCGCCTCCTCGTCGTCAAGAACGGCGGCCACACGGCCACTGCCTTCGGCGGCGAAGGTACGTGGACCGTGCCCGCGCTGCGCACAGAGGTGGTGGAACCCGTCGGTGCGGGCGATGCCTTCGCCGCCGGATTCCTGGCCGGCCTGCTGCGAGACGGGGACATACCGCGCGCGCTGCGGCTCGGGCACATCACGGCCGCGTCGGCCCTCAAAGTGACCAGCGATCACGGCCGGTTGCCGGACTGGGACCGGATCCAGCGGCTCCTCGACCTTCCGGCGCAGGAATGGGAAACACAGGGTCCGTTTCTACTCGCCCCCCACTCGTGAGCGGCCATCAGGCTCATGTGTTTCCTTTGGTGTCCGTAGCGATGTGTGGTCCGTGGGCCGTCTGCCCCGCCCGGACCGGATGCGGCCGGCAGGACGACCGCGACCACGGCGCCTGGCTGGGGTCCCCCCTCTTCAGAGACGCTGCGCCTCGTCCTCTCGTTCGGACTCATTCGGGTGCGCATCGTGTGCACGTTTCGGACGTTGTGCCCAGAATCAGCCTCAGGGGGTGTTCCCTCATGGAGGTGGAAGGTTATGCCGACGTACGTCACGTTGCTGAACTGGACCGATCAAGGGATCCGGAACTACAAGGACACCGCGAAACGCGCCGAGGCCTTCGCCTCGGCGGTACAGAAGCTCGGCGCGAAGCTCCTGAACGTCTACTGGACCGTCGGCCCGTACGACCTCGTGGCCATCGTTGAGGCTCCCGACGACGAAACCGCCACCGCGGCGCTCCTGCAGCTCGGCGGGGTGGGCAACGTCCGCACAACGACCCTGCGGGCCTTTGGCCAAGAGGAGATGGATCGCATCATCGCCAAGACCGCTGGCTGAGGGCATGACAGACCTGGAGACCGAAGGATCGGGACATGAGGTCAGGGCTTGCGGTCGATTGCCATTGGTGGCATCAGCTTGGGAAGCTGCGATCATTTGCGGCTGGTTGGGGCGCTGACCTGTGTGAACGGCAGGGGCGCGGCCTTGTCGGCCTCGGCGGCTCTGGGCGGCAGGTCCCGGCGCCGGAGCAACCATCCCCCCCGCGAGAGCCGCACCCGCCAGTCGATCAACGGCGCCGTCGACGAGTTGACGTTCTCGGGGCTCGCCCGCCTCCAGCGTGAACTCCTTCGTCCCGAAGCAACTCGGGCGAGAGCTCTATCTGGGGACGCAGCGCCTCTCAGCTGCGGCGATCGTCCGTAGGCGTGATCCCGAGCCGGCGCGGTGTGCGAACGAGCAAGCCGCTCCAGCTCAGCCCGCTGTCCACCCGTCGTCTCCAAGGCCCCAGCCGCAGCCACCATCCCACCCACACTGCGGCAGATCACTATTTAGAGGGTGTGGGCCTTCGTCCTGAGTCCCCCGAGCCAGGGCGGAGGCCCGCCCCGGGCAAGGCCGAGCAGCAGTGGGGAACATCCGCGGGGTCGGCTGTGTTGTGCCAGGTGTGGTTGTGGAGGGGACAGTGTCCCCGGGCCTCACCTATTGCCTGCAGGGACGATCGTTCGGCTGAAGCCCTGCAGTGCCTTTCGCCGCGTAGGCGACCGCCCTTCACGACCACGGCTTTCTGCGTGCAGCCCCGGCCGGTGCCCTCGCCGGCCGGGGCTGCACACGTTTTCGGGGCCTCGTGACCGGTCGGCGTCTGGGTACGTTGCCCAGCCATGGACGACTACGACCACCTCGACCTCGATGAGATCGACTTCGCCCCGATGGGTCACACGGCAGAGCGGCTGGCTGTGCTCACTCTGGAGGAGGCGCACGATCTGCTCAGGGTGCTGCAGACGGTTGCGCAGCAGGACGGACGGACCGGTGTCGCCGGAGGCGGACCGGCTGGCGCGGGAGATCGCTGCCCGCATCCCGTCGGAGAATTGACCCCTCCCGGCGTAGGCCGGGGGGTTGTGAACTGCTGTCGTGTAGCTGCGCACGAGTGTGTTCTGGCGTGGATGAGTGGGTGCCCGGGCCTTCGCGGAGGTCGGCCGATGGTGTG
>NZ_JBHWJT010000053.1:0-39014 GCF_042731325.1 Streptomyces sp. NPDC059866 | reverse complement strand
TCGGAGCGGATGCCGACCTGGTCGGCGAAGAGCACCTCGGCACCCTCGGCCCTCGCCCTGGCCCGGATCGTCGGCCATGTCTCCTCCCGCCAGACGCGGACCGCTTCCGCGTCCTGCTCGACGGCCCGCTTGTCCGGGCGTTGGAAGGACAGCCCCCACCGGCGTAGGTGCTTGCCCACCCCCTGCTCGGTCAGCCGCACCCGGTACAGCTTCGCGATCAGATCCCCCACCCCGGCTCGCGTCCACAGCTGCCCGGCCAGCCCCAGGTCACAGGGACGGTGATCCAGCACAGCCTGCCGGATCGCCTGCTGCTCGACCACGTCGAGGACCTGATGCTCGCCGACCCTGCGCCCGCGCGGCTGGGCCACCAGCGCCTCACGCCCGCCTGCCAGCCACTTCGCCCACCAGTTGTCCACGGCCTTGAGCGAGACCTGGAACACCGCAGCGACATCCTCGCGAGTCCGGCCCGCCACCAGCGCGGCCACCGCCCGCAGCCGAAGGGCCTCCTGCGCCGACGGCGACAACTGCCGTGCGTCCCCCACCAGTTCACTCACGCAGGGATCAACGACCCAGAACACCTACCGTTTCGGATCAATAACACCGCCATGTCCGCGCGACGCCGAGCGGGGCGCAATTTTGATATCGGGGATCGAGTGGTGGTCAAGAAGAATCCTTTCCAGGAAAGAAGTTCTCGACCTGTCTGACGATGGGAATGCTTCGCCGGTTTATCGGGGAGGTGTGACGGCGCTCACCTAAAGAATGTCACAGCCAGCATGACCTGCCAGTTTGCACACCTGTGAGCATGGTGAATTTAAGCTTCACGAAATGCGAACAATTGCGATGGGTCAACCTGCGAACGGGACGACAATTACCCGCAAGGATTATTTTGCATTTCTTCTGGCTCGCCCATCCCACAGTCGGCTGTTTCACCCCCGCCGATCGGCGGGGGTGCGGCAGTCGTAGAGGCCGAAGTTGCCCCTGGTGCGCCAGCCGTAGGCCCCGGAGCGGATGCGCTTGCAATGGGACTTCACCCACGTCGTGGCGAGGGTGGTGGGTCGCAGGTGGGTGAGCAGCACGTAGCGGAGTTGGTGGGTGGCGATCAGGTTGCCGAGCTGCGGGGCGCTGGGGAAGGGGGTCTTCCCGGTGAACCCGCCCATGACGAGCACGGGTTGGGACTGAGCGCGCAGCAGACGTTCCGCGGGATAGGCGGCCTGGGTCGCGAGCAGGTACTTCTCGCCCTTGCGGTGCGCGATGAGGTAGTCCAGCAGCGCGGCGTCGCGGGCGCTGGGCCGGCCGAGCTCGGCCCGGCGCAGGGCGCGCGGGTCGTGGAGAGCCCTGCGGTAGAACTCGCCGACCGGACCGGCCGTCGGGGACGTGGAGGCGCCCGCGTAGCGCGGGTCGAGGGACGAGACGGCCCAGCCGGCGGGTACGAGCAGAGTGGCCGCGATTCCGGCGGCCAGAGAGCCTTGGACCAGCCCCCGGGAGGCGCGTGACCCGCCGGACCACAGGCCGAACGTCCCGCACACCGCGAAGATCACGGCGAACACCAGCAGCCGGGAGGCGAACCAGGTCGGCCTGTCGAGTACGAGCGCCCAGGCCACCGTCAGCACGATCGCCGACGGCAGCCACAGCCGTCGTCGGCCGCCCGCCTCGTACGCGGACCAAAAGAGCGCGAGGCCGCCTCCGGCCAGCGCGGCGATCGCCGGTGCGAGCACGGCCGTGTAGTAGACGTGATTGCCGTTGGAGACGCTGAACACCACGGCATGGACGGCGAGCCAGCCGCCCCAGAGGAGGAAACCCGCACGCAGCGGGTCGGTCCGCGGCCGGCGGGCGCGCCAGATGAGGGCCGTGACGACGGCGAGCACGGCGAGCGGCAGGAACCAGGCGATCTGCGGGCCGACGGTGTGGTTGACGAGCATCCCCCAGCCGGTGTTTCCGGTCATGCGGCTGGCGGCGGTGGCCGGGACGGCGCCGAACGCGGTGGCGTCGTCGCTGAAGCGGCTCAGGCCGTTGTAGCCGAAGACCAGGCTGAAGGGGTTGTTGTTCGACGTGGCGTCGACATACGGGCGGTTGGCCGCGGGAGTCACCCACGCGATCAGCGCCCACGAGCAGGAGACGGCCAGCGTGACCGCACCGCTCAGCAGGAGGCGCAGAGCCCTCTGCAACGGCGGGTTGGGCGCGGTGAGTTGATACACCACGGCGAAGACCGGCAGGACGAGCCAGGCCTGCAGCATCTTCGTCTGGAAGGCGAGCCCGACCCAGACGCCACACGTGATCAACGGGAGCAGCCGCCCGGTCCGTGCCGCCTTCTGCAGGGCGCCGGCGGCTGCCACCAGCAGGAGAGTGAGGGCGGTGTCCGGGATGGTGGCCCTGTTCAGTGCCACGGTGACCGGAGTGAAGGTGAGCGTCAGCGCGGCGATCAGCGCGGCGAACGGCCCGGCCCATGCCCGTACGATCCGGTGCAGCAGCCATACGGTGAGCACGCCCTCGATCACATGGGGCAGCGCGGCCGACCACGTGTGCGGCCCGAAGATCCATACGGAGAGGGCATCGGGCCAGAAGGCGCCGGGCACCTTGTCGAGGGTGATCGAACTGCTGGTGTCGAGACCGCCGAAGAAGAAGGCCCGCCAACTGGTGGCCATCGACCGTATCGCCGCGCTGTAGTAGGGGTGGATCGCGGCGTGCCCCATGCCCCAGACGTACAGCAGTGCGGCGACGCCCAGCACCGCGGCCAGTGCCGGGCGTTCCCAGGGCGCCGGAACTTCCGGCCGGTCGGCGCAGCGGTGCGATTCCCGGCGGAGGCCATGGGAGCCGGTACTCCGGGCTGTGGGGATGACGGCCATGGCGAAGGTCCTTGAAATCAGGGTTGAGGCGGAACACGCTCGGACTTCTGGTGGTGCCCGCCCGAGGCTCAGCGGACGCGATTTGCCAGTTTCGTGGCGTTGTTGAGCAGGTACTCCAGCGGTCCGCGGCGGAAGAAGCGGGACCAGACCGCCGCGAACACGGTGGCCCCGGCGATGAAGCAGAGCAGCAGCGCGGCGGAGGCGGACTGCGGCGGGGTGGCCGCTTCGCCGGGCAGGGCGAGGATCACCAGGATGTGGCCCACGTACAGGGTCAGGGACATGGTGCCGACGGCGATGACCGGCGTTGCCAGGCGACGCAGCCACGGCAGTCGGTCCAGGGCCACCGTCAGACACAGGAGCACGGTGATCGCGATCCCCAGGCTGCCGATGAGGTCGAACGTGGAACCGGTGTGCCGCTCGGCTGCCAGGAGCCCCCATGCGTCGGGGCCACCCAGCCCACCACCGACGGGCGAGTCGAAGGATCCCGATGCCATGGCGGCGTCCTTCATGGCACCTGGGTCCTTCATGGCGCCGAAGTCCTTCATGTCAGGCATCCCGGCCATGATCTTCTGAGCGCCGCCGGTCAGCCGGAGCGCCAGCCACGAGACGCCGTATCCGAACGAGATCAGCGCGGGACCGGCCACGGCCAGCCGCCGCTGCACAGCGCCGGAGCTCAGATCCAGTCGGCCCAACGCCATGCCGGTGACCACGAACGTCATCCAGGTGATCGCCGGGTAGAGGCCGGTGAGCAGGAGGTCGAGCACGCCTACGCCGGAGATTCGCGCGATCGGGTCGTACGAGTCGATGCTGTTCACGACCGACTCGCTGAGCAGCGCCCGGATCACGTACGCCACCTGCGGTGTGACGACCGCGAGCGTCACCGCGATGATCGCGAGCGTTCTGGCCCGCAGCCGCAACAGGGGCAGGGCCAGCAGGAAGTACACCGCGTAGAAGTTGAGGATCCCGGCGCCGCCGAAGTTGGTCATCGCCAACGCGCTGCCCAGTACCAGCAGGATCACGGCCCGGATCACGATCCGGGCCCTCGCCTGCCGGCCGGCCAGTCCGGTCTTCGGCTCAAGGCGACCGGCGATCAGCATCAACGAGAACCCGGCGAGGGTGGCGAACAGCGCCGACGCCCGGCCGCTCGCCAGCTCCAGGAACCAGTCGCCGACGCCGCCGCCTGGCGTGGGTGCGGGGCCGACGTGCACGGCGAACATCCCGAACACGGCCAGTGCACGGGCGAGGTCCACCCCGACCAGCCGCGCCAACGGCGCGGGGCGTTCCGTCGCCGTGGCGGACCCGGGTGAGGGTAAGGGCCGGGAAGGCGTCTTCTTGGCGCTTTCGATCTCGGTCACCGGGACAACCCTGCCGAGGCGGTGGGCGGTCGACAATCCGCCGGACTTCGGGAGGTGCCCCGCCGGTCGGCCGACCGACCCCCTCCGACTGGCGGGGGACGGTCTCGGCCGTACATGAACGACTGTGGCCGCCGACCTGGTTGCCGGGATGCCGCGAGTCAGCAGGCTCACCACGACAAGATCATGCCTCCCATGGGGGCGAACCAAGGAGGTCCGAGCCTTTCGGTCGGTGGCTTCACCCTCCGCCCGACGGCGGCAGCCCATCTGTGAAGCGGTGCTCCGAGAGGCCGCCGAAGCCGGCTCCTGGTGGCTGCCACGGCCGACCGACAGGGACTGACGCTTCGTCCACCACGACCGGGGCTTCCCGTGCATCGCCGCCCTAACGGGCCGGGCATCTCACTGGTACGGGAATCCTGTGCACTCGCGCAAGGTCCTCCGGCTGCATCTCCGAACTGGCCGAGTCAGACCCAGAGCCCGCTCCCACATGTCTCCTACCCGCCGCTACTCGAAGCCGTGCCCACAGCGTGCCCATAAGAGCGGACAACCACGGTGAACAGCGGTGCGAAATCAGCCCTCGAAGCTGCACCGCAAGCGATGTTTCCCCAGGTCAGAAGCGGTGTCGCCGTTGAAGCGCCGTCGCCTCCCAAGCTGACAGCGCGAGTTCGATTCTCGTCACCCGCTCCATGCGAAACCCCCAGGTCAGAGACCCGGGGGTTCTTTGTTGTCCAGAGCGGCCAGGAGGGCGACGACGCGGAACCCCGCGTCGGACTTGGTCGGGTCGGGAGCCCGCCGGCTGGTCCGCTCCCGCTCGGCGGCGCGGACGCGAATCGCGAGGTTGTCGAGGTCGACGGCCCTCGGTGCAGTGCGGCAGCACTCTCCGGGTCGGGTCCTTGGCGGTGGTGGCGCGGATGGCCGGATCGGCGTCGACATCCACTCCACCCCTGGCGGCCCGCGTCGACGAGCTCCGTGTCAGGACGCGGGCATCCGCCAGCCAGGGCATCGCCGGGGTTCCTCGAGCCCGCCCGTCACGGTCTGCCGCCGTGAGGCAGAACTTCCTTGACCGCCACGACCCGCTGACACCCCACCCGAAGCCGACGCCAATACGATCACGTTAACGCGGCTTCACAACCCTTTCCTCACAGGCCACGCACAGAGTACGTTCCCCTCGCTGCCCCCCGCGCTTCTTCACTCTCACACCAAGGAGAGCCATGGGAAGAGCCATGGGCAGAGCGAGGGTCCGCGTGCGCGCGGCGAGTTGTCTCGCCGCGGCGGCCCTCGTCGCCGGTTCCTTCGCCGGTGTCGCCCGAGCACATGACGGTGTCTCCGCCGACGACGGCGGCATTGACAACGCCGGGGCCACACACGATCACCACAGCCACCAGCACGGTGGTGACGAGGGCCATCTCCCCGCCGGAAGCGAGAACGTCCGGCTCGTCAGCAAACTCGGCCTGAAGAACGTCGAGCCCGAGAAGATCGCCGATGTCGGTGTCTTCGAGGGGTACGCCTACCTCGCCGCCTGGGGCGGCGCGACCTGCAAGTACAACGGCGTGCACGTGGTGGACATCCGTAAACCCGCCGCGCCCAAGGAGGTCGCCTTCATCCAGGCGAAGGAGGGCAGCGCACCGGGCGAGGGCATCCAGACCCTGCACATCGACACCCCGTACTTCAACGGGGACGTGCTGGTCAGCAACAACGAGAAGTGCAAGGAGACCGCCGGCTTCGGCGGCATGAACCTCTACGACGTCAGCGATCCGGCCCACCCGACCCCGCTCGCCGAGGGCGTCGGCGACCACACGGTGATGGGCCAGGGCAAGAAGGACGCCAACGACATCCACAGCGTCTATGCCTGGGACGCGGGCAGCAAGGCGTACGCCGTCATCGTCGACAACGAAGAGGGCCCGGACGTCGACATCGTCGACATCACCAACCCGAAGAAGGCGAAGGTCATCGCGGAGTACGACCTCGACGAGGCGTTCCCGCAGATCGTCCAGGACGCCCCCGCCAACCTCAGTGAGATCTTCCTGCACGACATGGTCGTCAAGGAGATCGGCGGCCGGCAGATCATGCTCGCCTCCTACTGGGACGCCGGCTACGTCACCCTCGACGTGACCGACCCGACGAAGGTCGCCTACCTCGGCGACACCGACTTCGCCGCGCTCGACCCCGAGGCGCTGGAGAGCGGCTTCCAGGTGGCGCCCGAAGGCAACGCCCACCAGGCCGAGTTCACCCTCGACAACCAGTACGTCATCGGCGCCGACGAGGACTTCGGGCCGTACGCGCTCACCGCCCGCAACCTCACCGACGGCACGGAGATCACGGCGAGCCAGGGCAGCAACACCACGCGCCTGGAAGAGGGTCAGACCATCACCGGCGACTCCGTCTTCGCGGGCCGGGCCTGTC
Organism: Streptomyces sp. NPDC059866; assembly: GCF_042731325.1. Taxonomy (NCBI): domain Bacteria; kingdom Bacillati; phylum Actinomycetota; class Actinomycetes; order Kitasatosporales; family Streptomycetaceae; genus Streptomyces; species Streptomyces sp. NPDC059866. The sequence continues at coordinate 32,416 of NZ_JBHWJT010000053.1, read as the reverse complement.
CCGGTGACCCGGCGGTGCCCGCCGGCGACCCGAACGCCGTGGACGTCGCCGTCGTCGAGCGCGGAGTGTGCACCTTCAGCGAGAAGGTCGCGAGCGTCGTCGCGGCCGGCGGCTACGACGCCGTACTCGTCTTCAACCGCACCGGCACGGACGCCTGCGACCAGACGCTCGGCATGAGCGTCGAGGGGGATGTCCCGACCTTCGGCGTCGCACCGCGCGGCCAGGGCTTCGCCATCTTCGGCCAGCCCTACGACGACGCGGCCTGCCTGGCCGGAACGGGCCCCGCGCAGCTGCCGGTTGCGCTCGGCGCCAAGGGCGACCGGCTCGCCTTCTCGTCGTACTTCGACGGCTGGGGCTACGCGCACCTCTACCGCAACGAGAGCGGCAAGCTCACCGAGCTGGACACCTACGCCGTTCCCGAGGCGCACGACCCCGCCCACGCGACGGGCTCCGGCGACCTGTCCATCCACGAGGTGGCCGTCTCCGAGACCCGCGCCGACCTGCTCTACTTCTCGTACTACGCGGCCGGGCTGCGCATCGCGAAGATCGTCGACGACAAGGTCGTCGAGGTGGGTCACTACATCGACGAGGACGGCAACAACTTCTGGGGCGCCCAGGTCTTCGAGTCCGGCGGCAAGGAGTACGTCGCCGCGTCCGACCGCGACCACGGGCTCTACATCTTCGAGTACACCGGAGGACTGTGAGCAGCGGGCGCGGTCAGGAACGGGGCCGCTGACAACGCGGGGCCGCGCCGATGCAGGCGCGGCCCCGCGCGTCGCGTTGTGAGGAAGGTTGGACCCTGGAGGAGATTCGTAAGGTCTCCGGCGACAGATCGTCCTGGGATTCCACGGGCTCTGTCCGGTGAAAGCCGTCAACGACGACGACTGGCACATGGGCAGTCTGAACGACGACGGCAGCGTCACCTGTTGGAGCGCGTACGGCGACCTCTATGAGGCACTTCGCGGCCTCTGGCGAAGTTGGCGTCGCCGGCCCCGCCGACGGCGGCGTCGGGCGACCGGGCCGGGGCCCGTGTCAGCTCGCGGCCCATACGTATCGGTGCTCAGGGCGGCCGGTCTCGCCGTACTTGAGGGTGAGGCCGATGCGGCCGGCGCGTTCCAGGTACTTGAGGTAGCGCTGGGCGGTGGACCGGCTGATGCCGGTGCGTTCGGCGACCTCGTGGGCGGACAGGGGCTGTCCCGCCTGGTCCAGGGCACGGCGGATGATGTCGATCGTGGGGGCGGAGTAGCCCTTGGGGAGGGCGGAGTGCGGTTCGGCGGTGGATCTCAGGGCGCTGAAGATCTGGTCCACCTGGTCCTGGCCCGCCCGGCCGCGTCCGCCGACGTCTTCGAGGGCGTGGCGGAGGGTGGTGTAGCTGTCGAGTTTGGCGCGCAGGGCGGCGAAGGCGAAGGGTTTGACGAGGTACTGGAGGGCTCCGTAGCGCAGGGCGGCTTGGACGGTGGCGATGTCGCTGGCCGCCGTCACCATGATGACGTCGGCGTGGTGGCCGAGTTGCCGCATCCGGCGCACGAGGGTCAGCCCGGTCTCGTCGGGGAGGTAGTGGTCGAGGAGCACGAGGTCGATGTGGGTGCGCTCCAGGGTGGCCAGGGCGTGGGCGGCGGTGTGGGCCCGGGCGACGACCCGGAAGCCGGGTACCTGGGTGACGTACATGGCGTTGATCTCGGCGACGTGGAAGTCGTCGTCCACGACCAGGACATCGATCATCTGGACTCTCCTGAGAAGGCGAGTTCGGCCACGGGGGCGTTTCCCTCGTCGAGTTCCTCGTCGAAGGCGCTCTCCTCGGCGACGTCGTCGAGGGCGAGCGCCTCGGGCAGGACGACGGTGAACACGGCGCCGCCGCCGGCGCGGGCGGTGACCCGGGCCGTTCCGCCGTAGCGCTCGGCGAGCCGCCGGACCAGGGCCAGGCCGATGCCGCGTCCGTGCGGACGGTGGTCCGGGGGTTTGGTGGACCAGCCCTCGGTGAACGCCCGCTCGTGCATCTCGGGCGCTAGGCCCGGCCCGGTGTCGGCCACGCGCAGGACGGCGGTGGTGCCCTCGGCCCGCAGCTCCACCTCGATGAAGGGGTCGGGGGGCCGGTGCCCGGCCACCGCGTCCACGGCGTTGTCGATGAGGTTGCCCAGGACGGTGACCAGGTCCCGGGGGTCGACCACCCGGTCGGTGAGCAGCGTGTCGGAGGACAGGCGCAGGGGTACGCCGCGTTCGGCGGCGACGGCGGACTTGCCGACCAGCAGGGCCGACAGCAGCGGGTCCCGCACGCGCTCGGCGATCTGCTCGGCGGAGGCCCGGTGGGTGTGGGCGACGTCGGCGATGAGCTGGGCGGCCCGGTCGTGGCGGCCGATCTCGATCAGCCCGAGGAGGATGTGCAGGCGATTGGCGTGTTCGTGGCCCTGGGCGCGCAGCGCGTCCAGCAGGCCCTGCGTGCTGTCCAGTTCGCGGCCGAGGAGTTCCAGTTCGGTGCGGTCGCGCAAGGTCACCACCGTCCCGCCGTCCCTGGTCGGCATACGGTTGGCAACCAGGACCCGGCCGCCGCTGACGGTCAGCAGGTCGGCCCCCTCGACGCGTCCGGCCAGCACGTCCGCCGTCCGTCCCGGAGGCAGGGCCTCGTCCGGGGTGTGGCCGGTGGCGTCCCCGTCAAGGTTCAGCAGTCTCCTGGCCTCGTCGTTGACCAGGCGGATCCTGCCGAACCGGTCGCAGGCGACGACGCCCTCCCGGACGCCGTGCAGCATGGCCTCGCGCTCGTCGAGGAGGGCGGAGATGTCGGCGAAAGCGACGCCGTGGGTGCGGCGGCGCAGGCTGCGGGAGACCGCGAGCGCTGCCAGGACGCCGACGGCGAGGGCGGCGCCCGCGTACAGCATCATCCCGGGAACCGCGCCGAACAGTTGGTGGCGCACGCTGCCGTAGGCGATGCCGACCGAGACCGCCCCCACGATCTCGCCCCCGTCGTCGCGCAGCGGCACTTTGGCGCGGGCGGAGCGGCCGAGCGTTCCGGTGTCGATCTCCATGACCTCCTGGCCGGCGAGCGCACGACCGGGATCCGTGGAGACGTAATTGCCGATCTGGGCCGGATTGGTGTGCGACCAGCGCACCCCGCGGGTGTCCATGACGACGACGTACAGCGCCCCGGTGGCCCGGCGTACACGTTCGGCCGCCTGTTGCACCGGGCCCGACGCACTCGGCTCGGTGGCGGCCAGATCACGCGCGACATCCGGCGCGGCGGCGGTCTGGGCGATGGCGAGTGCCCGGCGCATCGCCTGGTCGTCGAGGTGAGAGCCGAAGGGGGCGAGGAACAGGCCGGTGGCCAAAATCGTCACCCCTGTGGTGATGGCCAGCTGTACGGCCAGCACCTGGGCGAACACACTCCGGGGCCAGGGAATCCGCACCTGTCCACCTCATCTCTCCTGGTCACCCGAGGTCGCCCGAGATCTCATGGGCCTGATTCATCCGATTGACTCGGTTGTGAACGCAAGGTAAGCGCCGGAGAGGCCGCTGCCCAGTCCTCTGGCGCATTTTCGTCGCTACGGCGTCGGCACAACAAGCAAAACGCAGCTTGTGAACACAAGGACAGGTTGCGCCCACAAGACTGCCTGTGGTTCCGGTCACTCCTAGCCTCCCCGCAACAAGTGCCAGCGGGCACGCACGAGGAGGACAACCATGGCCAGAACCCACCGCCCCGCGACCGCGCTCGCCCTGGCGCTCGCGCTCGGCGCGCTGACCGCCTGCGGGGGCGGCAGTGACACACCCAAGGCGGCGGAGAACAAGATCGCCGCGGGCCAGGTCCCCGGCTACTACCCCGAGGACTACAACGCTCTGATCGAGGCGGCCGAGAAGGAGGGCGGCAAGCTCACCGTCTACTCCAACCTCGGCGACGAGAACATGGCCCCCATCGTCCGGGACTTCAAGAAGAAGTACGGCTTCATCAAGAGCGTCTCGGTCAACGAGCTGGACAGCGACGAGCTGTTCCAGAAGGTCCTCTCGGAGAACGCGGCCGGGAAGTCGCCCGCGGACGTGCTGATCTCCAGTGCGGCGAGCGCCTGGGCGGACTTCTCCGGGCGCGAGGACACGGTGCTGGAGTACGACTCTCCGGAGGCCTCCGAACTGGGCGACGAGGCGGAACTGCTGCCCAGCGTGTACTCGATGTCGAAGGACCCGATGACGATCGCCTACAACACCTCTCTGATGGAGAAGGCACCGACCGGCATCGCCGACCTGGCCGAGATCATGAAGGCCGACGAGGGCAAGTTCAAGAACAAGGTCACCGTCCGTGACCCGGAGGGCTCGTTCGGCTTCACGGTGACCCGTGCCCTCACCGAGGGCAACGCCAAGGCATGGGACGCGCTGGAGACCATGCTCCCGCTGACCCGTCCGGAGACCTCGTCCGGGACCCAGCTGGAGAAGATCGTGGCCGGCGAGTACACGGCCGGCTTCCTGATCAGCGCCTCCCCCGCCTACCCCGTCGTCGAGGACAGCGCCGGCCTGGTGGAGATCGTCTTCCCGAAGGACGGCACCATCGTCCTCCCGCGCGGCCTCGGCATCGCCGCCAAGGCGCCGCATCCGGCGACCTCCAAGCTGTTCCTGGACTTCGCCCTGTCTCAGGAGGGACAGCGCGCGGTCGCCGAAGGAGGCCTGTCGTCCTACCGCAAGGGCGTCGAAGGCGAGGGCCTGCACACCTACCAGGAGGTCGTCGACGCGGTCGGCGAGGACAACATCATCGCCGTCGAGTACGCCCCCGTCGCCAAGAACGACGCCGACGCCTGGCTCGACCGGTTCAACGGACTCCTCAAGAAGTAGGCACCCCCGAAGGGACGATCGGAGCCAGAGCAGATGTCAACCCTGACCCAGCCGAGACGCACACCGGCTGACGAGCATGAGAAAACGTTCGAGCCGCCGCGCTACCGCCGCCCCCTAGGCATCGGACGGGACCAGGTCGTCCAGTATGGAGTGCTCGCGTTCCTCGCCGTCCTGGTACTGGCTCCGATCCTCCCGACCCTCTACCAGAGCGTGCGCAACCGCCCGCTCTACGAAGCGGGCGGCGCCTTCACCCTCAGCGGCTACACCAAGCTCTTCAGCGACGCCGGTTTCGGCGAAGTGGCGCTCAACACGCTGCTGTTCGCCGGTCTGACCACCCTCCTGAGCCTGCTCATCGCGATCCCGATGGCAGTCGTGGTGGTCCGCACGAAGCTGCCGGGCGGCCGGCTGATCGCCCTGGCGATGCAGTGGCCGTTCTTCATCTCCTCGCTGATCCTGGGCTTCGGCTGGATCATCATGTACGGCCCGGCCGGGTTCGTCAGCATCAAGGTCCAGCAGGTCCTCGGCAGCGTGCCGTGGAACCTCTACTCGATTCCCGGAATGGCGCTCACGGAGGCCGTGGCACTCGCCCCGATCGCCTACGTGTTCTGCGCAAACGCGCTGCGCCAGTCGGATGCCTCCCTGGAGTCGGCGGCCCAGGTCTGCGGCGCCGGACCGCTGCGGATCCTGATACAGGTGGTCGTACCGATGTTGCGACCGCCCATCGTCTACAGCGCCATCTTGGTGTTCTCCGTGTCGATCGAGACCCTGAGCGTGCCGCTGCTGTACGGGCAGCCGGTGAACATCGACGTGTTCTCGACGTTCCTGTACCACAACGGCCTGCAGTCGGTGGACCCCGACTACACGGTCCTGGGTGCCGCCTCCACGATCATCGTGTTCTTCACGCTGAGTCTGGTGGCGGTGCAGGCCAAGCTGCTCAAGAACGCCGCGCGGTTCGTGTCCGTGCGCGGCAAGGTGACCCGCCCCCGCAAGCTGGATCTCGGCTGGCTGAAGTGGGTCAGCATCGTGTGCATCTGGCTCTACGTCATCGCCGGCGCCCTGATCCCGATCCTCGGCCTGGTCTTCCGCTCCTTCACGCTGGTGTTCACCCCGCTCCAGTCGCCCCTGAAGACGGTCACCACGAAGAACTACGAGCTCGTCTTCGACTCCGACAACTACGTGCAGTCCCTGTGGAACAGCCTCATCGTCGCCGGGGTCGGATCGGTGACGATCAGCGCCATCGCCGTGCTCGCGGTGATGGTCGCCCGCCGCTCCACCTTCCGCTTCGGCCGGGCGGTGGAGTACCTCGCGCTCATCCCGCAGTCGCTGCCGGGCATCATCATCGGTATCGGCTTCTTCTGGGCCTTCGCGCTCGCCCCGTTCGGCATGGGCTCGGTGCTGCAGGGCACGATCTACGCCGTCATCATCGCCTTCGGGATGCGCGCCCTGCCCAGCGCGTTCGGCTCGGTCGCCCCCGCGATCATGCAGATCGGCGGCGAACTGGACAACGCGGCCCGGGTCTCCGGCGCCGACTGGGTGATGACGTTCTTCCGCGTCCTGCGGGCCCTCGTCACACCGGCGTTCGCCGGAGCACTGGTGCTCACCTTCGTGATCATGCTCAAGGAATACTCTCCGGCCGTGTTCCTCAGCTCCGCGGACAACAACATCCTCGGAACCACCATGCTCAGCCTCTGGACCCAGGGGCGGGCCGGATCCGTCGCCGCTCTGGCGACCCTCCAGATCGTCATCACGGCAGTCTTCGTCGCACTCGCCGGCCTGCTCATGAAGGGAAAGCACCATGCCTGAGGTGACCGTGAGGAACCTGGCCAAGACGTTCGGGGACAACTCCGTCCTCGGCGACGTCACCTTCACCATCAAGGACGGCGAGTTCTTCACTCTCCTGGGAGCCAGCGGCTGCGGCAAGTCCACGACGCTGAACTGCATCGCCGGGCTCGAACAGCCCACCGAGGGCTCCATAACCGTCGGCGGAAGACCCTTCGTCGACACCTCGGCCGGCGTGTTCCTGCCCCCCGAGGAACGCAACCTCGGCATGGTGTTCCAGTCCTACGCGTTGTGGCCGCACATGACCATCGCGAAGAACCTCGCGCTCCCCCTCGCCATCCGCAAGATCCCCAAGGACCGGCAGAAGACGCTGATCCACGACGCCCTCGACAAGGTCGGTCTCGCCGAGCTGAGCGCCCGCTACCCGCACCAGCTCTCCGGCGGCCAGCAGCAACGCGTCGCCCTCGCCCGCGCTCTGGTCTACTCCCCCACGGTCCTCCTCCTCGACGAGCCGCTGTCCAACCTCGACGCCAAACTCCGCGAACAGGCCCGCGCCTGGCTCAAGCGCCTCCAGGAAGAGCTGGGCATCACCACCGTCTACGTCACCCACGACCAGGAGGAGGCCCTGGCCCTCAGCGACCGGATCGCGGTCATGGAGGGCGGCAACATGATCCAGATCGGCACGCCGCACGAGATCTACGAGCGGCCCGCCGCCCCCGCGGTGGCCGCGTTCGTCGGCCGCTGCAACTTCCTCACCGGCCGGGTGATCGGGCAGGAGGGCAAGCGGTACAGCATCCTCCTCGACTGCAGCGCCGACGTGGTGCGGGTCGACAGCGACGAGAAGCTCCCGGGCGGCGACTCCGTCACGGTGGCGATCCGTCCGGAACGACTGGAGGTCGTCCCCACATCCGGTACGGCCTCGGGCACCAACCGGCTGACGACCCAGGTCCTCACCAGTTCCTACGTCGGCTCCCGCTACGAGTACGACGTCCGCCTCGGCGACCAGGTCGTCCAGGTCCTCAGCGGCCACGGCGGACTCTCCGGGGAAGTGTCCCTCGTCTTCGAGCCCGCCCATGCGCTCGTGTACGCGGACAAGGTCGAACTCCCCGAGGAACAGCGCGACTTGCTGACGGTCAGTCCGTGAGGAACGCGAACCCTGGCTCACCGGTCCAGGAGACGGCGCCCCGCCCCGCGTTCGGTTCGGGTCGGGGCGCCGCCGCGGCGGTCGCGCAGCCGTTCACACCCGCGAGTCGACCCCGGCGAGAGCCCGATGAGCACGCCCGTGCCCTGAGCGTGCCCGTAAGAGCGGACAACCACGGTCAACACCGGTGTGATCCGACCTGCGGGGCCACCCACGGAGAAAATATCTGAGCAGGTCAGACGGGCAGTTCCCCTCCGAGCGCCGTCGCTTCCCAAGCTGAGAGCGCGAGTTCGATTCTCGTCACCCGCTCTTCTCAAAGCCCCAGGTCATTGGCCTGGGGCTTGTGCTTTGCCAAGGGATTCCCCACCGGGGTACGAGGGCGGGGTGAGCACCGTACGTGCGCCGCTACTGTGGTCGGAACGCCTCCTGGCCCATTGCTTCGTGGTGCCGCTCACTCTCGCCCGACCGTGGGCCTTCCGCCGAGCCGGCGGCGCCGGGGCCGGGACAGGCATCCCGGAGCGGCCGTAATGGAAGGCGGCCAGGCGGTCACTGTGCTGCGAGTTGAGCAGGTGGATGAGGAGCACCCCGAAGGCGATCATCGCAAGGACCACGATCACGGTCACGAACGTCTCCACGGTCCTCACCTCCCCATCGGCTGATGCGGCATCGGGGCGGTCACGGTCGGGATCCGGGGACGTGCGGCCGGATCGCGGGCCTCATGGCCTCCTTCGGAGTCCCAGACCGCTTCCACGGCACAATCGGCCTCGTACACCGTCCGCAGGCGCGCCGCCTCCTCCATCAACCGGCTCGCGGTCGACGTGCCCAGTGGGTCGCTCGCCGCGGCCATCAGCCAGGCGGCCGAGACGGGAGTCGTATGTGGCGGGACCACCAGCAGATTCCAGCGGCCCGTGCGGTAGGAGAGCAACAGCAGTTCGTGCGGGTCCTGCTCGGCCAGGAACCAGCCCACCTTCACCGTGTGCCCGGCGACGGGCACCTTGCGCGGAACGACCGGCCAGTGGGTGGGATTCACCGTGACCCGGGTGATCCGCCCCCACAACGGATCCAGTACGGCGGCCAGGGAGGGGAGTTCGGCCCCGAGATCGCGGGAGCGGGGCCACCATGCGCCGTCCAGCAGAGCCGGTGCGGGACCGGCGGGAGCCAGCGACAGACGGAGAGAGGACGAGGAGAACGAACGGTCATCGGCTTCGGCTGTCGGCGGGAGGGAAATGGTCGCAGTCATGACGCGGACCCTGCCCCGGGCCGGCCACAACCGGCCCGGCGTATTCGATCGCCGAAAACGACACGAGCCTGGAAGCCGGTGCGCGAAATATCCTCGGTGGTTTCAGCGTACTCCTCGGACAGGCCCAACGGATCGGACGGCCAACGCCGAAGCGGTCCCATACGCCTCTGCCCGGGACCTTCGCCCCAAAGGCAGCGGTCCGGCACGAGGACCCGCCGCGGCTGAGCGGCAACGCTTCCTGGCTGAGGAACTGTTCGACCTGCGGCACACTGTCCGGTCCGCTCGGCTCCTTCGGGGAGTAGCGTGAACTCATCGGGAGCATTTCGCCCATCGGCTCCGATGCCGGTGTCGCTCCCGGAGAGCGACGACGCCGGGCCGCTGCCCCCGCGCGGGAGTCCGGAGACGGGTTTGCGCCATGTCCGCGACCAACTCCCATCCCCCGCCACGGGCCGTTCCCTTCAGGGCCCCGACCGCGCGCCTCGCGCTGAGGTCCGAGGACGCTTCCGCAGGGTCCCCGTGCCGGCGATGCGAGCGGGTTCCTCTCAGGGGACCATCGGGTTACTGATGTGTCGGTTCCGCTGATGCTGATGCGCCCGCGGTCTTCGGTGGGAGGCCGCCATGGCTGGAGGGCGGCGTGGTGGAGAATGCGGTGCCCGGTGCGGGAGGTGAGGAGCGGTCGCGGCCGGCGGCGGCCGAGTCGGGTTTCTGGCGGCAGGTCGTCGAGCAGCTGAGCACAGCCCTGATGGTGTTGGATCCGGCCGGACGGATCCTCGCCGTCAACCCGGCCGCCGAACGGCTGCTGGGCCGAGCCGCCACCGCGATGCGCGGGAAGGACGCGCACGAGCTGCTGCACCGGAACACGGACGGCGGCGCACTCCTGCGGGAGCAGTGCCCGCTGCTCCAGTCGCTGGCCGAGGGGGCCGCCGCGCGCGGGGAGGGCGACCGCTATCTGCGTGGTGACGGGCGCCTGGTCGCGATCTCCTGGTCCGCTTCTCCCCTGACGGACGGCGGCTCCTGCAAGGGCATGGCCGTGCTGTTCACCGACATCACGGGCGACCGCAGCGCACGCCGGGAACGTGCGGCCTACACGAGTGCTCTGGAGGACCTCACCGAGCGGCTGACGCTGGTCGCGGAGATCACCGACGTACTGGGCCAGACCCTGGAGACCGACGAGGCCCTCGCCCGGCTGGGCCGCCTGCTGGTTCCCCGCCTCGCCGACTGGGCGGCGGTGGACCTCCGGACCGGTTCCGGGCAGGTCCACCGGGTGGCGGTGACCGGTCCCGCGGGCCGGGCCGCCGGGCTGGAGGGCGGGCGCGAGCGCCTTCCCGAGACCGGGGAGGAAGACCACTCACCTCTTGTCCAGGTGCTGAACGGAGGTGATCCCGTGCTGCGGAACGAGCAGGACGAGGCGGAGACGGCCGCACCGCCCGGTTCCCCCCTGGCTGCCGTCCACAGCGACTTCCTGCGGACGGTGCGTGCGACGTCCGCCATCACGGTGCCGCTGGGCGCCAGACGGCAGATCACCGGCGCCCTGACGCTGGTGCGCACCGACCCGGCGCACCCCTTCGACGCCGAAAACCTGGAGGTGGTGAGCGACATCGGCCGCCGGGTCGGCCTGGTCATAGACAACGCACGGCGGTTCGGCCGCCAGCGCGCCGTCGCCGAGGCCATGCAGCGCAACCTGCTCGCCCCGCTGCCCCGGCCCGGCCGCCTGCGGCTGGCCGCCCGCTACCAGCCCGCCCCGGCCGGCTCCCAGGTCGGCGGCGACTGGTACGACGCGTTCGAACTGAAGGACGGCACGCTCGCGCTGGTCATCGGCGACGTCGTGGGCCACGACCTGACCGCGGCGGCCGGGATGGCCCAACTGCACGGCATCCTGCGCTCACTGGCCTGGGACCACACCGGGCCTCCCGGCAGCGTCGTCGACCGCCTCGACGACGCCATGCCCGCCATCACCACCGTCCCCATGGCCACCCTCGTCCTCGCCCTGCTCGAAGGCCACTCGCACACCGGCCCGTGGACACTGCGGTGGACCAGCGCGGGGCATCCGCCGCCCCTCCTGCTGACCCAGGACAGACAGGCGCAGTACCTCGAAGCGGGACAGGGACTGGTCCTCGGCGCCCCTCCGGGCACCGGCGAGGGCCGGCCGAACGCCACACAGTCCCTGCCACCGGGCTCCACCCTGCTGCTCTACACCGACGGCCTGATCGAGATCCCCGGCAGCGACCTCGGCACCGGCCTGGACCGGCTGCGCCGCCACGCCCTGACGCTCGCCCACGTACCGCTGGACACGCTGTGCGACCAGCTGCTCGCCCGTATGCCGCCCGGCAGCACCGACGACGTGGCTCTGCTCGCCCTGCGTCTGCCGACGCCGTGACGGACGACGGGTGCTCAGGCTCCGAGGATCAGAACACGGAACGGGCCGTGCGGGAACGGGGACGTCCGAGACGCGTCGCCTTCGATGTACCGCCACCCCCAGGACCGCAGCGCCTCGGCTGTCCTGTGGTCGGAGCGGTTCACCAGCATGACGCCGAGCGCAGCGGCATGGTCGGTGAGCAGCCGCTTCTGGAGGCGCCGGGCGAGGTTCCAGGGACGGTCCTGGTTCTCTCTGCGTACCCGGGGCGGAACGAGTATCACGGAGATCACGAAGAGGCGTCCGGAGGCGGCGGGGCGGAGCAGGCTCCCGGGAAGGTGTCCGTCGAAACCCTCCCACCAGGGCCCGTCGCCGCGTACGGGGAAGCCGTAGGCGCATCCGGTCAGCTCGGTGGACTCCGCGATCAGCAACTCGAATCCCGGTCGGCGTACGTCGGCCGCCAGCCGTCGCAAGAAGGCACTGCGGGCCTGGTTCCACGCCCAGGGGCCACCGCCCGAGGTCCGCGCGTACAGGTCGCCCAGCTCTCCCAGCCGGTCCTCGATCTGACCTCGCGTCAGCTCACGGACGCGTTCGCCCGCGGTTGGCGACGAGCCTCGCTCCGGCCCCGGCCGACGCTGCTTGCGCGTGCCTCGGCGGTCCGGGCCGACGTGCCCCCCGAGGAGCTCAGTGGTCGTCGGCGGAACCGGCACGTTCACGGTCATGGGACTGGCCCTGTCCCGGGCACGGATGAACCCGGCCCGGTGTCGTCGATCGCCGAGGGCGGCAACGGTGTCGGAGCCGGTGCGCGAGGAACTCCCGGTGTCTCCACCGTACTCCCGGCCGCGCACCCCCTGGGGTGGACGCTGTGGCCGGACGGCGCCCAGAACGGTGGGGCGGGTGCGGCGGGCCGTCCGCTGCCGCCGGCCGGGATCGCTCGGAGCAACGGAGTACGGTGGACGTACTGAGGGCATGTCGCACACCGGCTCCCGCGCCGGTCTCGTCCTCGGCGAGACGCACTCGCCGGAAGACCCGCTGAACGGCAGGGTCTCCCGAGACAGGTCGGCACGATGGCCTCGGCCCCCGAACCCTTCACGGCTCTCCCACAGCGCCCCTCGGCGCCTGTTTCCTCCCCTCCCTCCCGTCCTTCTCGTCCCTCCCGCCTTCGCCCGAGCGGGCAGCCCGGCGCCGGGCGGGGCCTCCCCGCCACCGGCTCGCGGCCGGAGCCCGACCCGCGCAGGACCGTCCTGCTGTTCTTCACCACCGGCGCCGTCGCCCCTTGGCACAGCGGGCCGCTGTACCCGCCCGACTGACCGGCAGGACGCGACCGCGCTGAACACCGCCCTCGGCATGGCTGCGTTCCTCGTGCTCACCACCGGTGGAGCGGCCGCCGACGACACGTCACCGCCGACAAGCGTCGCGACCACCGCGACGGCGGCCGGGGACGCTTCCGGCCACGCCGCCGCCCCCGGACCACGTACAAGAAGCCGGCCGCCACGAGGCGTTGAGGCCGAGTCGCCCGGCTCACAGCACCGGCACGAACACAGGGGACGGAGGTGCCATCCATGCCGGAGTCGACCGCCGCGCCTGACCCGAACCAGCCGCTCCACAAGCCCCTGAAGGAACCCTCATGACCACCACAGCGCCACCGTCCCCGCCCACCAGCCCTCACCTCCGTCTGCGCCTCGCACCCGACAGCGCCCTGCCGCGCCGCCTCGACGGCGTGTGGTGGCCCCGCTCCTACGACCTCCTGGCGGAGCTTCCGCAGTTGCTCGCCGGTCTGCCGCGCGCCTGGGGTCACATCGTCGGCGTCACCGTGAACGGAGCGGCCTGGTCCGCGGCACCAGGGCGAATGCTCGTGTGCAACAAGGTCGTACGACTGCGCAAGGCCGTCGCTAGGCATGCCCCGGACACCGTGGTCCTGCTCGCCCCCGGCCACGGCCGCTGGGACCTTCTGGTCGTGCCGCCCGACACCACCGAGGAGGATGCCGAGCCGCTCATGACCGCCGCGCTGAGCTCCCCCGCCTGACGCCCGGCGAGCGGATGCTTCCCGCGGGGCTCGCGTGACGGACGTCGGCAGGCCAGGCGCCGGCACCTCCGTACACGACGCCCTCGCCGACACGTGCAACCGCTCCCGGAAACCCGCGGCGGCCCAGTGGCGCTCCGCCACGCCCAGCAGCCCCGCGGGCCCGCACAGCCGGCCACGCCGCCGCCACCGATCCGGGCAGTGCCCGGCGATCCGCTCCGGGGCGAGCCTGCCGTTCGTGCGCATGAAGGTGAGGCGTACGGCGAACCAGGGCAACCCGACCTTCACAACGGCCAGTTCGGCCTGGAAGAGGCACTCGTCCGGCTCCGGCGCACTGTGCAAGGAGCACGACGTCCGCACGAGCGGAGATTTCCGGCCCGCGGTCCTGTGTCTCTCGTCAGTTGCGATGCCACCGCCGGCCGGTGCGGGCACGGTGACCTGCGAGGGAGGGAACGGGGTGGGGAGCAGCTCCGTACAGGGGCGGCTCGATGGTGGCGGTGAGGGTGTCCCTCAGGGCGCCGCGCTCCCGGTCCCGGTGTCGATGAGGATCTGTTCCGCCCGTGTGACGTTGTCGGCCCGGACCGCCTGGGCCATGGCGGCGTGCGCGGCCTCGGGTGTCGCGTTCGGCGGAATCACCAGCAACGAGAAGATGTCGTCTTCCCCCCGAGTGATCAGGACAGTGTCGTCACCGACCGCGAAGGAGTCGATGTGCACCACACGGTCGTCGACGACGATCCGTGTCGGGAGCCCTTCCCAGGCCACGGCATCCAGCCCCACTCGGGTGACGGGACCGAGGTACTCGGTGAGGGCCGTCACGAGGGCGGGCAGCTCGGCACCGATGTTCCGGGACCGCGGCCACCACGCCCCGTCGAGGATGCCCTCGCGCGACTGCGTCGTCTCCAGCCGGAGCAGTGCGCTCCCCGGCCGCACGTCGGAAAGATCGGCACTCGGCAGATGCCGTGAACCGGGGGGTGTGTCGGAGTCGACCATGAGGAACCCGCCCGTCTTCGAGGTTCGGCGTGTCCGGCGAGCACGGGATCGGAAGGTGCCTTCACCACGTTACTCCGCGTGGCAGTGAAACCGAGGCGAGTCAGCGCCCTTGCCACCTGGGCGGCGGTGACGTCACAGCGGTCCTGACCGCGATCACCTCTCCGGCCTGCCCGACCAGGTACAGACGGCGCCCGATGACGGCGCACGCCTGCGTGACGGCGCCAGGGTCTCGACCTCGCCACGGTCCACCAGCACGGCGCCGTGCAAGAGCCACGCGGACGCTTGGGCGACCCCGCTGGGGATGCCCTCTGTGTGGGAGCACGTGCCAGGTGCCGTTCGGACAGGCGCAATTGTGACGACGGTCCAGAGCCCCGCCTCCAGGGCGGAGGAGGGTGGCCGGCACCGGGAGCTTTCCGTACGCCGCCGCTCCGCCGGCGTCGTTTCCGGTGCACCACTGCACCGGGCCACCGCACGGCGGTCCGGGGACAGGGACCGCGACATGAACGCGCCCACCGGAAGGCCCCTTCGGCCGAGCCCTCCCGCACCGCCCCTCCGACGCCCGCCCGGCTCGCGCTACGGCCGCCGACCTTCCCGCCCGGTCCCGTGTGCGGTGCTTGGTGGCCCCGCTCCGACGACCCGATGACCGAACTGCCCGCGCTGACCGACGCGTTCGACGCACAGTGCGGACGCGTGACGCGTGTCGCCTCCCCTCGGGACACCTGGCCCGAGGCACCCTGCGACCTGCCCGTGACAGGCCACACGGTGAAAGCAGCCGCGTGGTTCGTATCCGAGGTGGAGCCGCACACCGTACGGCTGTACTCGTACGGCGTGGGGCGCTGGGACCTGCTGGTGATCCCACCCGAAACCGACTCGGCCGAAACCGACTCGG
This sequence comes from Streptomyces sp. NPDC059866, assembly GCF_042731325.1. NCBI lineage: Bacteria > Bacillati > Actinomycetota > Actinomycetes > Kitasatosporales > Streptomycetaceae > Streptomyces > Streptomyces sp. NPDC059866. The sequence goes on along the minus strand of NZ_JBHWJT010000053.1, from coordinate 17,195 downwards.
CCGAGGCCGACCGTCTGATGGCCGCCGCGGCCGACCCGACCCTCCACCTCACCGCGAGCGACCTCATGGCGACCGAAAGCAGCCGGCCCACGGGGACTGACGGCCCTGTTGCGCAGCACGCGGACCCGCGACAGCCCCGCATCCTCGCGCCAGTCAGCAGGTGTACGTCATGGCCGGCGCACTACGGCGCCCTCCGCACCCCACCCCGCGCTCCGCCTCCGCCTCGCGCCCCACAGAGCCGTGCCGCGCCCCGTCGACGGGGTGTGGTGGCCTCGCTCGCACGACCCGCCGACCGAACTCCCGCACCCGTTCGCCGGACTGCCGCGCGCCTGGGGCCACCTCGTCAGCGCCAGGTGAACGGCACGGCGTGGTCCGACGCTCCGGGCCGGATGCTGTCTGCAACCAGGTCGTACGTCTGCGCACGACCACCGCGAGGCGCGCCGGAGTAGAGTCGAAGATCCAGTCCACTGATCCGTGACCAGACGACGAGGTCGCCATGCAGCAGCCCACGGGAGCACCCTCGGAAGGGCACGCCGACGTACGCATCGTCGCGGCCTCCCCCGAGGTCGCCCGGCGCGTCGCGGAGGTGCTCCGCCGTTGCTTCGCGGCCACCGAGCAGCGCAGCTATCCCGCGGGCGACGGGGGAGGAACGCGCCTCGAACTCGTCGTGGACACGACGCGGGCGGCGGAACCGGCGCGGTCCTGGCTGGAGACCAGCCGCTCCCGGGACAAGGATCGCGGGAGCGAGTGAGGCGACGGCCGGGAGCGGTCCGTTCGGCCTGTTCGGGGAGTAGCGTGAGGTCATCGGGAGTATTTCGCACACCGGCCCCGGTACCGGTGTCGTTCCTGGTGAGCAACGACGCCGGACAACTGCCCACGCGCAGGGGGTCCGGAGACGGGTCCGCACGATGTCCGCGACCAACGACCGTCCTCCGCTGAGCGCCATGCCCTTCAGGGCCCCGACCGCACGCCTCGCCCTCAAACCTGTGAGCTGCCCTTCTCCGGGACACGTCGAACTGGACGGCGCCTGGTGGCCCCGCTCACGCGACCTGACACAAGAACTCCCCCCATTGGCCGACGTACTGGACCCGCTGTGGGGCCGGATCACCCGGATCGCCGTCAATCCTCGCTACTGGCCGATCATTCCGCGAAGGATCTTCGTCGCCGGCCATGTCGTGAAGGTAGGTTGGTTCACCTCTGAGCTGGATCCGCACAAGATCCTGCTGCTGTCCGGAACGGCGGGCCCCTGGGACCTCCTGGTGATTCCCCCGGAGACCGCCGATCCCTCGGCCGCCCGGCTGATGGCCGCCGCGAGCGCCGGCACCGGCCCGCGTTCGACCGCGTCCGCCCTCATGGCGGCGGAACAGCCCGACGGCACCGCCTCGTCGTACGAGGCCGGGGCCGCTCCGGCGGGCCGACTGGCGGCGGGCATGTGACGACGCGCTCACCGCCCCGGCCGTCAGCGCCCCGGTGACCTGGTGAGCCGCCGGGCAGCCCGTGACGGGCCGGGTCAGACCTGACCGCCCGCGGCGGCCGACATGAGCGGTTCCGCGGCCTCCTCGGTCATGTCCGGCGGCACGACCAGCAGGTCCCGGCGCCCCAGGCCGGGGGCGACCAGGACGACGGTGTGCGGGGCGAATGCCCCCAGTGTCCTGCGCAGTCGTACGACCGAGAGCCACGAACGGCAGAACTACGCTCACCGCCGTCAAGGCCACGTACAGCCGCTCCCCGCCGTCGCGCGCGGGCAACGGGCCGTCCAACGGAAGGGGGAGATGCCGTCGTAGTCCTGGGGCGGCGATGCAGTGGGGCTGGGTGGTTTGGAGGGGGCTCCTTGACCTCGGCGAAGGCCGCTGGAACGGAGGTGCGGCCGGGGGCCACGGGCTGCCCCTGGTGAATGGGTGGTGTGCTGGAGACGACCTGCCGGGTGGGCACGACACACCTTCGCTCTCCGCACCGTACTCCCCGTGCCGGGAAACGCCCGGATAACCGCTGATCAGAGTCCCCGGCGGGTGCGCCCGGGCCGGCGCCGCGTTGACACGGATCGTCGCCGGACGTTGACTGACGGGACGGCGCAGGGCCGTGAAGGGCAGGGCCGACCGGGTTTCCGGCAGCCTGAAGCAGGCCGCCGAGAAGGGCAAAAGCGTCTTCGGGCGGCGACCCCCATCACAACGGGAACGGTGCATACGACGATGTACGACCAGACACGCGCCCAGCAACCCGCCGACCGGCCCCCGGGCCGCGCCGGGCGCCGCGCCCCGGGCCCGGAACCGCTGCTCCCGTCCGACGAGCGGGACAAGATCACCCGGCGCCTCGGACACGCCGTCAACATCTTCGCGGACACTCCGGGCGAGGCCCTGGAGGAGGCCGAGAGCGCCTTCGACGAAGCCACCGACGCGCTGGTCAACGCCCTCGCGGAACGGCGGCGCGTCCTGCGCGCGAGCTGGCAGGATCAGGACCCCGAGACACAGTCCGCCGAGCTCCGGTTCGCACTGCGGGAGTACCGGGAGATCACGGGGCGGCTGCTGCGCGCATAAGCGGCCACGCCTCCGCCGGCGCAAGCGCCTTCCGACGGCCGCCGCCGGTCGTCCGATCCTCGGCGACGGCCGTCCGAGACTCCCCGCGCGGCCGATTCCCCCTTCTCGGATGCGCGATCGGGAGCCGCGTGCCCCACGTCGGACCGTGCGACGGCATGCGGGAGGCCACCGCGCCGGTCTCGCGACGAGAGGAAGCAGGACGAGGCGAGCACAGAAGCCGACCACAACGGGCAACGAAAGCCGACTGCTCTGCAGAGGCTGCGAATCGATCCTTGCCCGGGGGCGCGGGGCACAGGCAGCCCACGGGCTGCCGAACGGCGTGCGATCCGACGGAAACCTGCCCACGACGGACTGTCGCAAGCCTAGGTGGACTCGCCCCGGGTGAGAACCCTTCAGGGCCATGGAGAATCCTTCGGACGGCCCGCCCGTCCACGCACCGGGGCGGAGTAGCGTGGAGCGAACCGGGAGTTGCCCGTACGCCGGCTCCCCGTCGTCGTTCTCGGTGCACCACGACACCGGTCCGTCGCACGGCGGCCCGGGGACAGGGACCGCGACATGAACGCGCCCACCGGTCAACGCGCCTCGTCCGACCGGATTCACCCCTCTTCACTTCGGCCCGCCCGTCTCACCCTGCGCCCGCCGACCTTCCCGCCTGGCCCCGTGTGCGGTGCCTGGTGGCCCTGTTCCGACGACCTGCCGGCCGAACTGCCCGCTCTCATCGCGGCGTTCGACCTGTCGTGGGGGCGTGTGACCCGTATGGCCGCGCACCGCAGCGCCTGGCCTCAGGCACCGTGCGACCTGCCCGTCGCCGGCCACACGGTGCGGGCAGCGTGGTTCGCGTCCGGCTTCGACCCGCACGCCATCCGGCTCTTCGCCTATGGCGTCGGCCGCCGGGACCTGCTGATCGTCCCGCCCGGGACCGAGACGGCCACTGCCGAGCGGCTGATGACGGCCGCGGCCGATCCCGCGCTCCGCCTCACCGCGAGCGCGCTCCTTCAGGACGCGGGAGGAAGCCGCCCGGCAGGGGACACGTGACCTCCACGGCGCGGCAGCATGCCGCGCCGACGATGCCCGGCTCACCCGTCTCCGGTCGGCGATCACCGGCGCGGGGCATCAGGAGGAGGCAGGCCCGGCCGGGCAGGACATGCCGCGGCCCGGCGAACGGCCACGGCCATGGTGGTCGGGTGGCCCAGGAGGGGAAGTGATCCGCCATGCGTACGCGTCGGCGTACCCATCGGCGTTCCGCACGAGTCGAGTACCAGCTGCCCGACGAGGCCGAATCGGCGAGCAGGGCACGGATGTTGACCTCACAGTTCCTCGCCCGGCCCGCCCTCCGGGCTGTGGAGCTCGACGCCGAGCACATCGACGACGCGGCCCTCATCGTCTCCGAGCTGGTCACCAACGCCACGCGGCACGGCGGCAGCTGCCGCCTGTGCCTGCACGTGTCCGACACCCAGGTGACCGTCGGCCGCCGCCGCTATCCGTGCAGTCCGTTCCGCGCAACAGAGGCTCTGCGCACTGTGACTCTTCAACCGGACAGAGGAGATGGGGCGCATGTGCGCTCATCCCGACCCGCCGTGCCTTTCCGTACGCCCGAATTGTTCGACGAATGCCGGATGGTGCACGCCCGCGGCGAGCTGGACCTGACCACCGTGGCACCCCTGGTGCACGCTCTGGAGGGTGCCCGCACCGGATGCGGGCGCGTCTTCCTCATCGTCGATCTCCGCGAGGTGACCTTCGCGGACGGAAGCATCCTGCGACCGCTGCGCGAGGCGTGGGACGACTGCCGGGCCCGGCGGGGCTGGGTCCGCGTCGTCCACAGCAGCCGGGGCATAGAGCTCGTCCTGCTCGGCGGCGGCGTACTCGGACGCTTCCCGGCCTATGCCAGCGCCCAGGACGCCTGGCGGGGAACGCCTACGGCAGCGCGTGGCGCAGGACACGCCCCCACATCGACGCGTACTGCCGACGGAGAGGCCCGGTGACGTACGGCAGTCCGTGCCGGGCGCAGATCTCCCGCACCCGGGGCGCGACCTCGGCGTAGCGGTTGCTGGGCAGGTCGGGGAAGACGTGGTGCTCGATCTGGTGGCTGAGGTTGCCGGTGAGTACGTGGAAGAGGAAACCGCCGTCGATGTTCGCCGAGCCCTGGATCTGGCGGAGATACCACTGGCCGCGTGTCTCGCCCTCGATCTGGTCCTCCGTGAAGGTCTGTACGTCTCCCGGGAAGTGGCCGCAGAAGATGACGGTGTGGGCCCAGATGTTGCGCAGGGCGTTCGCCGTGAGGTTGCCGAGGAGGCAGGGCACGGCGGAGGGGCCGGCGAGGAGCGGGAACAGGACGTAGTCCTTGGCGAACTGGGCCACCGCCTTGCGGGCCAGGCCGGTGAGGTCGCCGAGGAAGGACCGCACGCTCTTGCGGCCGTCGGCGACCGCATCCGCCTCCAGGTCGTACAGGGCGATGCCCCACTCGAAGACGGGCGCGAGCAGGGCGGCGTAGAGGGGCTGGAGCAGATACACCGGGTGCCAGGGCTGGGCGGGACTCATCCGCAGGATGGTGTAGCCGAGGTCGCGGTCGCGTCCGACGACGTTGGTGTACGTGTGGTGCATGTGGTTGTGGGTGCGTTTCCAGGCATCGGCGGGCGTCGCGAAGTCCCACTCCCAGGTGGTCGAGTGGATCGCCGGGTCGCCCATCCAGTCCCACTGGCCGTGCAGGATGTTGTGGCCCAGCTCCATGTTCTCCAGCGTCTTGGCGACCGTGAGCATGGCGGTGCCGGCCAGCCAGGCGGGCGGGAGGATCGAGACGGCGAGCGCGAGGCGGCCACCGGTCTCCAGGGCGCGCTGTGCGGCGAGCACCGTGTGGATGTAGTGGACGTCGTCCGCTCCGCGTGCCGCGACGACCTCGGATCGGATGCGGTCGAGTTCGCGGCCCAGTTCGTCGCTCAGATCAACAGGCCTGCTGGTCAAGGCAGTTGCTACAGTCATGGGGGCCTCCTCGGGAGGTCCTAGGCGTCGAGGACGAGCGGACCCGCGGCTCCGTTGACGCAGGTCTGGATCAACTCGCCCGGTTCTCCGTGCACTTCACCGGTCCGCAGATCGCGGATCCGGCCGTCGACGATCTGCACGAGGCAGCTGTGGCAGACGCCCATGCGGCAGCCGTACGGCATCGTCACGCCCGCCTTCTCGCCGGTCACCAGCAGCGGGCCGGAAGCGGGTGCGTCGGTCTCCACGCCGCTGCGGTCGAACCGCACCCGGCCGCCGGCGGCGTCGGCGGCCTGCGGCAGTACGGGCGCCGGCCGGAAGCGTTCCGTGTGCAGCCGCCCGCGCAGGCCCGCGGCGCCCCAGCGCCGCTCGGCCGCGTCGAGCAGTCCCGCCGGGCCGCACACCCAGGCGTCCCGCCGCCGCCAGTCGGGGCAGAGCGCGGCGATGCGCTCCGGGGTGAGCCGGCCGTGCGCGCGCGTGTACGTCAGCCCGAGCCGCAGCCAGGGTGACCTGGCCGCCAGATCAGTCAACTCGGCCCGGAACAGGCACTGTTCGGGATCGGGTGCGCTGTGCAGGAGTACGACGGCGTCCCTGGCGGCGGGTGGTCGGCGGCGGCCGGCGAGGGTGCGCAGGATTCCCATCACCGGGGTGATGCCGCTGCCCGCCGTCACGAACAGCATCCGTTCCGGCGGCGGCTCGGGCAGTACGAACTCCCCCTGGGCGGGGCCGAGTCGCAGCACCGTGCCGGGCGGTGTGCGGTGCACGAGGTGCGGGGAGACACGGCCGCGGGGATCCGCCTTCACGGTGATGGTGAGCGCCTGATCGCCGGGCCGTGCGGTGATCGAGTACGTACGCCAGTGCCGTACGCCGTCGATCTCCACCCCGACCGGCAGATACTGCCCGGCACGGTGCCCGGCCCAGCCGCGCCCCGGCCGGATCGTCAAGGTGGCCGCGGCGGGGCCCTCGGCGCGCACGGCGACAATCCGGCCCGCGGGGTACCGGGCGGACAGCAGCGGGTCCAGCAGGGCGAGGTAGTCGTCGGGTGTGGAGGGGCTGGTCAGCGGGCCGGCCAGCCAGGACGCGGCCGTCAGGATCCGTCCTCCGATGTGTCCGGCCCACCAACCGGTGAACCGGCCCGCGACCGCCGGCGGCAGCGGGGGCCTCGACATGGCCATGCGTGTGCCCCTTCTCCTGGGCGTGTTCCTCGCTTCAAGCATCCCGGAGCGTGTCCGGGCTTCGCATCCCGGCGCGTGTCCGGGCTTCGCATCCCGGTGGATGTTCCGGGGGCCGCTGTCGCTTCGCGTGCGTGGCGCGTGATGCGTGGTCCTGGATCCGCGTGCGGCTGCCATGGGACCCGTCGGTCGCGTGTCCTGGCGTACCGGTGCTTCGGGCCGGTTACCCCGCTGCGATCGAAGCACACCGGACGGTCGGCGGTCGGACAGCCGCAGGCTTTGCGCCACCGTTCGCGCCACCCCCGTCGGCGGGGACTCGGCGTCGGCCCGGCGCGGGTGCGGTGACCTGCGCGGGCGGGCGGCGCGGAGGAGGGCCGCCACGTCCCGGATCGGCCGGATCGCATCGGACGTACGGGAGAGGCAGCCAAGCGACCGGTCGACGGAACCGTACGACAGACCGGGCGGGAGCGAGGGTTGCTGAGGTGTGGTCCGGTCAGGTGAAGCCGAGACGGACCAGCGCCCGGACCATCCAGTGGCCCCGCGAAAATCCTGTCGCCACGAGTACGGAATGCTCGCCGCCGGTCAGCGGAGCACCAGGAGTCGACGGGGGCCGATGCGGGACACTCCACGGGCCTCGGCCGACAGGCCGCGCCAGCCCCAGGACAGCAGTGCTTCGAGGGTGTCCGCGTTGTCACGGTCGACCAGCGTGACACCGAGCGCGGCCGTGTGATCGCTCAGCAGCCGCTTCTGCAGGCGCCGGGCGAGGTTCCACTCACGGCTCTGGTCCTGGGTGCGTACCCGTCGCTCCACGAGAATGTCGGCGATCGCGAAGAGCCTTCCGAAGGCGGCGACGCGGAGCAGGCTCTCCGGGAGGTACCCGTCGAGGCCATCCCACCAGGGACCGTCGCGGCACACGGGGAAGCCATAGGCACATGCCGTGAGGACGACGGCGCCCGAGGAGTCGGCGGCCTCCGCCACGAGCAGCTCGAACCCCGGCCGCCGCATGTGGCCCGCGAGCCGTCGCCGGAATGCGGCGGACCGGTCCTGGTCCGACGCCTCCGAGACCCGCACCTGGCTCGACGAGGTGTGCGTGTACAGCTCGCCGAGCTCTCGCATGCGGTCGTCGATCTGGCGCCGGGTCAGCGGACGGACGAACTCGCCCTTCTCGGGTGACGGCCCCTGCCGGCGCCGCTGCGGCGGCACTTCGGGAAGCGTTGGCTGCCGACCCGGTGTCCCGGGGTGGGCGGTCTCCGGGGGGTCCGGCGTGTTCACGGTCATGGGCGAACCCTGCTCCGGGTCCGGACGGGTCCGGCCCGGTGTCGTCGTTCGCCGAGAACGGCACCGGCGCGTGAGCCGGCGCACGAGGCGCCCTCGGTGCCCTTGAGCCTACGCCCGACGACATGGCAGACGAGAGTGCAATCCACCCGGTAGAACCCGGAAGCCGGCGAGGGAGCGGCTTCGTCGGAGGAGTGTGCACCAGCGAAGCGCCCCCGGGTCGGCCGGGTGATCGAGCCGAGTCGGGCCGAGAGCCCGTCGAAGCGGCACTCCGACCGTCGTTCCTCGGTCCTGCGCCCGTAGCGTGCCCATAGCGTGCCCGTAAGACGGGTCAACCACGGTCAACAGCGGTGCGATCCTGCACCGGCAGGCGCCACAGCAAGAGCTGTATGCCCAGGTCAGAAGGTATTCAGCGCTGCAAGCGCCGTCGCTTCCCAAGCTGAGAGCGCGAGTTCGATTCTCGTCACCCGCTCTGAAGAGAACCCCCAAGTCAGAAACCTGGGGGTTCTTCGTTGTCTAGACCGGCGAGCGGCCTGCGCACCACATCCGCACCACAAGGACGCGGCCGGCTACCGGTGGGCCTCTGCTTGTGGTGCGCGCTCGTGTGGAAGGTGTCGCGGCGGTAGACCTCGGCGCAGGGCGAGGAGATCACCGTCGAGCAGCGGCCGGGCGTCGGCGGCCGGCACCCGGTCACGGGCGACGCTGACCGTGCCGGCGGTGAGGGGCACGGCGGCGAGCAGGAGCACGCGCGTCACCGCGGCCAGGGTCCGGCCGTGGAAGCGGCCCACGGACAGGCCTCCTCCGCAGCCGCGGCCCGGACCCCGTAGCACAGGAAGACCACGGTGCCGGTGGCGACGATCGCAGCGACGTTGGTGGCGAACAGCATGGCCCACTCGCCGACGTCGTGGTAGCGGTGCACGGTGATCAACAGGCCCGTCACGGCCAGCGGCGCCACCAGGGAGACGGCGATCGCAACTCCGGGGAGGGTGTCGGGTGTCGACATGGAGATCGGACTTCTTACCACGGTCGGTACAGCAGCATGTATTGCCTCAGCGGTCTGCTGCAGGGACGGCACGACGGGGCGCCCCCCTCCCGGCCTCGTCTCGGATTCGTCACAGCCCCCGGCCCCGCCCGGCCCGCGCATAGGGTGGAACCGGTAAGTCCGCCACCATGAGAGGTCTGTGATGCCCGAGTTCCCCTCGGACCCCGCCGTCGCACAGTTCGGCCCCCAGGGGCTGCGCCGCATCACCGTGCCTGCCTCGTACGGAACCGTGCCGGCCTCGGCCCGCACCCACCTCGCGCAGGTCGGTGTGCCGCTGCACGTCGGCCCGTACTTCATCGCGGCGGACGACACCGATGGGCCCACCCTCGGGATGTACGCCGGCCACCGCGGCGTCGCCCTGCAGGGGGACTGGGCGGAGTGGGTGCGCATCGGCACCGACCGGCTGGCGCACCTGTGCGTCCGCACCGACGGCTCCGTACAGGACCTCTTCCTCGGTCGCGGCGAAGCCGCCCTGTTCGTCAACTCGGACGTTGCCGCCTTCACCCACTGCGCCGCCGCCCTGGACCGCGCTCTCCCGGTGATCGCCGCCTCCGACGGACTCCAGTCCGCCGCCGAGGCGTTCGCCGCGCTGGTCCGGGAGATCCGGCAGATCGACCCGGCGGCCGTCGCCGACCGGGAGAACTGGTGGTCACGGGTGCTCGATGACGTCCGCCACACCCTCAACTTCCCCTTCTCGTCGGCCTTCGAGTACGTGGGCCAGGACGGCGCAAAGCAGATCGTCACCGCCCAGGCCGGTCCTGGCCGCCTGCACCCCGAGGAGCAGCTGTGGCAGCGGCTCTCCTCCGCCGGAGTGGAGCCCGAGCAGGTCCGCCGCGTCTACTGCGAACTCGAACCGTGCATGATGCCGGGCCACTACTGCGCCGCCTGGCTCCAGGCCGTCCTCCCGCATGCCGAGTTCACGCACAGCTTCGACTACGGCAGCACCGCTGAGTCCCGCGAGGAAGGCATCAAGGAGCTCATCACCCACGCCGCGCAGCAAGCCCGGCAGTGATTCGGCGCCCGGGCGCCGCAGGAACGGGGGTGGGTTCATGACCGCCGGTTCCGCCCCGCGCTGGTCCCGGCCCGCTTCCGGGCGGGAGCCCGCCGCGGCCGCCCTGCTCTCCTGGCTCGGCGACCCCCGCGCCCCGGGCCTCGCCGTGGTCACCGGCGCCGAGGGCAGCGGCAAGTCGCGGCTCCTCGCCTGGTTGATCGGCCACGGCACCCGGCCCGGCACCGTCAGCGAACGCCGCGTCCACGGCTTCGTACCGCTGCCCGGCCAGACCGCGACCACGGCCGCCTGGATGCTCGGCGAACAGTTGTCGATCGCCGCCCGCTCCCCGGGCGACCTGCTGGCCGCGCTTGCCGCCGACCGGCGCCGCACCGTCATCGCGCTGCCCGAACTGCACTCCGCCGAGCGGCCCGGCTCCCTCGTCGAACTCGTGCTGGGTCTCGCCTCGTTGGAGCACGTCCGGGTACTTGTCGAGGTCCGCTCCGGTACGGAATGGGCGCAGGCGCTAACCGCCGGACCCTGCGCCCGCATGGACCTGGATGAGCCCCGGTGGACCGACGAGACCCGCCGCGCGTCCTGGGACGCAGCCCACCCTGTCAGCCCGGCCGGGTCGGCGGGGCAGGACCCGGAGCCGGAGGAACCGTTCGACCTGGACGATCCCGCCTCGGTCTGCGCCGCCGACCCATGGAGCGTGACCACTGCGTACGAACGCTCCGAGGAGAGCCACGGCGGACTGCGCGCCGCCTGGCTGCGGGCCGGCGCCTCCCTGACCCGCGAGCAGCCGGTCGCCGAACGCGCCCTGGTCCTCCTCGCCGCCCTCGGTGACGCCGGTGATCCGCGCCTGCCCGCCACCCTCGCCTCCCTTGCTCGAGACGCCTCCTGGACCGTCGTCTGGCACCGGGTGCGCGGCGACGTCACCCCACCGTGGCCCGGCCCGGTCCGCTCCCTGGCGGCCGGTACCGGCCCTCTGGCCGGGCAGCTCGTCGTCGCCGACCACCAGGGCACCGTGCGAGTCCTCGACGCGGAGAGTGCCCGCTCCGCCGGACGCCTCCCGCACTCCGCGCCCGGCGTCCGCGCCACTGCCGAGCACGGCGACGGCACCGTCAGCGTCCTCGACGAGCACGGCCTCCTGCACACCCAGCGCGCCGCCGAGTCCGCAAAGCCCAAGGGGCTCGCCGCCCTCCTCGACGACGGCCTCTCCGTGCAGGAGCAACTCCTCAAAGCCGTACAGGAGTACATGCAGCGTCAGCAGGAGACGGTCACCGCGCTGACCGGCGCCGGGGACCGTGTTGTCCTCGGTGATGCCTCCGGAACAGTGCACGTGGTGAACGTCGGCGCCGAGCCGCGTACCGCCACTCTGCACCGGGGGCACGTCACCGCGGTCGCCGGGACCGCGCTGCCCGTCTCCGCGGAAGGTGACACCGTCCTCCTGCTGTACACGGGCGGCGCCGACGGCACCGTACGCGCATGGGCCCCCCACACCGACCCCATGCCCGAGCTGGTGGCCGCCCGCAACTGCGCCGTCAACGCGGTGGCGGTGGCGACGGCTGACGCCGGGCTCGTCCTCGCGATCGCCTGGGCCGACGGCCTCGTCGAACACCGAGCCCTGGACGACGACCGACTGCGCACCTTCCACCCCGGCAGCCAGGCCCACGCCCTTGCCTTCACGGCGGAAGGGGACCTGGTGGTGGGGACGGACGAGGCACTCGTGCGGATGCGGGGGCGGTGACGGCTGCCACACGGTGAACGGCGGACACCCCCATGGTGCCGGCCACCGGGGCACGTGCCGGACAGCCATGGGCAGTGCGCCTGACAGTTGCATGTCGTTGCATTCCATGTCCCCGGTTCGGGCCCGGTCAACTCCGTTGCCACCAACCTCAGCTGGGACCCTTGTCACAGAACCGTGACGCGGCCGGGTTTTCCCTTGTGCACCTGACAAGTTGCCCCGTTAGCTGTGGGGCAGGAGACGCAGTAGTTGACGGGGGGACGGAGCGCGCGGCCATGGGGCTGGTACTGCCGAGCATCATCGACGAGGCACTCGACCTCATCGGGGTCAACTGGCCCAACGTCGACGAGGACGACTACTTCGAGATGGCGACGTCCATGCGGGACTTCGCCAAGCAGTTCGAGGGTCACGGCGGCAACGCGGACAAGGCCGTGACCCGCATCCTCGACTCCTCCGAGGGCTGGGCCGTGGAGTCCATGAAGAAGCACTGGTCGCACGTGAAGGCCGGTCACCTGGAGAAGATCCCCGAGGTGGCACGGCTGTTCGCGGACGCCTGCGACGGTGTCGGCCAGATCATCCGCGGCATGAAGGTCAAGGCGGGCGTCGAACTCGGTGTACTCGCCGCCACCATCGTCGCCGAACTCGCCGCCGCTCCCGTCACATTGGGCATTTCCGCCGCGGTCGCCGCCGGTGAAATCGCCCTGATGCGCACCATCGTGAAGCGGCTCATCGACGAGGCGGTCGAACAGATAGTCGACGAGCTCATCGCAAAGGTCACCGAGCCCGTCACCGGTAAACTCCGGGAACTCATCTCGGACATGGCCCTCGACCTCGCCGAGGGAGCCTTCAACCCCGGTGAGAGACCAGGTGGCATGAAGCTGGCCTCCGCGGGCGACAGCGGCGGCTCCGGCGGCGAGGGCAAGAAGACGGTCATCGACCACTTCGAGTTCGAGGACGGCGCCGACAAGGTCTCAGGCCACGGCGGTGACTTGGGCGGCCAGTCCGGAATCCATCTCGGCAAGTCGAAGAACACCTTCGGCAAGACCAAGGGCAAAGACACTTTCACCCAGGCCTTCGACGGCATCCTCGAGGAAGCCATCGACAGCATGGAGAAGGCCGCCAAGAAGGTGACCGACCACGTCACCGACACCATCCCGGACCGTGTCAAGGCCGCCTCCCGGCACCAGAAGCGCAAGGACCACGACGTCGGCAGCGAGGCCGAAAAGGTCGAGGTCAAGAAGGTCAAGAGTGACGGCGACACGCCCATGTACCTTCTCAGTGACGACGGTTCGATACGCCAGTTGCACCACGACGGGACCACCAGTCCCGTCCGTTCCAACGACTCCTCCGGAGTGAACGACGTACTCGGCGACAAGGCCTGGTACCCGTGGAACAACAAGGGGGAGAAGCAGCGCAAGAGCAAGCCCGGCAAGGGCGACACGGTCAACTCCACGAAGGTCGCGCCCGGCTCCACCGATCTGGCCCGCGCCGCCCAGCTCGGCCGCTACGCCAACCGCACCGAACGCCCCGATTCCTACATCCCTGGCGGCAACTACGCCTCAGCGCTGCACGACGACGGCAAGGGGAATCGTTTCATCCTGGTCGGCGCCAGCGGCGAGGCACACTCCGAACGTTCCATCGGACACCCGCTGATCAAGAACGGGCACGAGGGCAACGTCAGCGAGCTCTATACGGAACGTGAGCCCTGCCAGAAGAATCCCAAGTGCGACAAGTATCTTGCGAGGGAATTCCCCGACAATCTCGAGGTCACCCACAGCGCGAAATACGACCAGTCCGAAAAGGGGCCGGACGGCGAAGAACTCAGCAAGTACAAGAAGGACCGGGAGCACCGCGCCTATGTCAAGTGGCTACACGAACAGTGGGACCAGCACGGCGTCGCCGGCGGACGCACTGATACAGTGATGAACCTCTCGCCCTCGGACAACAAGTTCATTCCGTAAGAGGGCGGGGGAGCGGGCGGGGCGGAATCGGAGTCGCCGGAAGCGCCTCGATCCGCAACGTTGTTGTGACCACTTCCGTCCACTGAAAGTCCCACGGCGCCCGTGCCGCCGCCGAGTTCGGAGTTCCGGCAGTGCTTTTCGACGTCACCCGCAGCGAACTCGTCGACATCTTCGGCGAGGACCGGCTCGCGACCCTCCCCGCCACCGCCTTCCCGCCCTCCACCGCGGACACCGAGGGCGCCCGCCTCCTCCAGACCGTCGGCGTCCCCACCGGGACGCTCCTGCTGCGTCAGCCTGACGAGGACGACGGCCTGCTGCCCCTCGTCCAGGACGTCGTCTACATCGAGGACTTCGAGGACGCCGCGGAGGGCGCGGGTGACTGGCCAGTCATCGGCTGGCTGCTCAACGCCCACCTCGCCCTCGACCCCGATTCCGGCAAGGTGCACGCCTTCGACGCCGACGAGGAGACCGTGCAGGAACTCCACACGGACGTCTCCTCCCTCGTCCAGGTCACCCTCCGGTTCCAGCGCCTGCTCGAAGAGTTCACCTTCAGCGGCGACGAGGAAGCCGACTTCGAGCGCCTGGAACGCGAGGTCGAGCGCATCCGTCAGGAGACGAGCAGCATCGACCCGCTCCCCTTCCATGACGACGAGACCGTCTGGTCGGTGGTCGGCGAGGAGATTGCCGCGGGCCAACGCTTCAAGGGCAACAGCCCGGGAGCCCGCTCGCTCTACGGATGATCGCCGGCCGATGTCGCCCACGCACCGCGCGGTCTGCGCGGTGCGCAGGCCGCCTTCCTGCGGACCGGTCTCCTCATCGACCTGCCCGACCAGCTCCACACTTTGCTTGGCCCTGGCCTCACCACCCGCCCCTTCACGCCGTACGCAGCGCGCTCCTGTCCAGCCCGCACCCCCGAAGGATGCAGGTATCCAGGACGATTAGAGGGTGTCTGAAAAGCTGGTCAGTGGGCTGGTCTTGCGAGGCGGCGCAGGAGGATCAGGGCCATGGCGAGGTAGATGGCGTTCTCCGAATTGACGCGCAGGTACTCGTAGTCCTTCGAGAGACGGCGGCAGCGCCCCAGCCAGGCAAACGACCGCTCTACCACACAACGGCGCTGAACAACCGCGAAGTTGGGCACCTCCCGCGGTGGCGCTCCCGTCCGAGCCCAGGTGGAGCGGAAGCCGCCGTCGCGGCGCTGCACGATCTCCACGGTGATGCCGGTGGCCTCCCGTGCCCAGGTGTGGAAGTCGGCGCCGCGGTAGCCCTGGTCCGCCCACACATGGCAAAGACGGGGGAAGGCGTCGGCAGCCCGGGCGAACAGGACGACGGCGCCGTCACGGTCGCCGACGCTGGCCGGACTGACGCAGGCGAGAAGGACGGTGCCCAGGGTGTCGACCAGCAGGTGGCGCTTGATCCCGCTGACTTTCTTGGCGCCGTCGTAGCCGTGCAGGCCGCCGCGCTCACTGGCCCGCATACTCTGGCTGTCCACGATGCCTGCGCTGGGCGTGGGATTACGGCCCAGCCGCACCCGCTCGCGTTCGCGCAGCGCGGCCAACATCCGCTCCCACACGCCCTCTTGCTGCCACCGCCGCCAGTAGTGATAGACCGTCTGCCAGGGCGGCAGGTCGTGCGGCAGCAGTCTCCAGGCGCAGCCGGCCCGCAGCCAGTACGCCAGCGCGTTGACGATCTCGCGTCGTGCGTGCTTTGCAGGACGCCCGCCCGGCTTGACCGCCGGCACCAGTGGACGAAGGATCTCCCACTCCGGATCGGACAGATCCGTCGCGTAACGGGTACGCAGCCCGCCCACCCCAACCCCCGAGAGTGCGCCACTACCCCGCTACCAGCCCACATGCCCGCTGACCAGCTTTTCAGACACCCTCTACTGCGATTGCCCCATCCTTGGAACAGCGTTCCGGACGTGGGTAGCCACGCCCGGAACGCCGTCGCGTCGCTGCTGCCTGACTGTGTCACTTTCTAGGGGAGTCGTTTCGCGGTTGCTTCGGGAGTCGTTCTGTGACGTTCAGAGTGCCCAATGTCAGTACTTTTTGATGTCACTCGTTAGCGCCGAGACGACGTTGGAGCCGCGGTACTCGCGACACGCCGGCCGAAGGCAGTCGGGCATCATGGCTCAGCTGCCCGACCCGCTCATGGGGCATGAGCAGCACCCGTACGTCTGGTGGTGGGGCCGCACGGGCCCTACGACCCGGCGGTGCTCGCGGACTGGGCGGACTCCCAGTTCACCTGCGCCGGGACGCCTCCGGCGGCTAGCGCACCACGACCCGGTCGCCCTGCGACGTCGCACCCGTGGCGATTGTGTTGGCGGTGAACCGCCAGCGCCAGGTGCCGGTGGTGTTCGCGGTGACCGTGGTGCGCAGCTTGCCAGCGCTGTCGGTGGTGACCGTCTTGACGGTCTTGAAGGTGTCGGTGCCGGACTTGCGGAACTGGAGGGCCACGGACTTGCCCGCGTAGTCGTCCCAGACGTTGGTGTCCCAGTTGGCCCGCCGGAGCCAGCCCGTGACGGTGAGCTTGCCGCCCTTGTCGACCGGCTCGGGCGTGGCCTGGGCGTCCACCAGCTTGGCGTGCCGCTTGACGCTGAGCGGTGCGCCCGGCGACAGGTGGTGGGAGTCGCCGTCGCCGGCCACGGCCTTGGCCTTGAAGCGCCAAGCGCCCGCCGAGCTGTTCCGCAGGTCCTGCGCGTCCGTGCCGTCCGGCGAGAGTGGGAAGCTGTAGACGCACTGCACGGTGGCCGCGCTCTGCGCGGTGCACTCGTTGCGGGTGGGACGGATGACCAGCCCGTCGGGGCCCACCACCTTGGGGCCGATGACGCTGTCGATCCCGGAGTCGTCCGTGGCGGTCAGCGTGACGCTGACCGATGCCCCGAGCGTGGCGCCGACGCCGGTGGTCGCCTTGGCGAAGGTGATGGACGTGATGCGGGTGTCTCCCACGATCGTGTCGGCGTGGGCGGCGGGCGCCACGGCGGCAAGGACGACCAGGGGAGCGACGGTGACGACCGCCGCGTAATGCTTGCGCATGGTTCTCCCAGCACGAGGGGCCGGATCACGGTCCGGATGGGGGGGAGACCCGCGAGGACGTCACCGAGTTGTACGGATCTTTCATTCCGAAATCGGAATCTCCTATTCCGGCATACGGGGGCGAGGCGGGACCACCGCCCGGCTCACTTCCCTTCGTCCCCCGCTCGTTACTGACTTCGGCTCGTTAGGGTGATCCGTCTCGAAGTCCCTGATGATGCCGGGCGGTTGGTTGTATCTCCTGGTGTGTGAGGTATGCGGATGGGGGCGGGCTGACCCCCGCGGGGCGTCGGCGCCGTGAGTCGGTACGGATGCAGGCGGCGGAGCTGTTCGATCAGGAGTTCAAGCCGGTGGAGGTGGCACGGCGCCTGCGGGTGAGGCTGCGCCGACGCGCGCCCACTGGTGGACAGGGCCGGTGGCCATGAGTCGATCACCGCATAGAGCGGCCCACGGCCAAGACGATGGTTGCGGACG
>NZ_JBHWJT010000052.1:0-39976 GCF_042731325.1 Streptomyces sp. NPDC059866 | reverse complement strand
ATTTTCTTTTGGTGGGGGCCGTGCCGGGTGTGTGGCCCGCCGCTCCCACCCCCCAACCCCCCGACGACACCCGTATCGACCCTGCCACGGGCCCTGCACCCGAGTGCACCGCCCGTCCCCTACGCCACACCCCTCCGCGACCGCTCCCCGCGGCCGTCGGCGTGCCCGACGCTGCCCCGCAGCGCGCCCGTCCGTACGTCCGCACCGGATGACCTCGGCCGCACCTGTCCTGTCCGGAGAGGCCTTTCATGCCCCGCACGTCCACCCGTCTCACCTTCGCGGTCCTCGCGACCGGTGCCGGCGTCTTCGCCATGCTCCAGTCGCTGATCGCGCCCGCTCTGCCGACGGTCCAGCACGCCCTGCACACCTCGCAGTCCACCGCGACCTGGGTGATGACGGCCTATCTGCTGTCGGCCTCGGTGTTCACTCCGATCCTCGGCCGCGTCGGCGACCTGATCGGCAAGAAGCGCACCCTCGTCGCCGTCCTGCTGACGGTGCTGGCCGGCTGTCTGCTCGCCGCGCTCGCGCCGAGCATCGGCGTGCTGATCGTCGCCCGCGTCGTCCAGGGCGCCGGGGGAGCCCTGTTCCCGCTGTCCTTCGGCATCATCCGGGACGAGTTCGCCCCGGCGCAGGTCAGCGGCAGCATCAGCAACCTGTCCGCGGTGATCGCCGCGGGCGGTGGCGTCGGCGTCGTCGCGGCCGGACCGATCGTCTCCGCGCTCGACTACCGCTGGCTGTTCTGGATCCCCGTCGCGATCGTCGCGCTCACCACGCTCATCGCCCTGCGGTACATACCCGAATCGCCCAACCGGGCCGAAGGGAACGTCAGTTGGCTCGGCGCCGCGCTGCTGTCGGCCTGGCTGGTGGCGTTGCTGCTGCCGCTCAGCCAGGCGGGCCAGTGGGGCTGGGGCTCGGCCCGCGTCATCGGCCTGTTCGCCGCTGCCGTCGCCCTGTTCGCGCTGTGGCTGCTGACCGAGGCCCGCTCCCGCACCCCGCTGATCGACCTGCGGATCATGCGGCTGCCCGCGGTGTGGACCACCAACACCGCCGCGCTGCTGTTCGGCGCGGGCATGTTCGCGATCTGGTCCTTCCTCCCCGGGTTCGTGCAGACGCCCGCCTCCGCGGGGTACGGCTTCGGCGCGAGCGTCACCGAGGCCGGGCTGCTCATGCTGCCGATGCTGGTCGCGATGTTCCTCTCGGGCGTGCTGAGCGGCCGGCTGGAGCCGGTGCTGGGCGCCAAGACGCTCCTCGTCACCGGCGCCGCGCTCGGCGCCGTCGCCTGCGGCTTCCTCGCCCTGTGGCACGACCGGCCTTGGCAAGTCGCCTTCGTGGCAGGCGTGTTCGGCCTCGGCATCGGGCTCGCCTTCGCCGCCATGGCCAACCTGATCGTGGGCAGCGTCCCGGCGGCGCAGACCGGTGCGGCCACCGGCATGAACGCCAACATCCGCACCATCGGCGGATCCATCGGCGCCGCGGTGACCAGCGTCCTGGTCACCGGCCGCCTCCAGCCCTCGGGCCTGCCCTACGACTCCGGCTACACGCACGGCTTCGCCCTGCTGGCCGTCCTCTGCCTCGCCGCGGCCCTCGCCGCACTCCTCGTCCCCGCCCGCCGCCCCGGCCGCCCGGCCGTCCCGGCCCGCCCGGCCGACGACGCACCGGACACCGCGCCGGAGCCCGCCACACCCGCCGCGCGAGGCTGACACCCACCCGGGCGGTGGCATGTCCGATCCGTGTCCCGGGGCTGTCACGTGCATGAGGTAGGGTTTACCTGCACGTTCACGCGGCCGCCGCGGGTACGGGCACCGGGACGTGGCGCAGCTTGGTAGCGCACTTGACTGGGGGTCAAGGGGTCGCAGGTTCAAATCCTGTCGTCCCGACTCTGCTTTCGGCAGGTCGGAGGCCGTTCTCTCATGATTGAGAGGGCGGCCTTTCGTGCGTCCGGGGGTGTGGTGGTCGCAGTGTGATCGCACGCCAGGGTGGAGGCTGGTTCGCAGCGGTGCTGAAGGCGGGCGGCGCGGGGGAGCCGAGCCGGCGGACGGCCTCGTGGAGGCGTGTCAGCGTGAGTGCGCCGGCCGCGAGTTCGGCGGGGCGGCCGACGGTGCGGACACTGCCGTCGGCCCGTACGAGCGTGGGGCTGGGGTGCTCCTCGGCGACCGGGCAGATGATGGGGGGTGATGATCACGATCGACGAACTCGTTCGGTGCGAGCGCGCGCCGGTCGGGGCGCCGACAACGCGTAGCTGATGCACGGTGCGCCGGCCCTCGGGCTTCGGCAGGCGTACGACATCTCACCCGCGCCCGGCAGCGTACGAAGCGACGGTGTGTCCGGCTACGGAGAGGGTGAAGCCCTGGGCCCGCCGTCACCACACCACCTTCCGCAGCCGTGCCGTCCCCTGTAGCTGATCTTCGTCGCCCCCGGACTTTCCCTCACGGCGGACCAGTTCGAGAATGGGGATGCCGTGGCCGACCACGGTGCCCTTCTCGGTGAAGGAGAGATAGCCGCCGGCGCCGTGGGCCTTCTGGGAGATCATGACCTGGAACATGGCGGCGACAGCCTTGCCGTCCGGGCGGGGGTTGCCGGAGCCGTTCTCGCCGCGTGCCATCTGCAGGGCTTTGCCGATGACGGCGACGGAGTCGTGGGCGACCATGGCCTGGCCGTCGTCGTGGGTGTCGGACGGGAACCACTCGGCCATGCGGCCGCCGGGGGCGAACTCGCGGGCGGGGTCGGGGATGTCGTCGCGGTCGTCCCACATGCGGGGGTGGGCGAGGCCGGTGAACAGCAGGCGGACGCCCTTGTCGGCGGACTCGGCAAGCTGCGCGCTGGAGAGGTTGCTGGTGTCGTCGCCGGTCATGACCGTGACGTTCTGCCAGGCGTCGTCCTGCTCGCCCCGGCAGGTACGGTCGGCGAGCTCGGTGAGGAAGCGGCCGAGCTGTTTGCCGCGCCCGGCGAAGAAGACCACGTCGGGGCGCTCGTCGCACAGTGCCTCGGCCAGGAAGTGCATCTGGTTGCCCCAGCTCTCCTGGGAGGAGTCGTAGACGTAGCGGCGTTCGGCCAGCCGGGACCTGGTGTCCCGGGGGTAGACCTGGGCGAATTCCTCGGCAAGGGTGCGTGCGTAAAGGTTGCCCGAAGCCTTGTCGACGACCAGGGCCGCGGTGTCGTACCCCTCATCGTGCAGGTAGGAGGCGGCGGCGCGGGCCTGTGCGGAATTCGGCGGGGCGACCCGCACGAGGCGCTCGGCGACCATGTCGGTGGCGGTCGCGGTGGACGCGGCCAGGGCCAGCCCGGCGTCCGAGAGAGCGCTCGCGGCGGCCTTGTTCTCCTCGGTGGACGGCCCGATCCCGGCCACCGCGACCAGCGGGTGGTCACCACCGGTGCGCGCCTTCAGTTTCTCGACGGTGAACTGCCAGTGCCGGGAGCGGCTGCCAGGGTTGGCGAGAATCAGCTTGATCTTGGGGGAGTAGGCGGCGTTGTGCCGCACCTGCGCGAGGTAGGCGCCCTGGAGCTCGTGACGTACGGATTCGGCGGAATTGGAGTCGTCGTCGCGGACCGTGAGCGTCGTCAGATACGCCACCTCGACGTACGGGGTCTTGGCGTCCTCCGCGGTGATGTCCGCGTTCTCCTTGGCGATACGGTCGGTGATGGCGCGCAGATCGTCGGTGAAGACGAAGGTGCCGGAGTCCGGGACGCCGACGCATTCGGCCGGGGTGCCGCGCTGCTCCACGCCCTCGGTGCAGTGCCGTTCCGGGCTCAGCCACCAGATCAGGCCGACCGTGACCAGGGCGGCCACAACCAGAGCGATGGCGGCCCAGCCGAGTGTGCGGTACAGGCGTCGTCTCGTCCAGCGCGGTCTGCTCGGATACGTCCCCTGACGTGGAGTCACCACCACGTCACCCCCTCCTGCGTCTGCGGCGGCACCCAGTCACGGAACCGGGCCGCCTCTTCGTACAGCGGCAACGTGTCGCGGTCGAGCAACGCCGCGAGCCGGCTGAAGCGCTCCGCGAGTTCGGGCAGCATGCGCCCGCGCGGATCGGTGAGCGGGTCGGCCCACAGCCAGCCGGCCGCCACCAGCCCGCAGACCGTGCGCCGCAGTTCGTCGGTGCCGGCCGCACCCAGTGTGGCGAGCCGGGCCAGATGGTGCTCCGGCTCGGGGAACCGCTCCAGCCGGTTCGGTGCCGCGCACACCCGCTGCAGCAGTGCCACCCACTCCCGGCGGGGCAGTGCCTGATCCCCGGTGAGCAGGGCGGTCAGGGTGTCGGCCACCGCAGCCGGTTCGCCCAGGGCGAGCCGGTGGTACAGCACGTCGGCGGGGCGCTGAAGCCGTTCGGCGTGCGCGTGGAACGCGGCGTGCACCCGCCGCCAGCGCTCCTCGTCCGCGGCCAGGCGCCACAGCAGCAGCCGCCGCAGCCACGGCAGGAACCGCAGCTCACCCGAGGCGCCGTGGTACACCAGCCAGCGGTCGAGGAGGCGGGTGACCAGCGGACGCGGCACCGGCCCGGACGGCTCCGAGACCACCTGCGGGGCCTCGTCCACCGCGTGTGCGGCGGCCCACTCCTCCAGCGTGTGCACCTCCTGCTCGGTGAAGTCGGCCAGGAGCCGGCCGAGCGCGAGATCCACCAGCCGCGGCGCACCGCGCTCCGCCGCCACCTCGGGCAGCATCCGCAGCGATCGGGGGGACACCGGCCGCTCGCTGTCCGGCAGTGCCTGCGCGAGCTGGGCGACCGCCCAGGGCAGACCGCCGGTGAGCCGGTGCGCCCAGTCCGCCTCCTGGGTCCAGCGCGGACGCCCGAGGGCGGCGAGGGCGGCGACGTCGTCCCGGGTCAGATTGCGCAACCGTACGGCGTACCACCAGGACCCGGCGCCGCCGTCCGCCGACCGGTGGTTCAGCCAGTCCGCGAGCGAGGCCGCATCCGACCCGACCACCCGTACCCCTTCGCCCGGCCCGCCGTCGCGACTGGGCCCCCAGGTGGCGGGCCACTTGTGCAGACTGCCGGCGACCACCGCCGGGTCGTTGCCGTGACCGTCCTCCGGCAGCGCCTCGCGCACCCTGGCCCAGGCGCGGACGAAATCCAGGCCCATCGGCTCCTGGCAGTTGTCGAGGAGCACCAGCATCGACTTGTTGTGCAGCGGCCCTCGTGCGTGCGCCCGAAGGTCGTGGACGAACGCCTCGAGGAGCAGGCGCTCCACCCGTGCTCGGTGGTCTGCCGTCTCCTGGTGCCACCAGGCGTTCAGTTCGACCAGCGCGTCGTCCGGGTCGGTCAGGCCGGCCACCCGGCCGGCGTACCACTGCCGTCCGCGGCGCTCCTGCAGCAGGCTCAGCTGGCGTCCCGGCGACACCTGGATGTGCTCGGACACGGCGGCGAGCACCGAGAACGGCCCGGGCACCTCGAAGGCGCTCGTCACCTGCATCGCGGTACGGCTGAGTGAGCCGACGATGTCGCGCGTGCGGGAGGGCATCTGGTGGCGCAGCCGCCGGGTGATGCCGACCCGGGCGAGTCGCCGGGCGCCGTCGCGGGTCGGTGGGTCCCAGCGGTGTTCGGTGGCGAGCAGCCCGATGGTGAGCCGCGGGAAGGCCACCGGGTCCAGCGGCTTTCCCGACTGCAGCTGGTGCGCCAGCGCGGCGAGCACCTCGCGCATGGACAGCTGGCCGCCGCCCGCGCGCGGTTCGAAGTTGAGGTACGCCACCGGGCACACCGTCTGGAAGTACTCCAGGGCCGACTCGTGCATCTGACTGGCGCCCGTGCCACGCGGCCCGAGCAGCATCAGCAGCGGACGTGGCGGCGGACTGCCGGGCGGGGTGTGCAGCGCGTCCGCCAGGAACCGCAGCACCGGCCGTCGGCCCCGGAAGCCACCCGGTATCTCCTCCGCCATCCCTGTCACCCCCGTCACCTGGCGCGAACAGCAGTGTCGCACCAAGAGAGTGTCACTACCAGCGAGTTGGGGAGGGTGCCCGACGTCGCCTGGGCCTCCTTCCGGTGCCGCTGCACCACCAGGCGGGTGCCGTCGGCCCGGGCCGCGCCGCCCTCGCCGGCGCCGGGCCCGGCGGCTTCGGGCGTGGCGCTCGGGTCGACCGCCGGGCGTACGGGTGCGTGCTCGGAGTGCAGATTGTGGGCCGCGGCGTCACGGCCGAGCGAGGGCCGCCCGCCCGGCAGCCGCCCCCGTGTCGCCGTAGAAGCGGAGGCCTCCTCCGACCCCGCTGACCTCCGTCCGCGGAATAGGGACGTTCCGCAGCGTGTTGCGAGGACCTGCACGCCGCCCGCGACGCCGAGCACGCGGCAGGCCAGGAAAGGAGTCCTGATGACCGAGAACTTCAACGACTACCGGGCGAACGGCGGCGTCGCGCCCGATCGCTGGGCAAGCGCCCTGCACCTGTTCGACAACGGCGCCGGGGTCCCGCACGAGGAGACCACCGTCGAGCGCTGGGAGCGGGCCCAGCTGCTCTTCGAGGCCAAGGACTACATCGGCGCCGCGAAGCTGCTCGCCGTCGTCGTCGAGGAGGCCCCGGAGCAGACCGGCCCCAGGCTGCTGCTGGCTCGCGCCTACTACCACTCGGCCCAACTGCGGGCCGCCGAGGAGCAGTTGCGCAAGGTCATCGACCGTGACCCGGTGGAGCACTACGCCCACCTGATGCTGGGCCGCACCCTGGAACGTCAGGGGCGGCACGAGGAGGCGGGGCCCTGGCTGCGTATGGCCGCCGCGTTCTCGGGCGAGTTCCCGGACGACGACTGAGCGGCGGATCGCCTGCTGCGCGGTCAGCGCACGCGCCGGCCGCGCAGCAGGCGCCACAGCAGCCACGCCTGCGCCAGGCCGCCGGCGGCCAGCAGCACGCTGTACGCCTCCGGCGGGGCCGGTATCAGGATCAGCGGGATGGACACGGGCAGGGTCACGAGGATGAGCCACACCCCGCCCAGGCCCGGATCGCCCACCAGAACCAGGGTCTCCAGCCAGGCGGCGACGCCGACGACGAGCGCGGCGTAGCCACCGGCCACGACCAGGGCGGTGTCTCCTCGGGCGTACAGGGCGGCCGACCGACGGGGCCAGTGCATGGAGGCCTCCTCCTGGTCAGGGACTACTGCGGTCTCCATGTCCAGAAGTACCGTTCCTAAAGGCTGAGCGGGAGTGAGTCCTGTTGCCAGAACCCATGCTCAGCCGCGTGCCCCGAACGGTGTTGGGCACGCTGGTCGGCCGTTTTCACTCCGCACTCAGCGCCATCGGATCGTGTCCGTGGTCCGGGGATGCGGGGGCGGCTTTCCTCACGCCGTCGGGTGCCGTGTCCGGCCTGGGCGGTCCGATGCCCACACCCATCGCTCTGGTGGGTGCGGGGCGGTGTCGTCCGTCGCCGGATACGGTGCCCGAGGGCGCGCCTTCCGATGGCCACACTCGCGGCGTCGTGCCGCGTGGTGGCCCGCTTCGTGCTGGTGAGGGGCTTCTGCCAATGCTGCGCGCCCCACTGGGAGGTGTAGGCGGGATCGACCGCGACGATGGTGATCCCCAGCTCGGCGGCCATGCTGACCAGCCGCGCCCGTAGCTTGGAGAATTGACAAACACAAGTTTCCCGAAGCGGGCCGCTGCTGGGCACTCACTCATCCACACCAGAACACACTTGCGCGGGCTTGTACGGCAGCAGTACACAATCCCTGCCGCGGGCCGTGAGGCTTCCGTGCGGCTACTCGATCGGGATGAGTACGCGCACGCTCCATGGCGTGGTCGGAGACGTCACCCTCCCCCGAAGGTGACGTCCCCGACCGCTCCCCCGGTGCCGGACTGTGGTCCAGGCGTCCGCGTGGCGCGGGGCCGTGCTGTCACCAGCACATGACCGCCGTCTCGCCCGGACCCCACGAGGAGTACAGGCGCACACGGACGAAGTAGCGGCGGCCCTTGACGAGCCGGGCCCTGACAGTGGCGTTGCCGGAGGTGCCTCCGTCGTCCTGTCCGGTGAGGTAGCGGGGTTCGCCGTCCCGCTCCTCGAAGACCACGACGACGGTGTCGCTGTCGCCGAAGGTGCCCACCGTGTACGCGCGGGTCTCCGGCGGCTCGACGACGAAGTCGGCCTGCTCGCCCGGCCGCAGACCGAGCGGCGCCGAGCGGAACGGCACCAGGGCGGGCGGCCGCGGAGCGCCGGCCGGCGGGTACCAGCGAAGGACGAACTCCTTGTCGAGGGCCGACAGCGCGCCGGGCGGGTTCAGGCCCCCGCGGAACTGCTCGGGCTCCAGGATCAGCCCCGACGGGAACGGGTACTCCATGATCGACAGGGGGTCCCAGGCGGAGCCGTTGACCTCGTCCGGGTCGAGCTTGCGCAGGATGTTGAAGAACGTCCGGTCCCGGCTCCAGAAGTTCGGCGGGCCCGCCAGTTCGGCGTACACGGCCTCGTCGTCCCAGTGGATGCCCGCGAACGGGCTCTGGTGCTCATGCAGCATGCCGAGCGCATGCCCGATCTCGTGCAGGGCCGTCCCACGCTCCCCGGGCGCGGTCAGATCCCAGCCGAAGTTCATGGTGCGTTCGTTGCGGCCGACCCGCAGCGCGTCCCTGCCCACCGTCGACCAGGAGCCGTCGCCGAGCTGGAACCCGATGCGCAGCTCCGCCTCGGACCGGTCGTCGACCTCGGTGAAGGTGAGGCCGATGCCCAGGTACTGCCACTCCCGGAAGCACTCGCGCACGACGTCCTGCTGGTCCTTGGCGCCGGCCCACGACACCCGCCGGGTCTCCGCGGTCCCCGGAACGGGGATGACGGAGCCGTCGGTGTCGTCGTCGAAGAAGTAGTAGTGCAGGACCGTGCCGTTGACCCACATCCGCCGGCCGCCGCGCAGCGCACTGAGCCGCTCGGCGGTCAGCCCCGGTGCGAAGACCGGGGCCGACGCCTGCGCGAGGGAGCAGTAGCGTCCGGCCATGCGCACAGACTGCCGTCGCCCGGCCCGGGGCGCCTGAGTCGGGGGCTACTCAAGTCGCCCTGTATCAGGTGTGAGTAGCGGTGCTCTTATGGACGTGACGACTTACGAACAGGACGCGAAAACCCTGGAACTGCCCTGGCCGTTCGCCGGCCGGGAGGACGAGCTCGAACTGGTCCGCCGGTCGTTGACCGCCGGCCGGCACGGCATCGTCGTGACCGGTCCCGCGGGCTGCGGAAAGACCCGGCTCGTCACGGAGGCCGTCCGCGGCACCGACTGTGCCAGGGCCGCCGGAACCCCCGGGACCCGGGAGATCCCCTTCGCCGCGTTCGCCCACCTGCTGCCCGAGGCGGTCGGCCTGCACCGGGCGGTGCACCTGCTGTCCGGCGTACGGCTGCTGCTGGTGGACGACGCGCACCTGCTCGACGACGCCTCCGCGGCCCTGGTCCACCAGCTCGCCGTGCACGGCCGCACCCGCCTGCTGGTCGTCGCCACCGACGGCGCCCGCGTCCCCGGTGCCGTGTCCCGGCTGTGGACCGGCGAACTGCTGCCCCGCCTCGCCCTGGAGCCGCTGCCCGCCACGGAGACCGCCCAGCTGCTGACCGCGGGCGCCGGCGGCCCCCTGGAGCCGCTCACCGCGAACCGCCTGCACCGCCTGTGCCGGGGAGACCTGCGGCTGCTGCGCGACCTGCTGGGCGCGGTGCGCGACGGCGGGCTGCTCACCCGGGTCCCCGACTCCGACGAGCGGGCCTGGCGGGGCCCGGTGCCGGTCACCGCGACCCTGCGCGACCGCACCGCGTCGGCCCTGGACCGCACCGACCCCGACGAGCGTGAGACCCTCGACCGCCTCGCCTTCGCCGAACCCCTGCCGCTGCACCTGGACGAACTCGACCTCCGCCCCCTCGAACGCCTCGAGGCCGACGGTCTGATCCGCATCGACGACCACGGCGCCGTCCACCTCGCCGACCCCCTGTACGGCCCCGCGCTGCGGGCCACGGCCGGCACGCTGCGCGCCCGGCGGCTCGCGGGCACCCCGGACCGGTGCGGCCCCGCACTGGACGCGGAGCGGGCGGCGCTGGCACGGCGCATCGAGCAGGACGACGTGACCCCGCTGCCCACACCCGTGGGGGAGTGGCTCGCGGCGGAGGGCGTGCCGGTGCCGCCCGGGTACGCCGCGGTACGGGCGCGTTTCGCGCGGCTGCGCGGAGAGCTGCGGGAGGCCGGGGCGTGGGCGCGCGAAGGCCTGCGCGCTGCGCCCGACGACGCGCCCTGCCGCACCGAGCTCACCCTCGCCGCCGCCCAGTCGGGCGAGGTGGCGGCCGCTCAGGAGGCGATGGCGGTTTCCGCGGCGGCAGCCTGGCTGGCGGCGGCACGTGGCGCCGTCGACGGGGCACTGGCCACGCTCGCCGAGGAGGACGCGTACGACGCCGTACGCCTCGGTGCGCCGGAGCACGCCACCGGCCGCCTGCGCGGCGTCTTCGCCGACCACGCCGACGCGCTCGCCCGCGGCGACGGGCCCGCCCTGGACCGGGCGGCCGCACGGCTGGAGGAGCGCGGCTTCCTGCTCTTCGCCGCCGAGGCGCACGCCCAGGCGGTACGGGCGCACCGCGACCCGCGTGCCGCGCGCACCTCGCGCACCCGCGCCGTCGCCCTCGCCCGCCGCTGCCAGGGCGCCCGCACCCCCGCCCTGTCCGGCCTCGTCCTGGGCGAACTCACCGCCCGCCAACGGCAGATCGTCACCCTCGCGGCGGCCGGCCTCAGCAACCGGCAGATCGCCGAACAGCTCACCCTCTCGATCCGCACCGTCGGCAACCACCTCTACAGCGCCTACGCCCGCCTCGGCGCCAGCGACCGCGGAGCCCTGCCCTGGCTCGTCGAACTGCCCGACGCGCAGCCGGCGTGAACCGGGATCACGCCGCCCCGAACGCCGTGAACGCCCACCCCGTGGCCCGGTGCACCGCATCACCCGGCAGCGCCGCCCGGGCGTCGCGCAGGGCTTCGGCCAGCGACAGGCCGGCGCTCAGGCCCTTGTGCAGCGCGAGCATCAACGGCACTACCGCGGCGTCGTTGACGGGTGCGCTGCTCGCCACCACCCCGGCCGTGCCCAGCGGCAGCAGCGCGGTGACCAGGCCGAGCAGCTCGTCCGCGCCGACCGAGGCGAGCCGGGCGGTGTCGCAGCTGGACAGGATGATCCGGTACGGGCTGCGGTCCAGGCGTTCGAAGTCGTGCACGATCAGCGGACCGTCGGCCATCCGCAACGCCGAGAACAGCGGACTGTCCGCACGGAAGGTGCCGTGCGCGGCGATGTGCGCCAGCGCGGCGCCGTCGAGTTCCGCCAGGACGCGCGGCACCCGCGCCTCGTCGTGTTCCAGGACGGTCGGCCGGCCGTACCGGCCGGCCACGTCGGGCACCTCCGCGCCGCCGGTCGCCAGGCCCGGCCCGCGCACCAGGACGTGCCGGCCGCCCGGCGGCGGCTCGGTCTCCCGGGCCCGCAGCCAACTGCTCGCCGACGGCGACACACTGAGTACCCGGTCCCGCAGCGAGGGCAGCAGCGCCCACGGCACCCGGTGCAGCCGGCCCGGCGGTACCACCACGACCGGGCCGGGCCCGAGATGCGCCGCGGCCGGACCGAGCAGCAGCTCCTGAAGGCGGTGGCCCGCCGCCTCCACCACCGGCAGCCGGCCCTCCGCCCCCGGATGGGCGAGGCGTCGCAGCCCGGCCTGGACGTGCTCGGCCTCCGCCTCCGCCTCCGCCAGCAGCCCCGCCTCGAACCGCCGCACCCGCCCCTGACCGCACAGCAGCACATGCACCCGCCCGTCCAGGACGGCGAGTTCCACCAGCCGCGCCTCGCCGAGCCGCTCCAGGAGCCGCCCGACGTCGAAGCGGAGCTCGTCACCGGGAGCGTCGCCCCGCATGTGCAGGGTCCGTGAGCGGATCTCCCGCTCCAGGCGGCGCTCCTCGCGCTCCAGCACCGGGACGGGACGGCCCTCCATACGGGCGGCCTCGGCGCGGGCGGCGATCTCCCGGTAGGCGGTCAGGGAGCGGAGCAGCGCCGGGTCGGCCGGCGGACGGGTCGGGGGCGTGGACAGCACGGTGGCCCGCCAGCGCTCGCTCCACACCAGCAGCCGGCGCGGCCCGCCGCCCGTCAGGCTGGCCTGCTGGGCGAGCGCGGCCAGCTCCGCCCCCTGCTCGGTGGCGCGCGCCCGCAGCTCCGACGCGCCGAGCGTCATCCGATGGTCGTCCAGCACGTCCAGGCCGCGCCGGCACGCCTCCAGAACCCCTCGGCCGGAACCTGCGGCCCGCGCCCGCAGCGCCTGCGCCGCCCAGCCCGTCATCCGCGCCAGCGGCGGCCCGCTGTGCCTGCTGCGGGCGGCGACCGCCAGATGCCGCTCCGCGTCCGTGCGCCAGCCCAGGCCCAGCGCGATCCGGCCCGCGAGCAGCGACGCCTCCGGCGCGGCCGGCGCCCCGAACGCGGCCAGCCGGTCGGCCACCGCGGCAGCGTCCGCGACCAGCCGCCCCGAACTGCGTCCCGCGGCCACCCGCGCCTCGATCAGCACCAGCCGGGCGTGCGTCTCCCACCAGGTCCGCCGCTGCCCGGCGAACAGCCGCACCGCCAGCGCCGCCCGTGCGATCGCCGTGTGCGGATCGCCCGCCAGCCGGGCCGCACGGGCGGCCGCCAGCAGCAGCTCCGCCTTGCGGGTCGACTGCCCTCCTATGCCGTCGAGGACCGCTGTCGCCGCGTCCGCCTCGGCCAGCGCCTCGGGGGCGAGCCCGGCCGCCATCAGGACCTCGCAGCGCCGGATGTTCAGCATGAACGACGGCGTGCCGAGCTTGGCGTACCGCTCCGCGGCCTCGTCCAGCAGCCGCAGCGCCGCCGGTACGTCGCCCGAGCGGAACGCGGCAAGGCCGCGGCTCTCCACCGCGTCGGCCTTGTCGTGCTCCTGGCCTGTGGTGTCCCACAGCGCCTCGGCCGCGGTGAAGTCGGCGTCCGCCCGCTCCACCGCGCCCAGCGCCAGATGCACGGTCGCCCGCAGCGTCAGCGCCCGCGCCGTCCAGATCACGTCGTCCGCCTGCCGCAGCACCGGAATCGCCCGGCGTACGTCTTCCAGCGCCTCCCGATGATGGCCCAGCACCCACCAGACGTACGCCCGCCGGTACAGCACGCGCGCCCGGGTGTGCCCCGTGCCGCGCAGGACACCCCGTTCGAACGCGGCCAGACCCTGCCGGGTGCGCCCCGCGTGGACCAGCGCCACACCGAGCGTGCCGAGGACGTCCGCCTCCCGGTCGGCCGACTCCGCGCGCGCGGCGAGGTCACGGGCGCGGCGCAGATGGTGCAGGGCGATCCGCAGGTCGCCGAAGTCCCGCTGCCAGATGCCGATCACCTGGTGGGCGACGGAGGCGTACAACGGCGGCGGACCGGTGTCGAGCACCCGTTCCGCCCCTGCCAGCGCGTCGTTGGGAGCGGCGAACACCATCGGCAGCAGTTCGAGAACCGAGTCGCTTCCCGCTGTCACCCCTCGGATGGTAGTGGCCCCGGAACCGTGCCACACAGGATTGTCTCTGTATCAATCAGCCGTCCCGCGGCTCTACTTGTCGACCAATGCCCCACCGGGAGGAACACGCCATGGCACCACAGCGATTCCGCGAGCAGTTCGACCAGATCCAGCGCTCGATGCCCGACGTCCCCCTGGCGATGGGCCCGGACGACTCCGCCGAGTTCCTCTACGAGAAGGGCGTCGTGATCGCCCGCGACGGCGAGGAGGCCCGGCTCGTCGAGGACACGGTGCGGGCCCACTTCACCGAGACCACCGGCCTGGTCGGCGAGAGCGTGCGCCGAGCGAGCTCCGAGACCAACCGTTCCGGGATCACCCGTATCCAGGTCGGGGACCCCGGACAGGGCGACCAGCGCGGCGACCGCGCCGTGGCGAGTGCCCTGCGCGCGCTGAGCGCCGCGGAGGGACGTGCCGGTCACAGGCTGGTCAGCCGCAACCACGTGGTGCACATCGCGCCGGTCAACGCCTGCCCCGGCGACGAACCCGTACCCGCCCCGCCCAGCGAGCAGCCCAACCCCGCCGCGGCCGAGGCGATGCACGACCCGGACACGGCCGTCGGCGTCCTCGTGATCGACACCGGCCTGATGAAGGACTACCGCTCCTACCCGCTGCTGGCCCACACCCAGGGCGACGCCCAGATCAAGGAGACCGACGACAACGGCATTCTCCAGCAGTACGTCGGACACGGCACGTTCATCGCCGGACTCGTCGCCGCCGTCGCACCCAACACCGACCTCACCGTCCGCAACACCCTCAACGACGCGGGCGCCATCCTGGAGTCGGAGTTCGGCGACAAACTGTTCGAGGCCGTCGACAGGAGCGGCTGGCCCGACATCCTCAGCCTGTCCGCCGGCACCCCCAACGGCCGCACCGACGGCCTGCTCGGTGTGCAGGCCTTCATGGAGGAACTGCGCACCCAGCGCACCCTGCTGGTCGCCGCGGCCGGCAACAACGGCAGCGCCACCCCCTTCTGGCCCGCCGCCTACGCCGACCTGCCCGGCTACGAGAACAGCGTGCTCTCGGTCGGAGCGCTGCGCAGCGACGGCGAGTTCGGCGCCTGCTTCAGCAACCACGGCCCCTGGGTGAAGGTCTACGCGCCCGGCGAGCGTCTCACCAGCTCCCTCACCGGCTTCGACGCGCCCGTCCCGTACGTCTACCAGCACTCCACGTACGAGGCCTGCCGCTACGGCTTCAGCTACGCCTGCACCTGCCAGAACCCCCGGCACACCGGCGTGTTGAGCGAGGAGCAGGGAACCACCGCGAGCAAGCCGGACCAGGTGATGTTCGAGGGGTTCGCGCAATGGAGCGGCACCTCCTTCGCCACCCCGGTGGTCGCCGGGATGATCGCGTCCCACATGGTCGCGCACAAGGAGCGCGACCCGCGCGCCGCCGGACAGCAACTGCTCGCGGCGATCACGGAGTTCGCGTCGGTGCGCGGCGACCGTGTGCCGGCCCTGCGTCCGCCCACGTGGCGCCCGGTGCCGGTCGTGACCCTCACTCCTGGGGCATGAGGACCGTAACCGTCCCCGCCACCGCGTACGATGACTT
Organism: Streptomyces sp. NPDC059866; assembly: GCF_042731325.1. Classification (NCBI taxonomy): domain Bacteria; kingdom Bacillati; phylum Actinomycetota; class Actinomycetes; order Kitasatosporales; family Streptomycetaceae; genus Streptomyces; species Streptomyces sp. NPDC059866. Next base: position 24,993 of record NZ_JBHWJT010000052.1, on the reverse strand, counting down.
GCCGTACACGAGGGGTGGGGCCGTGGACCGTGCAGATGTCGGCGCGCTCGTCCAGTCCGCCGTCGACGGCGACGCGGCGGCCTGGAAAGCGCTGGTGGAAGGGCTGAGCCCACTGGTGTGGTCCGTTGTGCGTGCACACCGGCTCTCCGATGCCGACGCGCACGAGGTCTACCAGACCGTCTGGTTCCGTTTCGCCCAGCACCTCGGGCGCATCCGTGAACCGCACAAGGCGGGCGCGTGGCTGGCGAGCACCGCACGGCACGAGAGCCTGAAGGTCATCAGGAGTTCACGGCGGCTGACGCCGACCGATGACCCGCAACTCCTGGACCGGGTCAGCGAGGACCGTACGCCGGAACAGTCGGTGCTCGACTCCGAGGAGGCCGCCGCGCAGAGCGAGCGCGTCCGACGGCTGTGGCAGGAGTTCGAGGAACTCGGCGAGCGCTGCAGGCAGTTGCTGCGGGTCCTGATGGCCTCGCCGCCGCCCAGCTACCAGGAGGTGTCCGCCGCCCTGGGCATCGCCGTCGGCAGCATCGGGCCGCTGCGCCAGCGCTGTCTGCGCCGCCTGCGGGCCCGACTCGACGCACGGGGAGTGCTGTGAACGCCCACCACGACAACAGCGATGACGGCTACGACGAAGCCGTCCTGAACGACGCGGAGTTCGACGACGGCCTGCTGGAGGGGGAACTGCGCGGTGCCGCCGCCATCCTGGATCCGGTGCCGGCCGAGCTGCGGCGCCTGGCCGTCGAGGCGTTCGTGCTGTACGACCTGGACGCCCGGCTCGCCGAGCTCACCTTCGACTCACTGGTCGACGCCATTCCGGTCAGGGGAGTGACGGACGCGCCGCGGATGCTGACCTTCCGCGCCGGTGAGCTGACCGTCGACGTCGAGGTGACGGAGCGGGGCGTGATGGGGCAGGTGCTGCCCCCGCAGCCGGCCCGCATCGAGGTGCTCGGCGGCCTCCAGCCGGCCGCGCCCGCCACCCTCACGGCCGACGCCATGGGCCGTTTCGCCGGCGACGTACCGACCGCCGGTCCTTTCGCGCTGCGGCTGCGGACCGGCGGGGAGGTGGTCGTCACGGAGTGGCTGCGGGCCTGAGACCGCCTGGCGCGGGCGGGCCGGGGATCAGTGGGGCACCGCGTCGACCAGGTCCGCCAGTGCCGTCGCGAGCCGGTGCAGTCCGGGACCGGCCGGTCCACCCGGCTCGGTCATGTACGTGTCCCGGCGGATCTCCACCATCAGCGCACTCACCCGGGGCTCGGACCCGTAGTACTTCAGGGGTACGTACGCCCCGCCGAAGGGGCTGTCGAGTCCCGTCTCCCCGCACCGCGCGAACGCCTCCCGGGCGGCCGTGAGCAGCTCGGGCGGCGTGTGGAAGGAGTCGGTGCCCAGGCAGACCGGCGGTCGCGGGCCCTCGCCGTGCAGCTCGTACGGCAGCCGGGCGGTGGGATAGGAGTGCACGTCGATGATCACGGCCCGGCCGGTGGCGGCGAGCCGGTCGGCCACGGCCTCCGTCATGGCACGGGCGTACGGGCGGAAGTAGCGCTCGATCAGCGGCTCGGGGTCGAAACCCTCGGGCCGCAGCGCGCCCCGGTGCGTGGTCCGCGTGTACACGGCGCCCATGCCCACGGCGAGCATCTCCTCCCGCTCGTCCGGAAACCGCTCCGGGTCGACGACGAGCCGCGAGAGCCGGTTGACGAACCGCCAGGGCGTGGCAACGGACAACCCGGCCGTCTCGGCGGCGATCCGCGCGGTGTGCGCGTCGGTGATGTGATCCAGCTCCCGCTCCAACGCCTCGTCGTCCAGCACGATGCCCGCGCGGACGTCGCCCGGTACGTCCCGGGCGGAGTGCGGCACATGCAGGATCACGGGGGAGTCGTCGGCACCGGGCAGCAGCTCGTAGGAGGGCGGTGCGGCGGAGGACATCGGGCAGCTCCGGAGGCGTTGTCAGTGGCGTACGGCAGGATCAAGGTGCCACATCGACGAGCGAGCTCGATCAGGGGGAGCCTCATGCCGATCAGTAACCAGCAGGTGGCCGGACACCCGTTTCTCAAGGGCCTGTACGGCGACGACTACTACCCCGATCACGTGCTGGACCGGGGCAGGGCGATCCTGCTGCGGCTGTGCGAGCGCATCGAGGCGGAGCGGCCCGCCGACCTGCCCGCGCTCTACGTCCTGACCCACGCCGCCACGGACGAGTTCAACGACCTGGAAGCCGAGTTCGATGCAGCCGGCAGCGAGATCGAGACCGTGGCCCGCGAGGAGATAGCCGAGGATTTCTGGTTCATCGCCACCGCGTACGGGTTCACCGAGGCGGACGCCGAGGAGCTCATCGCCACCCGGGAGTGGTGAGCCGTCCCGGCTGGTCGGGGTGGCCAGACATGCGTCGTACCCACAGGCGTGCACACACCTCCGCCCCGGCCGGACGGTGCACCGGTCGGGGCGGAGACGTGGGCGGGGCCTCGAGGGGCAGGGCGTCAGCTCAGGGACGCGAGCGCCTCGTTCCAGGTGGCCGAGGGGCGCATGACCGCGGCGGACTTGGCCGGGTCGGGCTGGTAGTAGCCGCCGATGTCGGCCGGCTTGCCCTGGACCGCGATCAGCTCGTCGACGATCTTCTGCTCGTTGGCGGCGAGCGTCTCGGCGAGCGCGGCGAAGGCCTTGGCCAGGTCCGCGTCGTCGGTCTGCGCGGCCAGCTCCTGCGCCCAGTACAGGGACAGGTAGAAGTGGCTGCCGCGGTTGTCGATGCCGCCGACGCGACGGGTCGGGGACTTGTCCTCGTTGAGGAAGGTCGCCGTGGCGCGGTCGAGGGTGTCGGCGAGGACCTGGGCACGGGCGTTGCCGGTGGTCTTGGCGTACTGCTCCAAGGACGGTACCAGGGCGAAGAACTCACCCAGGGAGTCCCAGCGCAGGTAGTTCTCCTTGACCAGCTGCTGCACATGCTTCGGCGCGGAGCCGCCGGCACCCGTCTCGAACAGGCCGCCGCCCGCCATCAGCGGGACGACCGACAGCATCTTGGCGCTGGTGCCCAGCTCAAGGATCGGGAAGAGGTCGGTGAGGTAGTCGCGCAGGACGTTGCCGGTCACCGAGATCGTGTTCTCGCCGCGGCGGATGCGCTCCACCGACAGCTTGGTGGCCTCGACCGGGGCGAGGATGCGGATGTCCAGGCCCTCGGTGTCGTGCTCCGGCAGGTAGGCGTTGACCTTGGCGATCAGGTTGGCGTCGTGCGCGCGGGTCTCGTCGAGCCAGAACACGGCCGGGTCGCCGGTGGCGCGGGCGCGGGTGACGGCCAGCTTCACCCAGTCCTTGATCGGGGCGTCCTTGGTCTGGCAGGCGCGGAAGATGTCGCCGGCGGAGACGGTCTGCTCCAGGACGACGTTCCCGGCCTGGTCGACGACGCGGACGGTGCCCGTGGTCGGGATCTCGAAGGTCTTGTCGTGGCTGCCGTACTCCTCGGCCTTCTGCGCCATGAGGCCCACGTTCGGGACGGAGCCCATGGTGGACGGGTCGTAGGCGCCGTTGGCGCGGCAGTCGTCGATCACGGCCTGGTAGACGCCGGAGTACGAGGAGTCCGGCAGGACCGCGAGCGTGTCCGCCTCCTGGCCGTCCGGGCCCCACATGTGGCCGGAGGTGCGGATCATGGCCGGCATGGAGGCGTCGACGATGACGTCCGACGGGACGTGCAGGTTGGTGATGCCCTTGTCGGAGTCGACCATCGCCAGCGCCGGGCCCTCGGCGAGCTCGGCGTCGAAGGAGGCCTTGATCTCGGCGCCCTCGGGCAGGGCCTCCAGGCCCTTGTAGATGCCGCCCAGACCGTCGTTCGGGGTCAGACCGGCGGCGGCGAGCTTGTCGCCGTACTCGGCGAACGTCTTCGGGAAGAAGGCGCGTACGACATGGCCGAAGATGATCGGGTCGGAGACCTTCATCATCGTCGCCTTCAGGTGCACGGAGAACAGCACGCCCTCGGCCTTGGCCTTGGCGACCTGCTCCGTGAGGAACTCACGCAGCGCGGCGACCCGCATCACGGAGGCGTCGACGACCTCGCCCTCGAGAACGGGGACGGACTCGCGCAGGACGGTGGTGGAGCCGTCGTCGCCCTTCAGCTCGATACGGAGCGAGCCGGCCTCGGAGATCACCGCGGACTTCTCGGTGGAACGGAAGTCGTCGACGCCCATCGTCGCGACGTTCGTCCTGGACTCCGGGGTCCAGGCGCCCATGCGGTGCGGGTGGGTCTTGGCGTAGTTCTTGACCGACGCGGGGGCGCGGCGGTCGGAGTTGCCCTCACGCAGGACCGGGTTCACCGCGGAGCCCTTGACCTTGTCGTAGCGGGCCTGGATCTCCCGCTCCTCGTCGGTCTTCGGGTCGTCCGGGTAGGCCGGCAGCGCGTAGCCCTGGGCCTGCAGCTCGGCGATCGCGGCCTTCAGCTGCGGGATCGACGCCGAGATGTTCGGCAGCTTGATGATGTTGGCCTCGGGCGTCTTGGCGAGTTCGCCCAGCTCGTGGAGGGCGTCCGGGATCCGCTGGTCCTCGGTGAGGTACTCCGGGAACACCGCGATGATGCGGCCGGCCAGCGAGATGTCACGGGTCTCCACAGAGACACCCGCCTGCGAGGCGTACGCCTGGACCACCGGCAGGAAGGAATACGTCGCCAGGGCCGGGGCCTCGTCAGTGTGCGTATAGATGATGGTCGAGTCAGTCACCGGGTGCTCCGCTCCACGTCTGCAACATTGCTCGACATCAAGATATCTCGTGATCGTGGGTGCTGGGTCGTGGGGCCGGGATGACCGCGTCGGGCAGCGGGGTGCCGCTCTGCTGGATCGCCACCGTCCGCGTCGGGGCCGGGATGCGGATGCCCTCCTCGCGGTAGCGCCGGTGCAGGCGCTTGATGAACTCGTGCTTGATCCGGAACTGGTCGCTGAACTCGCCGACGCCCAGGATGACCGTGAAACCGATGCGCGAGTCGCCGAAGGTGTGGAACCGCACCGCCGGCTCATGGTCCGGGACGGCGCCGGTGATCTCGGTCATCACCTCGGAGATCACTTCGAGGGTCACGCGCTCGACGTGCTCCAGATCACTGTCGTAGGCGACGCCCGCCTGGACCAGGATGGTGAGGTCCTGCTCGGGGCGGTTGTAGTTGGTCATGTTCGTCCCCGCCAGCTGCCCGTTGGGGATGATGACCAGGTTGTTGGAGAGGTTGCGGATGGTGGTCTGCCGCCAGTTGATGTCGGTGACGTAACCCTCCTCGCCGCTGCTCAGCCGGATGTAGTCGCCGGGCTGGACGGTCTTCGAGGCGAGGATGTGGATGCCCGCGAAGAGGTTGGCGAGCGTGTCCTGGAGGGCGAGTGCCACCGCCAGACCGCCCACACCCAGGGCGGTGAGCAGCGGGGCTATGGAGATGCCCAGCGTCTGCAGCACCACCAGGCAGCCGATGGCCAGGACCACGACCCGGGTGATGTTGACGAAGATCGTCGCCGACCCGGCGACTCCGGAGCGGGACTGGGTGACCGTCCGGATCAGGCCGGCGACCATCCGGGCCGCCGCGATCGTCACGACGAGGATGAGCAGGACCGTCAGGCCCTGGTTGACGTTGCGCTGCACCGTCCTGGTGAGCGGCAGCGCCGCCCCCGCGGCCGCCGCGCCGCCCACGACCGCGGCCCAGGGCACCACGGTGCGCAGGGCGGCGACGATGACCTCGTCGCCGGTCCAGCGGGTGCGGTCCGCGTGCTTGCCCAGCCAGCGCAGCAGCATGCGCGACAGGAACGCCGCCAGCAGGCCCGCGGCCACCGCGATGCCGGCGATGACCAGGTCGTTCATGGTGAGTTCGCGGTTCACCGGTCACCTCCGGGGAGAAGATCCGCGGGGACATTCCTCGCCGACGGCCGGATGTGAAGTCTCGTCACGTGGTCACCTGCTCGCTTCCGTGATGTGCGGTCGCGCCGGACAGCCATCTCGAAGTCGGGCGCGACCGCTCATCCTGCCGTATCGGGCACTGCAGTTCGTACCTGGTCCGGCAGTCGGATCGCCCCGCTCAGACGATCCCCTCGGCCAGTTCGGCCTGTTCACGGTCGTCGCCGTACGCCGCGGTGGTGGGCGTTCCGTACGAACGGCGGGCCACGAACCACCACACCGTGGCGAGGACCAGTACGACGGCGAGGGCGACCGAGGCGTAGTTCATCGTGTCGACCGTCACCGGCGACGACTGCGGCAGGCAGAACAGCACCGTGACACAGGCCACCCACACCACCGCGATCCAGCCGATCGGCCGGCTCCACCGGCCCAGGTGCCACGGCCCGCGCTGGAAGCGGTCGCCGGCCCGGAGCCGCAGGAACACGGGGATGACGTATGCGGGTGTGATGCCGATGACGTTGATGGCGGTGACCGCGCCGTACGCCGTCGTCGAGTACAGGGACGGCAGGGCGAGCACGCAGGCGACCGCCACCGACAGCCACACGGCGGCGATCGGCGTCTGGGTGCGGCTGCTGACCTTGCGCCACAGCTCCGAGCCGGGCAGGGCCCGGTCGCGGCTGAACGCGAACACCATCCGGCTGGCCGCCGCGACCTCGGCGTTGCCGCAGAACAGCTGGGCGACGATGACCACGAGCAGCAGCGCGCTCGCGCCGTCGGTGCCGAGGCCGTCGAGCAGGATCTGCGCGGGCGGCACCCCGGTCTCGCTGGCCCGCGTGGCGTCGTAGTCCTGGATGGCGAAGGTCAGGCCCGCGAGCAGCACGAAGCCCGCGATCCAGGAGACCCAGATGGCGCGGACGATGCCGCGGGCCGCCGACACCGACGCGTTGGCGGTCTCCTCGGACAGGTGGGCGGAGGCGTCGTAGCCGGAGAAGGTGTACTGGGCGAGCAGCAGACCGATCGCGGCGACGTAGACCGGGTTCTCCCAGCCGGTCTCGTTGACGAACTCGGTGAAGACGAAGGACGGCGACTGGTGGTGGTCGGGGACGACGGCCAGTACGCCGACGATGAGGGCGACACCGGCGAGGTGCCACCACACGCTGATCGAGTTGAGCACGCTCACCAGACGCACGCCGAACAGGTTCAGCGTGGCGTGCAGCAGCAGGATCACGACGAAGATGAGCATCGTCTTCTCCGGCGTCGGCTCGAAGCCCCACTGGAGGTTCATGAACGCGCCGGCGAACAGCGCGGCCCCGTAGTCGATGCCGGCGATCGCGCCGAGCAGGCCGAGCAGGTTCAGCCAGCCGGTGTACCAGCCCCAGCGGCGCCCGCCGAGCCGGTCGGCCATGTAGTACAGGGCGCCGGACGTGGGATACGCGCTGGTGACCTCCGCCAGGGCGAGCCCCACGCACAGGACGAACAGGCCGACACCCGCCCAGCCCCACAGCATCACCGCGGGACCGCCAGCGCCCATGCCGAAGCCGTACAGGGTCATGCAGCCGGACAGGATGGAGATGACCGAGAAGCTGATCGCGAAGTTGCCGAAGCCGCCCATGCGGCGGGCGAGCACGGGTTTGTAGCCCAGTTCGCGCAGGCGTTGTTCCTCGTCCTGCTGCTGGATGCCGTCGGGGGTGGGGGGCATACGGAACCTCCAGGTTGGCGAGCGGAGAGAATCAGGGACGGTGTGCCGCCGAGCGGCTGCGGGCGCGGGCCTGCAGGAAGACGTCCACGGCCTGGGCGTGATCGGCCGGATCGGAGGTGCGGCAGGCCCAGGGCAGGGGCGCGTAGTACGGGCCGATGGCGTCGAACACCCGGGCCGCCTCCGGGAACTGAAGGGCGCCCCACAGGGCGTGGGCGAGGTGGTTGAGGTCCAGCGGGGAGCGTTCGGCGGCGGTGGTGAGCTCGAACCAGCCCTGGAAGGCCCGGCGTGCCTCGCGGGTGGCGTCCTCGGCGACCCAGTGCAGATCGAGCGCGGCGTCCCGCCCGCCGGCCCGCCGGTAGCGCTCGACCCGCACGTACAGCGGCAGCACATGCAGCGCGGAGCCCGGCGGCGCCCCGTCGGCGGCCCAGTGGGCGAAGCCGACCGCCTCCGCCAGCCGCCCCGACGCCGAACGCGCGTACAGGAACTGCACCATGCGATGGTGGGCCTCGCGGTTGTACGGATCGCGTTTGTGGGCCTGGGTCAGCAGCCCCCACGGGCCCGGCGGCAGCATCGGCTCCGGCGGCGCCACCCGGTGCTCGTCCCAGCGCTGCTCGCGGTCCAGCCGGGCCAGCGCCAGCAGGCACACCCACGGGACCGGGTCGTGCGGGGCCGCGCGGGACGCCGTGTCGCTCGCCAGCCAGGCCTCGTGCCACAGCTCCTGCGTACGGCGATGGTCGTCCCGGGCCGCCCGTAACGCCCGCTCCACCCCCACCCGGGCCTGCATCACCACGGCCGGGACGCTGTCCGGTTCCTCGGCGAGCCAGGCCCGCACCACGTCGGTGCCGGCAGCCGCGGCGGCCAGGATCTGTGTGCGCTGGGTCCACTGCCCCCAGGTCGCGGTCTCCGCGAGCAGCGTGCGCATCGACATCCAGCGTCCGGTGCGCACCTCCTGAAGCGCGGTGCGCAGCGCACTGTCGGGTCCGGCGGGATCGTAGGCGGGTCGTGCTCCGTCTCTGGCCATCATCCCCCCGCCCCGGTGGGCGGGCGGGTCCGGACGGCAGGGTGGAGTAACAACAGGGCTCCCCCGAGCGGCGGTTGAGGAGATCGCGTGGTCGGCGGTCACTATAGAGGCGGAGGTTCCGCATTCACCTCCGCTTTCCCCGATCCCTGGGAACTGGCTCGTGTCACAGCGTGATTGACGGTGAGTCAGCGCCGCTTGACGGGGTGTGGCGGGCGACGGCAGGCTGTCGGACCGTGATCGACCAGGAGCCGACAGGGGGTTCGATGACAGGTCCGGTGCTCGCCGTCGACCAGGGCACGTCCGGCACCAAGGCGCTGGTGATCTGCCCCGAACGCGGCGTCATCGGCACCGGATTCGCCGCCGTACGGCCCCGCTTTCTGCCCGGCGGCCTGGTCGAGGTCGATCCGGCCCGGCTGTACGACTCGGTGGTCGACGCCGGCCGCCGCGCGCTGGCCGAGGCGCGTGAGCCGGTCGTGGCGCTGGGCCTGGCCAACCAGGGCGAGACCGTGCTCGCCTGGGACCCCGGCACCGGCCGCCCGCTGACCGACGCGCTGGTCTGGCAGGACCGCCGCGCCGAGCCCGTGTGCGCCGAACTCGCCCCGTACGAGGACGAGTTGAGGCAGCTGACGGGCCTGCCCGTCGACCCGTACTTCGCCGCGCCCAAGATGGCGTGGATACGACGCAACCGCACCCGTGAGGGAGTCGTCACCACCAGCGACGCCTGGCTCGTCCACCGGCTCACCGGCGCCTGTGTCACGGACGCCGCCACCGCCGGCCGCACCCAGTTGCTCGACCTCGACCGTGTCCAGTGGTCGCCCCGGGCACTGGACCTCTACGGGCTGTCCGGCGAACGGCTCCCCGACGTCGTCGACACCGCCGGCCCCGTCGGCACCACCACCGCCTTCGGCCCGGAGATCCCGCTCACCGGCCTGATCGTCGACCAGCAGGCCGCCCTGCTCGCCCAGCACATCACCGAACCCGGCGGCGCCAAGTGCACCTACGGGACCGGCGCGTTCCTGCTCGCGCACACCGGTGACACCCCCCGGCGCGGCAGCTCCGGCCTGGTCAGTTGCGTCGCCTGGCGGCTCGCCGGACGCACCGCCTACTGCCTGGACGGCCAGGTGTACACGGCCGCGTCCGCCGTGCGCTGGCTCACCGGCCTCGGCGTCATCAAGGGCGCCGCCGACCTCGACCCCGTCGGTGCCTCGGTGCCCGACAGCGGGGGCGTCACCTTCGTCCCCGCACTGGCCGGGCTCGCCGCCCCCTGGTGGCGCGGCGACCTGCGCGGATCGCTCACCGGCCTCGGCCTCGACACCACCCCCGGGCATGTGGTGCGCGCCCTGTGCGAGGGCCTCGCGGCCCAGGTCGTCGACCTCGCCGACGCGGTCGCGACGGATCTGGGCAGTCCGCCGGCGGCGCTGCGCGTGGACGGCGGACTCACCCGTTCCACACTCCTCATGCAGACCCAGGCCGACCTGCTGCAACTCCCCGTCGAGGTGTCCGCGCTGCCCGATGCGACCGCCCTCGGCGTGGGCGTGCTGGCCCGGCTCGGCGCGGAGCCCGGCCTGACGGTCGCCGAGGCGCTGCCCGACTGGAAACCGGCCGCCGTGTACGAGCCCCGCATCACCGCCGACGAGGCCGCCGAGCGCCTCGCGGCATTCCGCCGCGCCGTCGCCGCGCTCCTCGACGGGACGCCCGCATGACGGGTACCGAGACGGGGCAGCGTGATGTCCGCATGACGGGTACCGAGACGGGGCAGCGTGATGTCCGGACGACGGTCACCGAGCGGGGGCCGCTGCCTGCCGTGACGTACGACGTGGCGATCGTCGGCGCCGGTGTCGTCGGCAGCGCCGTCGCCCGCGCCCTCGCCCGGTACCCACACCTGCGCGTCGCCCTCGTCGAGGCCCAGGACGACGTCGGTCAGGGCACCTCCAAGGCCAACACCGCCATCCTGCACACCGGGTTCGACGCGGTCCCCGGCTCGCTGGAGGCACGGCTGGTCCGCGAGGGTGCCCGGCAACTCGCCGCGTACGCCGCCGAGTCCGGCATCCCCGTCGAACCGGTCGGCGCCCTGCTCGTCGCCTGGGACGAGGAACAGCTCGCCGCGCTGCCCCGGCTCGCCGAGAAGGCCGAGCGCAACGAGTACCACGCCGCCCGCCTGCTCGGACCCGCCGAGCTGTACGCCCGCGAACCCCACCTCGGCCCCGGCGCCCGCGGTGCCCTGCACGTGCCCGGCGAGAGCATCATCTGCCCCTGGACGACGACCCTGGCGTACGCCACCCAGGCGGTCCGGCACGGGGTCGACCTGCACCTCGACTGCCGGGTGGAGCAGGTGAGCCGGCAGGACGGCAGCCATGTGCTGAAGACGTCCCGAGGCACCCTGCGCGCCCGCCGGCTCGTCAACGCGGCCGGACTGCACGCCGACACACTCGACGCCCAGCTCGGCCACGACGACTTCACCGTCACCCCGCGCCGCGGCCAGCTCCTCGTCTTCGACAAGTTCGCCCGCGCCCTGGTCCACCACATCCTCCTCCCCGTTCCCACGGCCCTCGGCAAGGGCGTCCTCGTCGCCCCCACCGTCTACGGCAACGTCCTGCTCGGCCCCACCGCAGAGGACCTGCACGACAAGCGGGCCACCGGCTCCACCGCCGACGCACTGGCCGCCCTGCGCGACAAGGGCCGCCGCATCCTGCCCGCCCTGCTCGACGAGGAGGTCACCGCCGTCTACGCCGGTCTGCGCGCCGCCACCGAGCACGACGACTACCGCATCCGCGCCCACCCCGAGCAGGCGTACGTCACCGTCGGCGGCATCCGCTCGACCGGCCTGACCGCCTCGCTCGCCATCGCAGCGCACGTCACGGGGCTGCTCACCGAGACGGGCCTCGAGCCGGGTCCCGAACGGGAGCTGGAGCCGGTGCGCATGCCGAACCTCGGCGAGGCGTTTCCCCGCCCGTACCAGCGTCCCGACCTCATCGCCGCGGACCCGCAGTACGGCAGCCTCGTCTGCCACTGCGAACGTGTCACCCGCGGCGAGATCCGCGACGCCCTCGCCGCTACGATCCCGCCGCGCACCCTCGACGGACTGCGCCGCCGCACCCGCGCCCGGGCCGGCCGCTGCCAGGGCTTCTACTGCGGGGCCGCGGTGCGGGCGCTCTTCGAGGAGGCCGGCGCATGAGGCAGGTCGACGTCCTCGTCGTCGGCGCCGGACCCGCCGGACTCGCCGCCGCCGCCCGCCTGGCCACCGCGGGGGTCGGCCGGGTCGAGGTGCTGGACCGGGAGCAGCAGGCCGGGGGAGTGCCACGGCACTGCGCGCACGGCGGCTTCGGGACCTGGTCGCGCCCGCTGACCGGGCCGGCGTACGCGCGTCTGCTGGCCGACGCCGCGGTCCACGTCGGGGCAGCCGTACGCACCGGGGTGACCGCCCTCGACTGGGCGGGCCCGCTGGCCCTGACGACGGTCGGCCCGGACGGCCCCGAGACGATCACCGCGAGGGCGATCGTGCTGGCCACCGGCGCCCGCGAACGCCCCCGCACGGCACGCCTGGTGCCGGGCACACGGCCCGCCGGCGTCTACACGACGGGCGAACTCCAGCAAGCCGTCCACCTGCACCGGCAGCCGGTCGGCAGCCGGGCCGTGGTGGTCGGCGCGCAGGACGTCTCGTATGCCGCCGCCGACACCGTACGGGCCGCCGGGGCCGACGTCGTCGCCATGGTCACGGAGCTGCCCCGGGCCCAGACGGCGTCCGCCCACGCGCTGGAGGCCCGGCTGCGCCGCGGCATCCCGCTGCTCATTGACACCACGGTCACCGAACTGCTCGGCCACGGACGGCTGTCGGGCGTCCGGGTACGCCACCGCGACGGCCGTACGGCCACCGTGCCCTGCGACACGGTCGTCTTCACCGGCGACTTCGTGCCCGACCACGAACTGGCCCGACGCGGCGGACTGCCCCTGGATCCCGGCACGCGCGGGCCGGCCGTCGACGGCGCGCTGCGCACCGCCCGCCCGGGCGTGTTCGCCGTCGGGAGCGTGCTGCACGCCGTGGAGAGCGCGGCCACGGCGGCCCGCGAGGGCGCACACGCTGCCAAGGCCGTCCTTGCCGCGCTCGTGGGCGCAGAGTGGTCCGACGGCGTTCCCCTGACCGTGGACCCGCCCCTGTGCTGGATCGCCCCGAACCGTGTCACCCCGGCCGACCGCCACCCCTACGTACTGCGCACAGCCGCCCTGCTCACCCGCCCGGTGCTGCACGTCACCCAGGACGGCCACCTGCTGCACCGCCGACCGCTGCGCTCGGCCGTCCCCAACCGCACGCTCACGCTCACCGCACGCTGGACGCCCCGCGTCGATCCCAAGGGCGGCCCGGTCCGGGTGAGCGTCGTCTGAGTTCAGTCGTCCGTGAAGGCGCCGTGCCGCCCCGCGCCCGAGGCGAACCGCGCCGCGCCCTCCAGGCTCTGCGCCAACACACCCATGCCGTACCGGAGTTCACCGCGCATCGCGGTCTGCTCGTCCAGGCCGTCCTGCTCCAGGACGGACGCACGGTCGGAGCGCAGACAGGGCTGGGGGAAGCGGGCGATCGTGGCGGCCAGTTCCTCGGCGGCGGCGCGGGCGGTGCCGGTGGGGACGAGGCGGTTGGCGAGCCCCGTCTCGTACGCCTCGCCGGCCGGGACCGGCCGTCCCGTGAGGATCATGTCCAGGGCGCGGCTCGTGCCGATCAGCCGGGGCAGCCGTACCGTACCGCCGTCGATGAGCGGGACGCCCCAGCGGCGGCAGAACACCCCGAAGACGGCGTCCTCCTCGGCGACCCGCAGATCGCACCACAGGGCCAGCTCCAGGCCCCCGGCGACGGCATGTCCGGCCACCGCGGCGATCACCGGCTTCGACAGCCGCATCCGCGTCGGCCCCATCGGGCCGTCGCCGTCCTCCGTGACCTGGTTGCCGCGCTCGGTGCCGAGCGCCTTGAGGTCGGCTCCCGCGCAGAACGTGCCGCCCTCGCCCCACAGCACCGCCACCCGCGCCGCGTCGTCCGACTCGAACTCCCGGAAGGCGGCGACGAGTTCGGCCGCCGTCGGACCGTCCACCGCGTTGCGGACCCCGGGACGGGAGAGGACGACGGTGGTGACGGGCCCTTGGCGCTCGATGCGTACCGGCATGCTGGAACGTTACCGGTCCTGACGTACGTAGCTGCGGGCAGACGTACATGGCTGCGGGCAGTCGTGCCGCTGGGGCGATGGGGGTCCCCCCTCGAGCGAAGCCGAGAGCGGGGGAGGGTGGGCGCAGCGGCACTTTGCCGGCGCCGACAAGCGACCCCACCCGCCTGCACGACTCCGCTGAGCCGCAACCCCCTCAGATCACCTTCAACCGCACCAGCGCCCCCAACGTCAACGCCCCCGGCAGCAGCGGCAGCCACACCGTGATGACCCGGTACGCCAGCACCACGGCCGTGGCCACCGCCACCGGCCCGCCCGCCGCCACCAGCGCCACGATCAGCGCCGCCTCCACCGAGCCCAGCCCACCCGGCGTGGGCACCACCGCGACGGCGACGGTCGCTGCCAGATACGCGACCACCATGTGCCACAGCGGTATCTCCAGCCCCACCGCCAGCCCCACCGCCACCAGCCCGGCCGCCTGCAACGCGGGAAACGCCAGCGAACCACCCCACAGGGCCAGCGCCCGCGACGGACGCATGTGCACCGAGCGCGCCTCGCCCAGCGCCGTGCGCAGAAAGGAGACGACGGCCGTGCGCAGCCGCCGTACGAGCAGGAGGACGGCCACCGCCACCAGTACCGCCGCGCCGAGCCCGAGCAGCAGCGGGCCGGTCGCGCCGTCCGGCAGGAAGGTGCCGAGCCGCAGCGCGCCGGGGAAGAGCAGGAGCAGCGCGGCCAGCAGACCGACCCGGGCGATGCTCTCCGCGAGCAGATAGAGCGCCAATGCCGCCGAGGAGCGGGCCAGCGGCAGCCCGCACACCGTCATGAACCGCAGATTGACCGCGCTCGCGCCCAGTCCGGTCGGCAGCATGTGGTTGGCCGCCATCGCCGCGACCTGGGTGGCCAGCAGCCGGAAGCCCGGCAACCGCTCGACGACGGCGCCCTGCCGGGTCACCGCCATGGCGACCCAGGTCAGGCAGGTGGCGCCGCCCGCGGCCAGCAGCCACGGCCACTGGGCCGTCGCCAGGTGATGGAAGCCCTCGGCGAGCACGTCTCGGTGCCGCACCGCGAGGTACGCCACGAGGACGAGCGGGAGCAGGCCCAGGATCAGGCGGAAGGGGATGCGTCCGAGGAGCCGTCCCGTGGGGCGTCGTACTGCTGTCACACTCGGAGAGGTTTTCCGTACCGCATCAACTGCGGGTTGCGGAAGCGGGGACGGCGGCTTACGTACGGGAAGCGGGCGGACTTCGATCTCTCCCGATCCCTCTCGATCCATCTCTTCGATCCATCTCTCCGAGGTTGACCTCAAGATTGATTGAGGTTCTACGGTCGGTTGTATGAGCATGGAGACCACGGCGTGGACGCAGCTGCACAGCGTCATGACCGCCCAGCAGGAACGCCGCCCCTTCGCCCGCGCCACGCTGCGCCGCATCGGCACGTTCGCCCGCCCGCACCGCCCCCGTATCGCCCTGTTCGTGCTGCTCGGGGTGGTGACCGCGCTGCTCGCCGTCGCCACCCCCGTGCTGGCCGGCCGCGTCGTGGACGCGATCGTGTCGGACGGCGACGAGGGAACCGTCGTACGACTCGCGCTGCTGATCGCGCTCATCGCCGTCGTGGAAGCGGCGCTCGGCATCCTCGGGCGCAGGCTCTCGGCGACGCTGGGGGAGGGGCTCATCCTCGATCTGCGGACGGCTGTGTTCGATCATGTGCAGCGCATGCCGGTCGCCTTCTTCACCCGCACGCGTACGGGCGCGCTCGTCAGCCGTCTCAACAACGACGTCATCGGCGCGCAGCGGGCGTTCAGCAACACGCTGTCCGGAGTGGTCAGCAACCTCGTCACGCTGGTGCTCACCCTCGCCGTGATGCTCACCCTGTCCTGGCAGGTCACGCTGCTCGCGCTGGTGCTGCTGCCGGTGTTCGTGGTGCCCGCCCGGCGGATGGGCAGCCGTATGGCCCGTCTGCAGCGGGAGGCGGCGACGCTGAACGCGGCGATGGGCACCCGTATGACCGAGCGCTTCTCGGCCCCCGGCGCCACCCTCGTCAAGCTCTTCGGCCGCCCCGGGCAGGAGTCGGCGGAGTTCGCCGCCCGGGCCCGCCGGGTCGCGGACATCGGCGTGCGCACGGCGACCCTCCAGTCGGCGTTCATCACCGCGCTCACCCTGGTCTCGGCCCTGGCGCTGGCCCTGGTCTACGGTCTCGGCGGCTGGTTCGCCCTGCGCGGCACCCTGGAAGCGGGCGCCGTCGTCTCCCTCGCCCTGCTGCTGACCCGGCTGTACGCACCGCTCACCGCGCTCGCCGGGGCACGCGTGGAGGTGATGAGCGCCCTCGTCAGCTTCGAGCGGGTCTTCGAGGTGCTCGACCTGAAGCCGCTCATCGAGGACAGGCCGGACGCCGTCGAGGTGCCCGACGGCCCGGTGGCGGTGGAGTTCGACGATGTGCGCTTCGGCTACCCCTCCGCCGAGAAGGTCTCCCTCGCCTCCCTGGAGGAGGTGGCGTCCCTCGACACCCGCGGCGGCGTCGAGGTGCTGCGTGGCATCTCCTTCCGCGCCGAGCCCGGGCGGACCGTCGCCCTCGTCGGCTCCTCCGGCGCGGGCAAGTCCACCGTCGCGCAGCTCCTGCCGCGCCTCTACGACGTCGACGAGGGCGCCGTGCGCATCGGCGGCGTCGACGTCCGCGACCTGACCGCCGACTCCCTGCGCGCCACCGTCGGCATGGTCACCCAGGACGGTCACCTGTTCCATGACACGGTCCGCGCCAACCTGCTGCTGGCCCGGCCCGCCGCGACCGACGACGACCTGTGGGACGCCCTGCGCCGGGCCCGCCTGGACGAGCTCGTACGCTCCCTGCCCGACGGCCTCGACACGGTCGTCGGCGAACGCGGCTACCGCCTCTCCGGCGGCGAACGCCAGCGCATGACCATCGCCCGGCTGCTCCTGGCCCGCCAGCGGGTGGTCGTCCTCGACGAGGCCACCGCCCACCTGGACAACACCTCGGAGGCGGCGGTCCAGGAGGCCCTCACCGAAGCCCTTCAGGGCCGCACCGCCATCGTCATCGCCCACCGCCTGTCCACGGTGCGCACCGCCGACCTGATCCTGGTCCTGGAAGCGGGGCACATCGTGGAACGGGGCACGCACGAGGGGCTGTTGGCAGCCGGGGGACGGTACGCGGAGCTGTACCGGACGCAGTTCGAGGAGCGGGCGGCCAAGGTGCCGGCGGACGTCGCGGCGGCGTAGGGAGCCGTCAGAACAGCAGGACCGGTTTGATCGTCTTGCCGGCGATCATGTCCTGCCTGGCCTGGTCGATGTCCTCGAAGGCGTACTGCGTGATCAGTCGGTGCACGGGCAGCCGGCCGTCGCGCACCAGCCGGACCAGGGCGGGCAGGACGGTCTGTGTCTCGTTGTCGCCGAGGGTCAGACCGACGACGTGCCTGCCGGGCAGCATGCCGTTCACGTCGAGGGCCATGTCGGTCCCGAACGGGGGCGCGCCGACGAGGACGAGCGTTCCGCGCGGGGCGAGCACCTCGGTGCCCGTGCGGGCCACCCGCACGTTGCCCGTGGTCTCCACGATCCCGTCGGCTCCCTGCCCGCCGGTGATGTCGGTGACGGCCTCGACGGTGTCGGACTCGCCGGCGTGGACGGTGTGGGTGGCGCCCAGGTCACGGGCCAGCTGCAGTCGCTCGGCCACCCGGTCCACGGCGATGATCGTCGTCGCCGGGGTGAGGGCCGCCGCCATCACCGCCGACAGGCCCACGGCGCCGGCGCCGAGCACCACGACGGTGTCACCCACGCGCGGTGCGAGGACGTTCCAGACCGCTCCCACGCCGGTCTGGACCCCGCAGCCCAACGGCGCCACCGTCTCCAGCGGCACCTCGGGGTCGACCTTGACGAGGCTGCGCTCGCTGACCAGGGCGTGCCGGGCGAACGAGGACTGGCCGAAGAAGTGGCCGCCGATCGCCTCGCCGTCGCGGCTGAGGGTGTTGCTGCCGTCGGGCCGCCGGCCGCCGATGAGATTCAGTGGCAGCCAGGTGGCGCAGTAGGCGGGGTGGCCGTCGAGGCAGTTGCGGCAGTCGCCGCACGAGGTGAAGGACAGCAGGACGTGATCACCCGGTGCGACGCGGGTGATGCCCGGCCCCACCGCTTCCACGACACCGGCGCCCTCGTGGCCGAGGACGCCCGGCAGCGGGAAGGGCAGGGCGCCGCTCGCCACACCGAGGTCGGTGTGGCACAGGCCGGCGGCCGCCATCCTGACCATGACCTCGCCGGGGCGCGGTTCGTCGAGACGGATGTCGCTGAGGGTGAAGGGCGCGCCGCCGGTCTCGACGACGGCTGCTCGAGTGGTGATGCCCATGGGGTGACTCCTTGGAGGGTGCAGCTCAGTCGAGCGAGACGACGACGGACTTGGTCCTGGTGTAGGAGGCGAGGGCTTCGGGGCCGTACTCGCGCCCGTATCCGGAGTCCTTGACGCCGCCGAAGGGCACGGCCGGGTCGAGCATCGCCCAGTCGTTGATCCAGACGATGCCCGCCTGGAGACGGTCCGCGACCCGGTGGGCCCGGGCCAGACTGGTGGTCTGGACGCCGGCGGCCAGTCCGTAGACGGTGCTGTTGGCCAGGGCCACCGCCTCGTCCTCGGTGTCGAAGGGCTGGACGGTCAGGACCGGGCCGAAGATCTCCTCCTGGACGACCCGGGAGTCGGGGGCCAGGCCGGCGATGACGGTGGGCCGGTAGTAGTAGCCGCCGTTCAGGTTCAGGGGTTCGCCACCGCACACGATGCGGCCACCTTCCTTGCGGGCGAGGGCGACGTACTCCTCGACCTTCTCGACATGCCGGACGGCGGCCATGGGGCCGACGACGGTGGCCGGGTCACGCGGATCGCCCACCGGGATGCCGGGCACGGCCTGTGCCAGCGCGCCGACGATCGTGTCGTACAGCGGCCGGGCGACCAGCAGCCGCGGCCCGCCCATGCAGAACTGGCCGGTGTTGAAGACGAATCCCTTGATGATCGCGCCGATCGCCTTCTCCACGTCGGCGTCCTCGAACACGATGTGGGCGGCGTTTCCGCCGAGTTCCATGGTGACCGGCTTGAGGGCACGACCGGCGACGGCGGCGGCATGGCGGCCGACGCCCGTCGACCCGGTGAAGGCGATCTTGTCGACGCCCGGGTGGCCGAGCAAGGCCTCGCCCGCCACCTGGCCGGAACCGGTGACCACGTTGAGGACCCCGGCCGGAACACCCGCCTGCTGGAGCAGCTGTGCCATGAACAGGGCGCTGAGCGGGGTGTCCTCCGCGGGCTTGTGCACCACCGTGTTCCCTGCCGCCAGGGCGGGTGCGATCTTCGTACTGGACAGGATCAGAGGGAAGTTGAACGGGGTGATCGCCGCAACCACGCCCAGCGGCTCCCGGCGGGTGTAGGCGAAGGCGTTGAGCGGCGTGTCGCGGGTGGCGCCGTCGAGGGTCTGCGCCAGCCCGGCGCAGTACTCGTACTGCTCGACGGCGGTCATCACGTCGACGGGCCGGCACAGGGCGACCGGCTTGCCGACGTCGAGGCTCTCCAGCCGCACGAGTTCGTCCGCGTTCTCCCGGATCAGGCCGGCGACCCGGTGCAGGATCCGGGCGCGCTCCCGCCCGCTGGTCGCGGCCCAGGGGCCGGTCTCGAACGCCTCGCGGGCTGCGGCGACGGCCGCGTCGACGTCGGCGGCGTCCGCTTCGGCCACGGTGCCGACCGCCCGGCCGGTGGACGGGTCGACGACCTCCCTGCGGGCGCCGTCCGCGGCCTCGCGCCACCGGCCGCCTATGAACAGCAGGCCGTCCTCGATCTCCTGGGGGCTCATGGCTTGCCGGGTCCTCTCTGTGCGGGGCGGCGGATACGCGGGGCCATCACGTCGCCACCGTGTTTCATCAGGAAACCTGATAAAGCCGATGAAGCGAGTCTCGTGACGATCAGGATTCCTGTCAATGGCCTAGGCTGGATCCATGTCCCCTTCCCTGCTCTACCTGGTCAAGCGGCTCGAGCTGGCCATTCGCTCGCACCTCGACGAGTTGCTGAAACCGGCCGGTATCACGGCGCTTCAGTACACGGCCCTCACGGTCCTCGAGCGGCACGACGGGCTGACCTCCGCCCAGCTCGCCCGCGCCTCGTTCGTGACCGCCCAGTCCATGGCCGACCTGGTGCGCACCCTGCAGGCCCGGGGACTCATCCGCCGCGAGCGCAACCCGCACAACCGCCGTGAACTGCTCATCCTGCTCACGGATGAGGGCCGCGCCCTGCTGGACGACCACGCCGAGGCGGTCGCCCTGCTCGAGGAGCGGATGCTCCGCGAGTTCTCGGCCCAGGAGGTGGACGGGTTCCGCACTGCCGTCTCCCGGGCCTGGCATGCCCTGGTGTGACCGTCAGAGGTCCAGCACCAGTCGCGCTCCCCGGCAGCGGGACACACAGATCATCATCGTCTCGCCGGTCGTACGCTCCTCGTCCGTGAGCACCGAGTCGCGGTGGTCCGGCGTGCCGTCGAGAACGTCCGTCTCACAGGTCCCGCAGGTTCCCTCGGTGCAGGAGTAGAGCACCTCGACGCCTGAGGCCCGCACGGTGTCGAGCACGGAGACGCCCCGGGGGACGGTGAGGGTGCGACCGGTGCGCTCCAGCACCACCTCGAACTCGCCGTCCGGGCCGGTCTCCTGCTCCCTGGGACGGAACCGCTCCACGCGCAACACGCCCCCGGAGCAGCCCGCCTCCACCGCGTCCAGCAGCGACTCGGGCCCGCAGCAGTAGACGAGCGTGCCGTCGGGCAGGCCGTCGAGAACCGGGGCCAGATCCAGCAGCCCGGTCTCGTCCTGCGGAGCGATCGTGACCCTGTCCCCGTAGCGGCCCAACTCCTCGGTGAACGCCATCGAGTCGCGCGTACGCCCCCCGTACAGCAGGGTCCACTCCGCGCCCGCCGCCTCCGCCGCGGCCAGCATCGGCAGGATCGGCGTGATGCCGATGCCACCCGCGACGAAGCGGTACCGGGGAGCCGGTTCCAGGGCGAAGTGATTGCGCGGCCCGCGCACCCGGACCTTGTCGCCCCCTCTCAACTCCGCGTGCACGTACGCCGATCCGCCCCGCCCGTCGATCTCGCGAAGCACGGCGATCCGCCACGTATGCCGCTCCGCCGGGTCCCCGCACAGGGAGTACTGCCGTTCCAGGTCCGGCCCCAGCACCACGTCGATGTGGGCGCCCGGCTCCCAGGCAGGCAGTTCCTCGCCCAGCGGATGCCGGAGGGTGAGGGCCAGCACGCCGTCGGCCACCGGCTCCCGGCGGTCGACGACGAGTTCGGCTTCGTACGCGCTCATGAACTGTTTCCTCGCGGCTCGTGTCCCCGGGGGTGGGCGAGCATCCACTCCCACATCTCGACCGGGTCCTGGGCGGTGTGCTCGGCACCGCAGTGACAGGTGCCGTGCAGGAGGTCGGTGCCCGGCAGCCAGTCGATGCGGTAGATCTCGCCGGTCGGTGTGCTCACTGGACCCTCTCCAAGGGCTTGTCCCCCTCCTCGACCAGACGGGCGAGGATGCGGCGCGCGGCGAGACCGCCGGTGTCGATGTTGATGCTGAGTTCCTGGTAGCCGGCCGGCTCGGAGCCCAGGGCACCTTGCAGCAGGTTCAGCGCGTCGACATCCTGCATGACCACGGTGTGGTTGAAGTCCCGCAGGAACGTGGTGACTTCCTCGTCGTCGGTCGCGAAGTCCCGGGACACCGCCCAGAAGTCGTACACCTTGCCGGGGCTCGACGGCGTGATGGCGTAGGTGATCTCGGTGTGGAAGCCGTTCGGGTCGCTGCCGTCCGCCTCGGGCACCACCCCGACCGGGGCGATGCGGCTGTGCAGCAGATACAGACAGGGTGCGTGGTACTCGATGTCCTGCCACCGAGTGATCCGCCCCTGTATCCCGGTCGAACGGGCATAGAACGGCGGGCACTCCGCGTCGTCCATGTGCCGGCTCACCCGCACGATGCCCGCCCCCTCGTCGACCTCGGTGGTGATGGGGGTCTCGGCGACCTCGGGGGTGCCGATGTAGCCGCCGTGCAGATAGGTCTCGTGGGACAGGTCCATGAGGTTGTCGACCAGCAGGCCGTAGTCGCAGTCGATGGGCTCCATCCCCGTCACCGTCGTCATCGCCGGGTCCGCCAGGTGCGGCGCCCGCGGGATCCGCTGCGGATCGGCCGACGCCGGGTCGCCGATCCACACCCAGATCAGCGCGTCCTGCTCGACCACCGGGTACGCGGCGACGCGGGCTGTGCGCGGGATGCGCTTCTGGCCCGGCACGTGCACGCACGTGCCCGTCGTGTCGTACGTGAAGCCGTGGTAGCCGCACACGATCCGGTCGCCGTCGAGCCGGCTCTCGGACAGCGGGTACCGGCGGTGCACGCACCGGTCGGCGAGCGCGACGGGGCTGCCGTCCTCCTCGGTGCGGTAGAGGACGAGCGGCTCGCCGAGGATGGTCCGGCCGAGGAGTTCGCGGCTCACCTCGTGCGCGTAGGCGGCGACGTACCACTGGTTTCTGGCGAAGGCGGTCATGTGGGGCATGGGGTTCCCGTCCCTGTCGGCGGGGCGTCGTCGCCCCGCGTGCCGTGGTTGGGAACAGGGTCCTGACGGGTGTGGTTGCCGCGCAAGGCGGCTTCTGTCAGGCGGAAGCGTCTCTGTGAAAGGGCTGGTCAGGGCGTTGTCATGCGTCTTGCTCATCACTGGCAGCGGCTGCGGAGTAGCGCCGCTGGGTGGATCACTCCTGAGGTGGCCGGTGATGGGTATGGCGAGCACGTCCGATCGCGGGCGCTGCCGGGGTTGTCCGGAAGTGGAACTCTTGTTGGTGAACGCGCAAATTTCTTGCCGGTTCTTGAGCGGTACACCGGCAGAAATTGCATTCTCGTAGTTCAAGACTGGTCAGCGCTGTCGCAAGGGCGTGCTGGGTCGAATCCGGGTCGAATTGGCCGGTCTTGGCGTACCTGGCCGGGTTATCGCAGGTCAGGGTGGTGGCAGGCAGGAGCAATCCGCGTGGGGAGAGATGGACGGCTGCACGGCTCAGCTGCTGGTGTCCTCGCAGAAGTGGGTTGGGGCAGCAGGGCGGAGCAAGTTGAAGTGGTGAGGGCCGCCGTGGACGGGTGGGCTCGCGCCTGTCTGCGCCTCTCGTCGGACGAGGAGAGGCGAGGGCTGTTCACGACTTCGAGTGCGTTGCCGGCGATGTCGTCTTGGCTCCATCCCGAACAGAACCCGGCGTACAGCCCGACTCGTCTGCCGCTCTGCATTTTCGCAGGCCATAGGCCATGTTGACTGACTAAACCCTGAACCGCGGCGTGCCCATCCGGGTCGGATTGGTGACATCGCTCGGGCGGCATGTCGAGACAGCCCTCGCATGGAATCTGGAATTGATCACCGGCGAGAGCGTCTCGCTGAATGCTCATGCTGGAATCAATGGTTCCTGGCGAAGGTCGTCCATGTGAGGCATGGGGTCCTGTCCCTGAGAGCGGGGCGTCGTCGCACCGCGTGCCGTGGCTGCGGAACGGCTGCCAGTTGAGTACTTGCACTTGCCCACGGCGCATATTCGGCGGAGCGGTAGTGCTTGCGATCCGTCGCTCAGCGGGTGACCAGCAGGCCCCGCCCGCGCAGCACCCGCCGCTCCAGCGGGCTGAAGATCAGCAGGTCGATGGCGATACCGACGAGCAGGATGAGGAAGATGGCCAGGAACACCTGCGACATGCTGGCGTTGTTGCGGCCGTTCTCCAGCAACTGGCCGAGGCCGACGCCGAGATCGGGTGAGGAGGCGATGATCTCGGCGGCCATCAGGGAGCGCCAGGAAAATGCCCAGCCCTGCTTCAGGCCGGCCAGATAGCCGGGGAGCGCGCCCGGCATCACGATGTGCCAGGCGCCGCGCAGGCCGGTCGCGCCGAGTGTGCGTCCGGCGCGCAGGAACAGCGGCGGGATCTGGTCGATGCCCGCGACGAGGCCGTTGGCGATGGACGGGACCGCGCCGAGCAGGATCACGGCGTACATCATCGAGTTGTTCAGGCCCAGCCAGAGCACGGCGGGCGGCACCCAGGCCACGGATGGCAGCGACTGCAGACCGGACAGGATGGGGCCGATGGCCGCCCGGACGAATCTCACCCGGGCGACCAGCAGGCCGAGCGGCGTACCGATGGCGAGTGCCATCAGGAAGCCGAGCAGGCCCCGCGAGACGGATGTCCAGATGTAGTCGAGGAGCGTGCCCTGCCGCCAGGCGTCGGTCACCTCGTCCCACACCGAGGACGGCGACGGCAGCTTGTAGGCGGGGGCGACCTCGGCCCACACCAGCAGCTGCCAGACCACCAGCACCAGTGCGACGGCGCTGATGGGCGGCAGTGCTTTGCGTATCAGGGTCTCGCGCAGCGGTGTACGGCCGGCCTGTACCGAGTCCAGCGCGTCGAGCCCGGCCTCCAGCCCCGCCAGATCTTGCGTGTCCTGCATGTCCTGGGACTCCCCGGCTGCCGATGAGCCGTCCTTCTTGGCGTCGACGCCGGTGTCAGTGCTGGCCATGGCGGCGGATCTCCCCACGCAGTTCTTCGGTGATCTCCACGGACAGCTCGGCGACCGCGCTGTCCTCGATGCGGCGCGGCTGCGGGATGCCGACGGTCCATTCCCGGGCGATCCGTCCCGGCCGTGAGGACAGCAGCACCACCCGCTGCGCCAGCTTCACCGCCTCGCGCACGTTGTGCGTGACGAACAGCACCGACAGTCCCGTCTCGTGCCAGATGCGGGTCAGCTCGTCGTGCAGCACGTCACGGGTGATGGCGTCCAGCGCCGCGAACGGTTCGTCCATCAGCAGCAGGCGGCTGTCCTGGGCGAGCGCCCGGGCCAGTGCGACGCGCTGGCGCATACCGCCCGACAACTCGTGCACCCGCTTGCCGTGCGCGCCCTGCAGCCGCACGAGTTCCAGCAGCCGTTCCGCCTCGGCGCGGCGCTCCGGTTTGGCGACGCCGCGCAGCTTCAGCGCGAGTTCGATGTTCTTGCCCGCGGTCAGCCACGGGAACAGGGCGTGTTCCTGGAACATCAGGGCGGGCCAGCCGTCCGTGCCGATGGAGCCGGCGGACGGCAGGTCCAGTCCCGCGACCAGGTTGAGCAGGGTGGACTTGCCGCAGCCGGAGGCCCCCAGGAGAGTGACGAACTCGCCCGGTGCGACATCGAGCGTGATGTCGTCCAGCACGAGTTGCTGTCCGCCGGGTGTGCCCGGCGCGGGGAAGGACTTCGAGACGTGCTCGATACGGGCGGCGTGCGTCACCGCCGTGGCGTCCTGGGCA
>NZ_JBHWJT010000051.1:0-43582 GCF_042731325.1 Streptomyces sp. NPDC059866 | reverse complement strand
TGAACACCGTGCCTGGCCCCAGCCCACCCGCACCGGCACCCAAGCCATCCTCATCACAAGACCCCAACCCACAGGCCCGTAATGCAACGGCATTGGCCCTAGACCAGCGCCCGCCCCAGCACCCACACCACCGGTGCCGCCACGCTCAGCGGCAGGGCGACGCCCGCCGTGAAGTGGACGAACCGGGACGGGTAGTCGTAGCTCGCGACCCGGTGGCCGATCAGCGCGCAGGCCGCG
The DNA here is from genome assembly GCF_042731325.1 of Streptomyces sp. NPDC059866. NCBI lineage: Bacteria > Bacillati > Actinomycetota > Actinomycetes > Kitasatosporales > Streptomycetaceae > Streptomyces > Streptomyces sp. NPDC059866. The sequence goes on along the minus strand of NZ_JBHWJT010000051.1, from coordinate 43,345 downwards.
GCCGCCGCGCCCAGCAGCGCGCCCCCCGTTCCCACGTCGGTCATGCTGCCCACCGCGATACCCGCACCGGCCGCGGCGAGCAGCGCGACGACCACGGAGGCCGGCGTGGGCAGCGGCAGCGCGCGGGCGAGAACCGCCACGGCCACCGCGGCGGCCCCGACCATGACCGCGTCCGGCTCGGCGGCGAGGTAGCCGCCCGCGACGATGGCCAGCGCGGCCGAGACGACCGTCGCCATCAGGCCGTACATCCGCGTGTCCGGATCGGCGTGCGAGCGCAGTTGCAGGACCAGTGTCAGCAGGACCCAGACGCCGAGGGTGCCCAGGATCGCGGCGGGCCCCTGATCGCGGCCCGCGACGAGCAGCGCCGCGTCGGCGGTCAGCGCGCCCGCGAACGCCAGCGCGATGCCCTGCCGGGCCGGCCACATGCCGTTCAGCCGGAACCAGCCCGCGGCGGTGACCGCCTGCAGGACGACGAGCGGTACGAGCAGGGCGTACTCGCCGAGCGCCGCCGTGCCGGACAGCAGCAGGCCGAGCAGCGCGGTGAGCGCGGCGGGCTGCATGCCGGGCTCGATGATCGGGGAGCGGCCTTCGAGGCGGGCGCGCTGGGCGTCGGTGATGCGGGCGTTCCCGGCGATGGTGGCGGGGCCGTAGGCGGGGCCCGTGGAGTCGGCGGCGGGGGGCGCGGGCGCCGGTTCGGGCGGCGTGGGCCGGTCCGGCCGGTCCCACCCGGCGTTCGCGCTCTGCGGGGGCAGGTACTGGCCGGTGGTCCCGTACGCGGGCGACTGCGGCGGCAGGTACGCCGTCTCGGCCGGGCCGACGGCGGCGACCGGCGGGTGCACGTCCGTCTCCCAGGTCTGCCCCTGCCACTGCTGCGTGTACTGCTGGGCGGCCTGCGGATCGTCGTACGACTGCGGGTGCCCGGGCCATGCCTGGGGGGCCTGGGGCTGCGGTGCCTGCTGCTGGTACGGGTCGTAGCCCTCGTACCGGCCGTCGGAGGACCCGTCGTAGGACCCGTCGTAAGAGTTCTCGTACGGACCCTGATACGGCTGGTTGCTCATCGGTGTGGTCACCCTCCTGCGAACGGCGGGAGCACCTCGACCGTGCCGCCCTCGGCCAGCCGTACCGTCTCATGCCCGCGGGTGCCCACGGGGTCACCGTCGACGAGGAAGGAGCATCGCTGCAGAACGCGCGTCAGTTCACCGGAGTGTCGTTCGCGCACGGCGTCGAGCGCCTCGGCGAGCGTGGCCGCGTCGTACGGCTCCTCGGCGATCCCGGCCGCGGCCTTCGCGGCGGCCCAGTAGCGCACCGTGACCTTTGCCATCTCGTTCCTCTGGTCCATTCGGCGGTGAACACCGCACTCATCAGTCGTTCGGCGGTGAACACCGCAAGGCTAGCCCGCCCTGCCGACAGCCCAGTCCCCGATACGGGCGAGCAGCTCGTCGGTGGCTGCGTGCTCGGCGTGGCCCATGCCGGGCTCCAGCCAGAGTTCGCCGTGGTCGCCGGCGGCCGCGGCCAGCATGTGGGGATGGTCGACGGGGAAGTAGCCGTCGCGGTCGCCGTGCACGATGAGCAGCGGGGTCGGTGCTATCCGGGGAACCGCCTCGACCGGGGACAGCGGGACCGGGTTCCAGTCCCGGTGGTGGATGCGCGTACGGAAGCCGTAGCGGCCGACCAGCCGGCCCGCGGGGCGGGTCACCAGCCAGTGCACGCGCCGCATGGGCGCCGTGCCCCGGTAGTACCAGCGGGCCGGCGCGCTCACCGACACCACCGCGTCCGTGCGCCCCTCGCGCTCCCCGCCGTGCAGCGCCGCGTGCCGCAGCACCACCGAGCCGCCCATGGAGAAGCCGACGGTCACCACGCGCGCGTGCCCGAGCCGGCGCGCCCAGGTCACCGCGGCCGCCAGGTCGAGCACCTCACGGTCGCCGACGGTCGACCGTCCGCCCGACGCCCCGTGCCCCCGGAAGGAGAAGGTGACGACGGCGCCGTACCGGGCGAGGGTCCGCGCCACCCGCCGGACGTGCGGCCGGTCCGCGTCCCCGGTGAAACCGTGCGCGACGACGAACACCGGATGGCCGAACGGGGCCGTAAAGGTTTCGTATACGACATCACCCGGGTCGTATACGGCGTCGATCGTCACACCGTCGGCGGTGCGCAGAAACGTCCGCAATGGTGCGGGTCTGCTCACCCCCGGCGTCTCATACTTCGGACGAACGGTGAGGGATCGTGCCGCATGACCTGCCGGACCGTTGCTCATGTGGGCTATTCTGCTGGGCAGAGGACTCGGGCAGCGTAGCCCCCGGGTCCTTTTGTGCTTTCGGAAGCGTTGTATACGAAGCGGAAAACCGCAGGTGTACGGGGCCCCGGGATCGCAGCGCAGTACCGCAAACGTCCTCGCAGGGACCGAGGAGGAACCAGACGTATGAGTTCTCTGCTGCTCCTGACCAACGCTCTCCAGCCGTCGACGGAGGTGCTGCCCGCGCTCGGTCTGCTGCTGCACAACGTGCGCGTGGCTCCGGCGGAAGGGCCCGCCCTCGTCGACACCCCGGGTGCCGACGTCATCCTGATCGACGGCCGCCGTGACCTGCCGCAGGTGCGCAGCCTCTGCCAGCTGCTCCGTTCCACGGGCCCCGGCTGTCCCCTCGTCCTCGTCGTGACGGAGGGCGGGCTCGCCGCCGTCACCGCGGACTGGGGCATCGACGACGTACTCCTCGACACCGCCGGCCCGGCCGAGGTCGAGGCACGGCTCCGGCTCGCCATGGGCAGGCAGCAGATCGTCAACGACGACTCCCCGATGGAGATCCGCAACGGTGACCTGTCGGTGGACGAGGCGACCTACTCGGCCAAGCTCAAGGGCCGCGTCCTCGACCTCACCTTCAAGGAGTTCGAGCTCCTGAAGTACCTCGCGCAGCACCCCGGCCGGGTCTTCACCCGCGCCCAGCTGCTGCAGGAGGTCTGGGGCTACGACTACTTCGGCGGTACGCGCACGGTCGACGTCCACGTACGACGGCTGCGCGCCAAGCTCGGGCCCGAGCACGAGTCGCTGATCGGGACCGTCCGGAACGTCGGTTATCGATTCGTTACGCCGGAGAAGGTGGACCGCGCCGCGGAGGAGGCGAAGGCCAAGGCGGCCCGGCCAAAGCCGGAGGATGCGGACGAGACAGCCCCGTTGAGCGCCGCCGAGGTCCCGGCCGACCTCTAGCAGGCGCGCGAACGGCTCGGGCCGGGCGCGGGGACGCCCTTGTACGCCCTGCCCAGAGCCGGTCCATCCGCGTAGACTCCGCGCGTGGCCAAGGTGACTCGGGACGACGTAGCACGGCTGGCAGGGACATCCACTGCCGTGGTCAGCTATGTCATCAACAACGGACCCCGGCCGGTCGCCCCGGCCACGCGCGAGCGTGTCCTCGCCGCCATCAAGGAGCTGGGGTACCGGCCCGACCGGGTCGCCCAGGCGATGGCCTCCCGGCGCACGGACCTCATAGGCCTGATCATCCCGGACGCCCGCCAGCCCTTCTTCGGGGAGATGGCGCACGCGGTCGAGCAGGCCGCGTCCGAGCGCGGGAAGATGGTGCTCGTCGGCAACACCGACTACGTCGGCGAGCGCGAGGTCCACTACCTGCGTGCCTTCCTCGGCATGCGGGTGTCGGGGCTGATCCTCGTCAGCCACGCCCTCAACGACCTGGCGGCCGCCGAGATCGACGCCTGGGACGCCCGGGTCGTCCTGCTGCACGAGCGGCCCGAGGCCATCGACGACGTCGCCGTCGTCACGGACGACCTGGGTGGCGCCCAGCTCGCCGTACGCCACCTCCTGGAGCACGGCTACGAGTACGTCGCCTGTATGGGCGGCACCGCCGAGACCCCCGCGGTCGGCGACCCCGTCTCCGACCACGTCGAGGGCTGGCGGCGCGCGATGGACGAGGCCGGGCTCTCCACCGAGGGACGGCTCTTCGAAGCGCCGTACAACCGCTACGACGCGTACCACATCGCCCTGGACATCCTCTCCGGGCCGAACCGTCCGCCCGCGATCTTCTGCTCCACCGACGACCAGGCGATCGGCCTGCTGCGCGCCGCCCGCGAGCTGCGCCTCGACGTGCCGGGCGAGCTGGGCGTCATCGGTTTCGACGACATCAAGGAGGCGGCCCTCGCCGACCCGCCCATGACCACGATCGCCTCGGACCGCTCGGCCATGGCCCGGGCGGCGGTGGACCTGGTCCTGGACGACGGTCTACGGGTGGCGGGTTCGCGGCGCGAGCGGCTGAAGGTGTTCCCGTCGCGGCTGGTGGTGCGCCGGTCGTGCGGCTGTGAGTGAGCGCTTTCAGCGCTGTATGAGCCGTCTCTGAGAGACCTCGTCGAGCTGCGAGAACCCTCTTTATATCGGGCATACAAGGTTCTGTCGGGCTTCTCAGGGAGCACTCAGGGAGCTCTCATCGTCGGGGGGCAGGCTCATGGACATGACCGAAAGCCTTCGTCCCAGCGGCGAGTACGAGAACCCGTACCAGGGCAACCAGCAGTACGCCTCCTCTCCCGTGAACCCCGAGTGGCCTCCGCCGCCCGCGTACGAGCCGACGGCGCTCCTGAGCGAGCCCGTCGCCGCCCCGCCGAAGCAGGTCAGGCGCACCCGCGGCCCCGTCGCGCTGATCGCCGCCGTGGCGATCGTCGCCGCGGCCGTCGGCGGCGGCACGGCGTACGGCATCCAGGAGCTGACCGGCGGCTCCGACACCGTGGCCGCCAGCAGCACCAGCACCAATGTCGTGCCGGCCGGCCAGAAGGGCACGGTCGCCGGGGTCGCCAAGGCGGTCAGCCCGAGCATCGTCGAGATCAACGCCACCTCGAACGCCGGATCCTCCACCGGCTCCGGCGTGATCATCACCGGCCACGGCGAGATCATCACCAACAACCACGTCGTCTCCGGCGCCTCCCAGGTCGAGGTGACCACCAGCGACGGCAAGGAGTACACCGCCCAGGTCGTCGGCACCGACAGCAGCAAGGACCTCGCCCTGATCAAGCTGGAGGACGCCTCCGGCCTGACGGCGGCGACCCTCGGCAACTCCGACGGTGTGCAGGTCGGCGACGAGGTCGTGGCGATCGGCTCGCCCGAGGGCCTGACCGGCACGGTGACCAGCGGCATCGTCTCGGCGCTCGACCGGGATGTGACCGTCTCGACGGACGAGGGTCAGCAGCAACAGCAGGGTGGCGGGGGCTGGCCGTTCGAGTTCGGCGGTCAGGAGTTCAACGGCGACACCGGCTCGTCGACCACGACGTACAAGGCGATCCAGACCGACGCCTCGCTGAACCCCGGCAACTCCGGCGGCGCGCTGATCGACATGAACGGCAACATCATCGGCATCAACTCCGCCATGTACTCGGCGGCGGGCTCCTCCTCCGACGCGGGCAGCGTCGGCCTCGGCTTCGCCGTCCCGATCAACACCGTCAAGTCCGACCTGGCCACGCTGCGGGCGGGCTCCACCGACTAGGAGTACGGCATGATCAAGCAGGTTTCGCACAACGTGACCGGTGTCGGCTCGGCCGACCTCGCCCTGGCCCTCGGCGTGGCGTACGAACTGCACGCGCCGACGGCACCGACCCGGGCGCCGGAGGTGGCGGTCCCGCAGATGATGGGCCTGCGCAGCACGGCCGCCCGCCCGCACCGCCGCAAGGTGCCGCTGAACCGGCTCACGGCGATACGCGGCTGATCTCACCCCACCCTGTTCTTTACGTGGCGGCCGGGAAGCATGCGAGGCTGAATGCGTCGAGCATCCCCAGTCGTCCCACCGCACCCGAGGAATCCAACGCCCATGAGCCCCGCCGACGGCGACCGTGACCCCCAGCGCATCCTCATCGTCGACGACGAGCCGGCGGTGCGCGAAGCCCTCCAGCGCAGCCTCGCCTTCGAGGGCTACGACACTCAGGTCGCGGTCGACGGCGCCGACGCCCTGGAGAAGGCGACCGCCTACCGGCCCGACCTGGTGGTCCTCGACATCCAGATGCCCCGCATGGACGGCCTGACCGCCGCCCGCCGCATCCGCGGGGCCGGTGACACGACGCCCATCCTGATGCTCACGGCTCGCGACACGGTCGGCGACCGGGTCACGGGGCTGGATGCCGGGGCGGACGACTACCTGGTCAAGCCCTTCGAACTGGACGAACTCTTCGCCCGTATCCGCGCGCTGCTGCGGCGCAGCTCGTACGCGGTGGGGGCCGGGACGCCCGAGGACGAGGCGTTGACCTTCGCCGACCTGCGCATGGACCTCGCGACGCGGGAGGTGACGCGGGGCGGGCGGCCGGTGGAGCTGACCCGCACCGAGTTCACGCTGCTGGAAATGTTCATGGCCCACCCGCGCCAGGTCCTCACGCGTGAGCAGATCCTCAAGGCGGTGTGGGGCTTCGACTTCGAGCCGTCGTCGAACTCGCTGGACGTGTACGTGATGTACCTGCGCCGCAAGACGGAGGCGGGAGGCGAGCCGCGGCTCGTGCACACGGTGCGTGGGGTGGGCTATGTGCTGCGGCAGGGCGGCGCGGAGTGAGGAAGGCGGTACGACGGCTGCGGTCACTGCCGATCCGCTCACGGCTGGCTCTGCTGGTGGCGACCGCGGTGGCGGTGGCGGTGGCGGCGGCGTCCGCCGCGTGCTGGTTCATCACACGGGCGCAGCTGAACTCGCAGTTCGACACGACGTTGCGGCATACGCAGGTCGACGGCCGCTATCTGCGCAGCATGCTCGACGCCTGCACCTCCGAGGGCACGGCGACCGTCGGTTCGCTGCCCGGCTACAGCGTGCAGATCGTGACGGCCGACGGCTCCACCTGCCGGCCGTCCTCGGACGCCGAACTGCCCGTCACCGCCGAGGATGTGGCGGTCGCGGCGGGCGAGCAGCGTGCCGCCCTGCACACCGTCACCGACGGCAAGGGCGTGGAGCGGCGCGTCTACACCTACGTCCCCGGTCCTGGCCCGGCCACCATCGGCCTGGAACGCTATGCGGTCTCGCTGGCCCAGCCCACGAGCACGGTCGACAAGCCGCTGACGACGCTGGCGTGGGTGCTGCTCATCGTGTCCGGCATCGGCGTCGTCGGCGCCGGAGCCGCGGGCCTGTGGATCGCCCGGACGGGCCTGCGCCCCGTCGACAAGCTCACCGAGGCCGTGGAGCACGTCGCCCGCACCGAGGACCTGACCATCCGTATCCCGGTGGAGGACGACAGCGAGGACGAGGTCGCCCGCCTCTCCCGCTCCTTCAACTCGATGACATCGGCCCTGGCCAGCTCCCGCGACCTCCAGCAGCAGCTGATCGCGGACGCCGGCCACGAACTCCGCACGCCCCTCACTTCACTCCGTACGAACATCGAACTCCTCACCCGCAGCGAGGAGACCGGCCGCCCGATCCCGGAGGCGGACCGCAAGGCGCTGCTCGCCTCGGTGAAGGCGCAGATGACGGAACTGGCCGCGCTGATCGGCGACTTGCAGGAACTGTCACGTTCGGAGGGCCAGCGAGGCGAGCGCGTTCAGGTGCTGTCGCTGGAGGAGACGGTGGAGTCGGCCCTGCGCAGGGCCCGTCTTCGCGGCCCGGAGCTGACGATCACGGCGGACCTGGAGCCCTGGTACGTACGGGCGGAACCGGCGGCTCTGGAGCGTGCGGTGGTCAACATCCTGGACAACGCGGTGAAGTTCAGCCCGGAGGGCGGAACGATCGAGGTGCAGCTGGTGAACGGCGTCCTCACGGTCCGCGACCACGGCCCCGGTGTCGCCGAGGACGAACTCCCCCACGTCTTCGACCGCTTCTGGCGCTCGCCGAGCGCACGGGCGCTGCCCGGCTCGGGCCTCGGTCTTTCGATCGTGGCTCGTACGGTCCAGCAGGCAGGCGGCGAGGTCACCCTGGCCCGCGCGGAGGGCGGGGGCACTGTGGCGACGGTGCGGGTGCCGGGGGCGCCTACGGCTCCTCCGGAGGTGCCGTAGGCGCCCCCGGAAATACGGGTCCTTCGCCGTGACCAGCTCAGCGCGGGCCTCGTCAACCATCTTCCGCACGTGCTCCGGCAGTGAGTCACGGTAGGCGAGGGCATCGAGCCGCCAGTCCATCTGCCAAGGCGGCCCCATAAACCCGCCGGTCACTCGCCGGGCTCCAGTTCCCGCGTCCTGTAGCGGATCTTCGATACCTCTTCGAGGAGTACCTGAGCCTCAGCGAAGTCGGCGGTTTCTGCCGCACGGCGGTGCAGATCTCTCACGTGAGCGTCGAGCCCAGGATCACGGGCAATCGCGTACTCGCACCACCAGCGAGCCACGAAGGCGGACACAGGGCCAAGATCGTATGTGTCGGCGATCGCGCGCTTCCAGTGCTTGTCGAAGTCAGGAAGGAGCTGGGGCGCGTCCTCGGCGATGGCCCTGCGCAGCGCCTTCGTGGTCCGCTCGGGCATGGGAGGGATGACCGGATCGAGTTCCGTAGCGTGGGCAGCCGTGATCGATGTCCTCCTTCGACGCGCCGTGTCTACGACCATGACGGGCCTCGCACCTTTCACATCAGCCGTTCGCGTCCTGGTCATTCATTCGACCGGAAGATCAACCATGCAGGCAGCTCAGTCCCGAAGCCGGGCATCCCGGCAGGCGTCACTCGAAGGTATGCAGGCCCTCCCCCTCCCTTGACGGCCTCCATGAACGACCCCCACGACACGGGCAAAGAAGCGGGCGGCCCGAACAGCACGCCGGTCAACCCATCAGGGCGGACGCACAGCGGCAACCTTCCCGGCAGCGGCGGCGACTACGCGGCGACCATCCCCCCTCCGCACGGAACGGATCCCGCACATGAGTGACAACCGCGGCAAGCCCCGCCACCGCAAGCGCAGAGCTGCACTCGTGATCGGCGCGCCGGCCACCCTGGCCGCCGCCGGAACACTCGCCTACGGAACCGTCTTCGGCGTCTTCGGTGACGACGCGCAGCCCACCGCACAGGCCGCCGCCCCCGCCTGGGCCACCGCCACTGCCGACGGCTTCGCCTCCGTCAACTCGCTCGGCCAGAACGGGACGTACGGCGGACGGGACGGAAAGACCGTCACCGTCACGACGCTTGCCGATCTCGAGAAGTACGCCACCGCTGCCGAGCCGTACGTCATCGTCGTCGCCGGCACCATCACCATGAACCCGGTCGGGAAGGAGATCAAGGTCGCCTCCGACAAGACCATCGTCGGCTCCGGCACCTCCGGGCAGATCGTCGGCGGCGGGTTCTTCCTCGGCACCGGCGTTCACAACGTGATCATCCGGAACCTGACGATCCGGGACTCGTACCAGGGCGTCTGGAACGACAAGGACCATGACTTCGACGCCGTCCAGATGGACGGCGCGCATCACGTCTGGATCGATCACAACGATCTGCGGCACATGGCCGACGGTCTCATCGACGTCCGCAAGGACAGCACCAATGTCACCGTCTCCTGGAACAGGCTGAGCGACAACAACAAGACCTTCGGCATCGGCTGGACCGAGAACGTCAAGACCGACATCACGATCCACCACAACTGGATCCGCGAGACCGAGCAGCGCAATCCGTCCACCGACAACGCCGCCCATGCCCACCTCTACAACAACTTCCTCGAGGACGTCCCGAACACGGACATCAACTCCTCGTACGGCAACTACTCGCGCGGCGGCACGAAGATGGTCCTGGAGAACAGCTACTTCCAGGGCATGAAGAACCCGGTCATCAAGGACGGCACCGCGGTCCTGGTGCAGCGCGGCAACGTCTTCTCCGGCACCTCGGGCCGTAACGAGAGCGGTGGCACGGCCTTCGACCCGAAGACGTACTACCCCTACACACCGGACAAAGCGGCGGACGTGCCGTCGCTGCTCAGGTCCGGGGCCGGGCCCCGCGGTTCGATCGGTACGACGAGCACCGCCAAGGCGGCTGCCGCCACGACCCTCACCGTCGCCAAGGACGGCTCCGGACAGTACCGGACCGTCCAGGCCGCCGTGAACGCCGTGCCCGCGAACAACGCCTCCCGCGTCGTCATCGCCGTCCAGCCGGGCACGTACCGCGAGACGGTCAAGGTGCCGTCCGACAAGCCGCACGTCACCATCCAGGGAACCGGCGGCAGCCGCAAGGACACGGTGATCGTCCACAACAACGCCGCGGGCACCCCCAAGCCGGACGGCTCGGGCAACTACGGCACGTCCGGCAGCGCCACCGTCGCCGTCGAGGCCGACGACTTCCAGGCCCGCAACCTCACCGTCTCCAACGACTTCGACGAGGGCGCCAACCAGTCGCTCTCCGGCCACCAGGCCGTCGCCCTGCGCACCGCCGCCGACAAGGTTCTGCTGGACGGCGTCATCGTCACCGGCGACCAGGACACCCTGCTCCTGGACACGGCAGCCAAGGACAGGCTCGGCCGCGTCTACATGACCAACTCCTACGTCACCGGCAACGTCGACTTCATCTTCGGCCGCGCCACCGCCGTGATCAACAAGTCCGTCATCACGCTCAAGAAGCGCTGGGACGGCACCTCGCTCGGCTACGTCACCGCTCCCAGCACGCCCGCGAACCGCAAGGGCATCCTGATCGCCAACTCCACCGTGAACGGCGACGTGTCGGCCGGCAGCTTCTACCTCGGCCGCCCCTGGCACGCCGGCGGGGACGCCTCCCTCGACCCGCAGACCACGGTCCGCAACACCAACCTCAGCGCCGCGGTCAAGTCCACTCCCTGGACCGACATGAGCGGCTTCTCCTGGAAGGACGACCGCTTCGCCGAGTACAGGAACACGGGACCGGGCGCGGGCTCGGCAAGCAGCAACCGGCCTCAGCTGACCGACGCCCAGGCTTCCGGCCAGGAGATCGGTGACTGGCTGGGCGACTGGACGCCGACCGCTTCCTGACCCCTCCGGCTCCCTTCCCTACCGGCCGGCCCGGCCCCGATCGCAGAGGCAGTCGATCCGGGCCGGGGCTTCACTCACACACCGGCCGCCCTTACGGGCCGAACGCCAGCCCCTCCCCGGCGAGCCGCACCCTGATCCCGTCCTCCTCCACCCCTACGTCCCGCAGGCGCAGCTCGCCCTGCGGCAGCTCCGGCAGCCGGAAGCCGAGGGAGAGCCGGTCGGCGAGGACCGGGCGGGTCAGCCGGGAAAGGGCGTCGAGGAGGGCCGTGTCGAAGCCGAGGCGGTCCAGTACCTCGGGGTGGGCCAGGGCCAGGTCGAGGAGGTTGACCCGCATGGCCTGGTGGACGAAGCGCTCGGAGCCGGTCAGCTCGGCGAGCCGGTCGGCGTTGCTCAGGGCCTCGCGGACCGTCGCCTCGGGCACCCCCATGCGCTGCACGACGGACGGCACCGTCAGCAGCGCCCGCACCTTGCGGGTCTCGCGGGCGAGGTCGGCGGCCGACTTGGGCGTCAGATGCAGGCCCTCGGAGGCGCGGGCACCGGGCCGGTACGTCGCCAGGTCCCCGATGTCCAGGCGTATTCCGCCGATCTGCGTGTCGATGCCCTGGTCGCCGTCGCGCCCGATGCGGACGTCGGCCCGCAGCCGCAGATCGTGTCCGGCGACCGGCAGCGTGCCGCGCGCCGAGACGCGGTCGCGGCCGGCACCCGTGAACGTCACCTGGGACGCGCCGAGTTCACGGTTCAGGTCGGCGAAGGAGAGCAGGACGTCGCCGTTCAGCTCGGGGACCCGGACCCCGCGTATGGAGGTCGGTCCGTCGCCGTCGAGCCGTATGTCGTGTGCCGTGGCCGACACCGCGGCCAGCGTGACCCGGTCGGCCGCCACGTCCGGGACGGTCACCTTCACCGAGTCCAGGCGGCCGTCGACGAGCTGGGGCAGGAAGGGGAAGCCGCCGATCTCCACCTCGGGTGCCGCGGTGAGGTCCATGCGGTCCTTGAGGGCGTCCGCCGCGCGGCGCTCGGCGTAGAGCAGGGCCCAGCGGTCGGCGAGGGTGAGGAAGACGGCGAGGACCGCCAGCCCGACCGCCGCCTTCAGCGCGAACGGCAGACCCGCGAGGCGGCCCCGCCGGCGTCGCCGGCCGTTACGGCGGTGGTTGGGCGGGGCCCACTCCTCGCCCTCCTCATGGGAGGGGTCCTCCCCGGAGGGATCTTCTTCGAGGAACTCCTCGAGAGGGCCGTCATCCAGAGCACCGAGCTCTTCGTACGGGTTGAAGCGGGAATGCGTCGCTATGTGGTGGGGGGTACGCATCGATCCATCCGAACATGCGTACCGACCCCACCCGCAACCTCTTCCGGAGGTGTGCGATCTAGCTCACGATCGTGATCCGGTTCGCCGCCAGGGGCGAAATCGGGTCCGTGGCCGAGGAGTTGGCCGTCAGATACTGCTCGAGCACCGCCAGGTCGTCCGCGCCGACCAGGTCGTTCGCGCCCTGGCCCAGCGTGGGGATGCCGTCGCCGCCGCCCGCGAGGAAGCTGTTCGTCGCGACGCGGTAGGTGGCCGCCGGGTCGATCGCGGCGCCGTTCAGCCTGATCGAGTCCGTGACCACACGGTCCGCGCCCGACTTCGTCAGGTCCAGCGTGTACGTCAGACCGGCCGACGGCTGCAGGATCTTCGGAGCCGCCTCGTTCGAGCCGCTGACCTGCTCCTTGAGGATCTGGATCAGCTGGGCGCCGGTGAAGTCCTGAAGGTTCACCGTGTTGGAGAACGGCTGCACCGTGAAGCCCTCGGCGTACGTCACCACGCCGTCGCCCTCACTGCCCTTCGCCGCGTAGGTCAGCCCCGCTCGCACGCCGCCCGGGTTCATCAGCGCCAGGTCGGTCTCCGGGTCGAGCTCCTTGGCGTACGCCAGCTGCGCGTCCGCGATGAGGTCACCCATGGGGGACTCGGTGCCGGTGCTGGGGATGTCGGCGGAGATGTAGCCGATCGCGCGGTTGCCGATGGGCGCCGCGAGGGTGTTCCACTTGGTGATCAGCTCGGTCATGTCGGGCGCCTTGGGGACGTCCCGGGTGACCACGTGATTCGCGGACTTCACGGCCGTACGGGCGATGTCACCCGTGAAGCGGTCGTACGTCAGCGTCGTGTCCGTGTAGAGGCGGCCGAAGGACGCCGCCGAGGTGACCGTGCGCGGCTTGCCCGACGGGTCGTTGATCGTGCACGCGTACGCGGCGTGGGTGTGGCCGGTGACCAGCGCGTCCACCTGCGGCGTGATGTTCTTGGCGATGTCGACGATCGGGCCGGAGATGCCGTCGCCCGCGCCGGGCGCGTCGCAGTCGTAGTTGTACGCCGACGAGGCGGGGGCCCCGCCCTCGTGGATCAGCGCGACGATCGACTTCACGCCCTGGCGCTGGAGCACCTTGGCGTACTTGTTGATCGTCTCGACCTCGTCCTTGAACTTGAGGCCCTTGACGCCCTCGGCGGAGACGACGCCCGGGGTGTCCTCCAGGGTCACGCCGATGAAGCCGACCTTGACGTCCTTCTTCTTCCACACCCAGTAGGGCTTGAGGATCGGCCGGCCGGTCTTCTCGTCGAGGACGTTCGCGGCGAGGTACGGGAAGTCGGCGCCCTCGAACTCCTCGCCCTCGACATAGCAGCCGTCCGTCGGGTGGCAGCCGCCCTTCTGCAGACGGGCCAGCTCCCTGGCGCCCTCGTCGAACTCGTGGTTGCCGACCGAGGTGACGTCCAGTTCGAGCTTGTTCAGCGCCTCGATGGTGGGCTCGTCGTGGAAGAGGCCCGAGATCAGCGGGGAGGCGCCGACCATGTCGCCGCCGGCCGCGGTGATCGAGTACTTGTTGCCCTCGCGCGCCTGGCGCAGATGCGTGGCGAGGTACTCCACGCCGCCCGCGTTGATGGTCTCGGTCGTACCGTCCTCGTGCACCTCGGTGACCCGGCCGGAGGAGCCGGAGGGCGGCTCGAGGTTGCCGTGCAGGTCGTTGAAGGACAGCAGCTGCACGTCCTGGTAGCGGCCGGGGCGGTCACCGCCCTTGCGGCTGTCGTCGGCGCTCGCCGTCGACGGCAGTGCGGCCGCCAGCGCGCCGACCGTGGCGAGTCCGGCGGCTGCCGCGAGCAGCCGGGTCGTACGGCGTCTGCGGCGGTGGTGCGGCTGAGGTGTTGCCGGCATGCGTCCCCCCTGTGGGTCGTCCGTGGCCATGGCGTGATCGCCCGCAGCCTAGAGTCAACGCGCGTAGCGCGACAGGGGGTTAACGGTTACATCCTGGTTTCTCCCTGCCGACACTTTGCCCGGCCCGCCCTTTACCCTCGTAGGCATGACCAGCGACGACAGCGACCGGCAGGCCGGCCACTCCCGATCCATCGAGACCCACGCCGTGCTCGGCCCGGAGCTGACCGAGGCGGTACTCGCCCTGCTCGCCGAGGCCGCGCGGAGCGACGGCCAGCAGGCGGTGTCCGAGCAGGGTCGGCTGCAGCTGCGCGGCGGGGAACGCGAGGGCGTGTCCCATCTGCTGCTCACCGTCGGCGGCGAACTCGTCGGCTACGCCCAGCTGGAGGACACCGACCCGGTGGAGGCGCCGGCCGCCGAACTGGTCGTCCATCCCTCCTACCGCGGTCACGGACACGGCCGCGCCCTCGGCTCGGCGCTGCTCGCCGCATCCGGCAAGCGGCTGCGGGTGTGGGCGCACGGCGGCCACTCCGCCGCCCGGCACCTCGCCCAGGTCCTCGGCCTCACCCTGTTCCGCGAACTGCGCCAGATGCGGCGCCCGTTGTCCGGCCTCGACCTGCCCGAGCCGACCCTGCCGGACGGCGTGACCGTGCGCACCTTCGTGCCCGGGCGGGACGACGCGGCCTGGCTGGCCGTCAACGCCGCCGCCTTCGCCCACCATCCCGAGCAGGGCTCCCTCACCCAGCGGGACCTCGACGACCGCAAGGCCGAGCCGTGGTTCGACCCGGCGGGCTTCTTCCTCGCCTTCCGCGGCGACGAACTCGTCGGCTTCCACTGGACCAAGGTCCACGCGCAGGAGCAGCTCGGCGAGATCTACGTCCTCGGCGTCGCCCCCGCCGCCCAGGGCACCGGCCTCGGCAAGGCCCTCACCGCCGTCGGCCTGCGGCATCTGGCGGCGCAGGCCCTGCCGACGGCGATGCTGTACGTCGACGCGGACAACAAGGCGGCGGTTGCGGTGTACGAGGGGATGGGCTTCACGACCCACGAGACGGACCTGATGTACCGGACGGAGACCTGACCGCCACCGCCCCCGCCGTCATGGACGCCCGGGAGCCGCCCCCCGCTATCCCGCACGTCATGTCTCCGTAACCATCGATTCAGACGGGCTTGCGACGCTCAGCCAATGACGCCCGCCGTGCCAGAGCCTTCGCCGCCCCCCGAGGGGTCCGCGGTGAACGGGGCCGCCGCCACGCTCCCGCCCGCTCGCTCCGACGCGCCCGTTTCGCTCACGGCGCGGAACAATGGGGCCATGAGCCAGCAGAACGCCCAGGCACAGGTCCAGCACGCACAGCCCTCCGTGGGCTCCATAGCCGCCCACCGCCCGCACACGGTGTCGGCGACGGTCTCCGACCTGGAACCCGACATCGATGCCGACCTCGACGTGTACGAGGACGCGCAGGTCGACGGCGTCCAGCTGCCGCAGGGCCGGTTCCTCGACCGGGAGCGCAGCTGGCTGGCGTTCAACGAGCGCGTCCTGGAGCTCGCCGAGGACCCGAACACACCCCTTCTGGAGCGGGCCAACTTCCTCGCGATCTTCGCCAGCAACCTGGACGAGTTCTTCATGGTCCGGGTGGCCGGTCTGAAGCGCCGTATCGCCACCGGCGTCGCCACCCGCTCCGCCTCCGGGCTCCAGCCCCGTGAAGTGCTGGAGATGATCTGGGCCCGCTCCCGCGAGCTGATGGCCCGGCACGCCGCCTGCTACCACGAGGACGTCGCCCCCGCCCTCGCGGAGGAGGGCATCCACCTGGTCCGCTGGAGCGAGCTGACCGAGAAGGAGCAGGCGCGCCTCTTCACGCTCTTCCGGCACCAGATCTTCCCGGTCCTGACCCCGCTGGCGGTCGACCCCGCGCACCCGTTCCCGTACATCTCCGGCCTGTCCCTGAACCTGGCCGTCGTCGTACGCAACCCGGTCAGCGGCCACAAGCACTTCGCCCGCGTGAAGGTGCCCCCGCTGCTGTCCCGCTTCCTGGAGAGCTCCCCCGGCCGGTACGTCCCCATCGAGGACGTCATCGCCGCGCACCTCGAGGAGCTGTTCCCGGGCATGGAGGTGCTGGAGCACCACGCCTTCCGGCTGACCAGGAACGAGGACCTCGAGGTCGAGGAGGACGACGCCGAGAACCTGCTCCAGGCCCTGGAGAAGGAGCTCATGCGGCGCCGCTTCGGCCCGCCGGTGCGCCTGGAGGTCGAGGAGTCCATCGACCGTGAGGTGCTGGACCTGCTGGTCCGGGAGCTGAAGATCAGCGAGGCCGAGGTCTACCCGCTGCCCGGCCCTCTGGACCTCACCGGCCTCTTCCGTATCCACAGCCTCGACCGTCCCGAGCTGAAGTACCCGAAGTTCGTCGCCGGCACCCACCGCGACCTCGCCGAGGTCGAGTCGGCGTCCGCGCCCGACATCTTCGCCGCCCTGCGCGCGAGGGACGTGCTCCTGCACCACCCGTACGACTCGTTCTCCACGTCGGTGCAGGCCTTCCTGGAGCAGGCGGCCCAGGACCCGGACGTCCTCGCCATCAAGCAGACCCTGTACCGGACCTCCGGCGACTCCCCGATCGTGGACGCCCTGATAGAGGCGGCCGAGTCCGGCAAGCAGGTCCTCGTCCTGGTGGAGATCAAGGCCCGCTTCGACGAGCACGCCAACATCAAGTGGGCGCGCAAGCTGGAGGAGGCCGGCTGCCATGTGGTCTACGGCCTGGTCGGCCTGAAGACCCACTGCAAGCTGTCGCTCGTCGTCCGCCAGGAAGGCGACACGCTACGGCGGTACTGCCACGTCGGCACCGGCAACTACCACCCGAAGACGGCCCGCCTCTACGAGGACCTCGGCCTGCTCACCGCCGACCCGCAGGTCGGCGCGGACCTGTCCGACCTGTTCAACCGGCTGTCCGGCTACTCCCGCCGGGAGACCTACCGCCGTCTGCTGGTCGCCCCCAAGTCGCTGCGCGACGGCCTGATCGCGCGGATCAACAAGGAAGCCCAGCACCACCGTGCCGGACGGCACGCCTACATCCGCATCAAGGTCAACTCGATGGTCGACGAGGCGGTCATCGACGCCCTGTACCGCGCGTCGATGGCGGGCGTGCCGGTCGACGTCTGGGTGCGCGGCATCTGCGCGCTCCGCCCGGGCGTGCCGGGCCTGTCGGAGAACATCCGGGTCCGCTCGATACTCGGCCGCTTCCTCGAACACTCCCGTGTGTTCGCCTTCGGCAACGGCGGCGAACCCGAGGTGTGGATCGGCAGCGCCGACATGATGCACCGCAACCTCGACCGCCGTATAGAGGCCCTGGTCCGGGTCGTCGACCCGGCGCACCGCGCCGCGCTCAACCGGCTCATGGAGACCGGCACGTCCGATTCCACCGCCTCCTGGCACCTGGGCCCGGACGGCGAGTGGACCCGGCACGCGATCGACGGTGACGGCGGGGCCCTGCGGAACATCCAGGAGATGCTCATAGACGCCCGGAGGCGCCGGCGTGGCACAGCAACACCTTGACCCGACGGACCCCGTGGCCGGTCCGGTGACCGGGGACGCCCTCGCGGGCTACCTGCGGGCCCAGGCCACGGAGTTCCTCCGTGCGCTCCGCCAGCACCGGGAGACCGGCGCCGGGGGAAACCACCACGGTACGGAGGAGACCGTCGACGCGGCACGCGCCCTGCGCCGCTCGGCCCGCCGCATCAGCGGCAGCCTGCACACGTTCCGTCCCCTGCTGGACACCGACTGGTCGGAGGGAATGCGCCCCGAACTGGCCTGGCTCTCCGGCACGCTGGCCCTGGAACACGCCTACGCGGCCCGCCTGGACCGCCTGCTCCAGGCCCTGCACCGCCTGTCGGGCGCGACGTTCCCGGCGCAGGCCGATGTAACCGACGTAGCTGCGGGCAGTCGTGCCGCTGGGGCGGCACGGGTGGGCGCAGCGGCACCTGGCAACCCCGGCCACCCAATGCACCCGTCCACCCCGGAACGCGGCAACCTCACAGTAGGCGCAGCCAAAGCAGGCGCCCTACTCGAACGCCAGCTCACCCTCGCCCGCACCCGCGCCCACTCCAGCGCCCTCCAGGCCCTCGGCTCCAGCCGCTTCCACGCGGTAGCCGACAAGGTCGCCGTCCTGGCCAGCGAGGTCCCCCTCACCCCGACCGCCCCCACCGCCGACCTGCGCCCGCACGCCGCCGCGGCCGAGGAGCGCCTCACGGACGCGGTGGCCGCCCTCCCCCTGATCACCGCCGGCCACCCGTACAACGCGGAGGCGCTGATCCACGGCCTGTCCCCGGACCCGTCCCCGCACCCGCAGGACGCCCCCTGGCACCAGGTCCGCCTGCTGCTGCGCCTGCACCGCTACGCCCGCGAGGTGCTGGAGGGGGAGAACGCCCCGGTCGACGTCCGTCTGCTGGCCGCCGGCCAGGCCCTCAACCGGCACCGCGACGCCGCGGAGGCGGCAGGGGCAGCGGCCGCGGCGGCCCGTACGCCACGCATCGCCCCGGCGACGGCGTACGCGCTCGGCGTGCTGCACGCCGACCAGCGGCACGAGGTGGAGGCGGCGCGGTTCGCGTTCCAGCAGTCGTGGCAGAAGCAGACGATAGGCACGTCCTGACCCGATGGGGGCGGTGAACGGCAGGTGACCGACGCGAAGGACAACACGCCCGTCCAGGCAGCCGGCTGCGTGCTGTGGCGCCGCTCCCCCATCGACGGCCGGCTGGAGATCTGCCTGGTCCACCGTCCCAAGTACGACGACTGGTCCCACCCCAAGGGCAAGCTGAAGCGCGGCGAGGATCCGCTGGTCGGCGCCCTGCGCGAGGTCGAGGAGGAGACCGGCTACGCCGCCGCGACCGGCGCCGAGCTGCCCACCCTGTACTACCTCGCGAACGGCCGCCCCAAGCAGGTCCGCTACTGGGCGGCCGAGGCCGTCTCCGGCAGCTTCATGCCGACCACCGAGGTCGACCGCATCCTGTGGCTGCCTCCCGACGCGGCCCGCCGCCGCCTGACCCAGCTCCGCGACGGCGAGCTGGTGGACGAACTCCTGGCCACCATGCGCCCCGCCTGAAGCCGCTCACTGCTCACCGTCAGGATCCGGCCAGATGCCCCGACGCGTCCGTCCGGGCCAGGCTTCTCGCCCGACGGGCCGGCCCCCGCCAGCCGCAGCTGCACCGGGCCACACAGAACGGCCCTTGCTCGACCGTCGTCGTACGGTGCTCCGGATGATCGTTTCCGGGCTTGGACCGGCCCTGCTGCGTCACCCCGACAACGGTACCCAGCCCCGGGTAAACAGCTCGTCAGCCTTTGGCAAGGGTCGGCTGCGCCCCCGCCGGAACCGCCGTCGAGCACCCCCACGACCCCATCCGCCGCGTGACGGCTCAACCTACCCGTCGTTAACCGGAACGACAGGGGGCCAGTGACGGACGGACGGCTGGGGGTAGGCAGGCGATGGCGGAGCGGCAGCAGGGCAGGGCGGGCGGGACGGTCGTCGCGGCGGGGTTGATGGCCTGTATCTGTCTCGGCGGTACCGGATGCTCCGGCAGCGGCGCGGCCGTGGACAACGCCCAGCCCGCCGACCCGGTCCGCGCCCTGCAGAACGCCGCCGACGCCCTGCGGGACGCCGGCAGTTCCAAGGCCCGTACGTCGATGGAGATGGCCACCGGCGGCACCCGTGTCACCATCCGCGGTGAGGGCACGTACGACTACATCCGGCAGCGCGGTCGCCTGAAGGTGCTGCTCCCCCAGGACCCGGCCGGCGAGCAGGAGCACCGTCCGATCACCGAACTCCTCGCCCCCGGCGCCCTGTACATGAAGAACCGCGGCGCCGGCGTCCCCGCCGACAAATGGGTGCGCGTCGACACGGCCACCCTCTCCGACGGAAACCTGGTGACCGGCGGCGCCACCGACCCCTTCGCCGCCGCCGAGGTGCTGCGCGGCGCGCGTTCCGCGGAGTACGTCGGCCGGACCGAGATCGCCGGCACCGAGGTCAGCCACTACCGCGGCACCGCCGACCTGGGCCGGGCTGCGCACAATGCCTCGGCGGGGAGCAGGGAATCCCTCCAGGCAGCGGCGAAAGGGTTCGCCACGGCCGAGGTGCCGTTCGACGTGTACCTCGACGACCAGGGCCGCATCCGCAAGATCCGGCACCGCTTCAGCTTCGTCAACGGCCACCACAGGACCCCCGTGGCGGTCTCGTCGACGACCCTCCTCTACGACTTCGGGGCCCCCGTCGACGTACGACTGCCGCCCGCGGAGCACATCTACGCGGGCCGGATCGCCGAGGAGTGACCGGCGCGAACTAGCCCGTCCGTGCCATGCGCGTTGTGTAGGCCGCTCCCTACTCTAGGAAGTCGGTGACGGCAGAGAAGAGGTGATGCACGTGGCTCCGGTCGGCGGTACGGCAGTTCAGGACCACGTGGCCCTCGCCGAGATAGAGCTGTGCGGAGAGCTGATCATCGCGGCCTCGGCAGCGGACGACAGGCTGAGCCTGGAGAGCATCGACGAGGTGCTGCGAGTGGCCGAAGAACGCGCGGCGGCGTCCAACCCCTGAGCGAACGCTCACGTCCGCAGCAACCGCCCGATGGCCTTCGTGGCCTCCTCCACCTTGGCATCGATCTCGCCACCGCCCTTGAGGGCGGCATCGGCGACACAGTGCCGCAGATGCTCCTCCAGCAGCTGCAGCGCGAAGGACTGCAGAGCCTTGGTGGACGCGGACACCTGCGTGAGTATGTCGATGCAGTAGACGTCTTCATCGACCATCCGCTGCAGCCCCCGGATCTGCCCCTCGATCCGGCGCAGGCGCTTCAGATGCTCGTCCTTCTGCTTGTGGTACCCGTGAACGCCACGGTCGTGGTCGGTCACCACGCTCTCGGAGGGCGCCCCGGAGCCGGTCTCGGTGGTTGTCATGGCGTCCTCCATCCGCATACCCCTACTGGGTATATCGTACCGAACTTTGCTGGGTATAGGCCTCTTGGCCGCTGCCCGGACCGGACCGCCGAACCGCCCCCGTACAGACGAACTATTTTCATGGGCGACACTGGAGGACGGCCCATTAGCCGTGGCCGGATGATGCACCTAGCATCACCCTGACCGAAACCGAAGCACTTAGAGGAACCCACGTGCGCTTTCGTCTGACCCCCAGGGAGACGAGCTTCTACGACATGTTCGCCGCATCCGCGGACAACATCGTCACGGGCTCCAAGCTCCTGATGGAACTGCTCGGGGCGGACGCTTCCGCCCGGGCCGAGATCGCAGAGCGTATGCGGGCAGCGGAACACGCCGGTGACGACGCCACACACGCGATCTTCCACCAGCTGAACTCCTCGTTCATCACGCCCTTCGACCGCGAGGACATCTACTCCCTCGCATCCTCCCTCGACGACATCATGGACTTCATGGAGGAGGCCGTCGACCTGGTCGTCCTCTACAACGTCGAGGAACTCCCCAAGGGTGTAGAGCAGCAGATCGAGGTCCTCGCCCGCGCAGCCGAGCTGACGGCCGAAGCAATGCCCCATCTCCGCACGCTGGACAACCTCACCGAGTACTGGATCGAGGTCAACCGCCTCGAGAACCAGGCCGACCAGATCCACCGCAAGCTTCTGGCCCACCTCTTCAACGGCAAGTACGACGCGATCGAGGTCCTGAAGCTCAAGCAGATCGTCGACGTCCTCGAAGAGGCCGCCGACGCCTTCGAGCACGTGGCGAACACGGTGGAGACCATCGCCGTCAAGGAGTCCTGACCCGTCCATGGACACCTTCGCCCTGGTCGTGACCATCCTGGTCGCTCTCTTCTTCACCTACACCAACGGCTTCCACGACTCGGCGAACGCGATCGCCACGTCCGTGTCGACGCGCGCGCTGACCCCGAAGGCCGCCCTGGCCATGGCCGCGGTCATGAACCTGGCCGGTGCGTTCCTGGGCAGCGGCGTGGCGAAGACGGTCAGCGAGGGCCTGATCGAAACCCCCGAGGGCTCCATGGGGATGGGCATCCTCTTCGCCGCCCTCCTGGGCGCAATCACCTGGAACTTGATCACCTGGTACTTCGGCCTGCCGTCCTCCTCCTCGCACGCCCTGTTCGGCGGCATGGTGGGCGCGGCCCTGGCCGGCGGCACACAGGTCTACTGGGACGGCGTCCTCGAGAAGGTCATCATCCCGATGTTCGTCTCCCCCCTGGTCGGTCTCGTGGTCGGCTACCTGGTGATGACGGCCATCATGTGGATCTTCCGCCGAGCCAACCCGCACAAGGCCAAGCGCGGTTTCCGTATCGCACAGACCGTCTCCGCGGCCGGTATGGCCCTGGGCCACGGCCTCCAGGACGCCCAGAAGACCATGGGCATCGTCGTCATGGCCCTGGTCATCGCCGACGTCGAGGACTACGGCGACCCGATCCCGGTCTGGGTCAAGATCGCCTGCGCGGTCATGCTCTCGCTCGGCACCTACGCCGGCGGCTGGCGCATCATGCGCACACTGGGCCGCCGCATCATCGAACTGGACCCCCCACAGGGCTTCGCCGCGGAAACCACCGGCGCGTCGATCATGTTCACCACGGCGTTCCTCTTCAAGGCGCCCATCTCCACGACCCACGCCATCACCTCGGCCATCATGGGCGTCGGCGCGACGAAGCGGGTGAACGCCGTGCGATGGGGTGTCGCCAAGAACATCGTCCTCGGCTGGTTCATCACGATGCCGGCAGCAGCGATCGTCGCGGCGCTGGCCTTCGGCCTCGTACACCTGGCGTTCCTGTAACACCTGCCCGGCGTTGCGCTGGGCCGGGGATCGCGCAGCCCGGCGCTTACGGGGAGCCGCCCGCGCCCACCCTCCCCCACTCTCGGCTTCGCTCGAGCGGGGGGACCCCCATCGCCCCAGGCGGCACGACTGCCCGCGGCTTGACGGGTTGGGGGCCGCAGTCGCGTACGGCGGGAAGGGGACGTGTCGGGGGGTGTCCGCCCGCAGCGGATGCCGGAAACGACCGGTTCCCATCCAAGAAACCCACCGGCAGACCGAGGACGGACACCCCCCGGCGCGGCCCCGCCCCACAACGAAACCGCAGGCGCAACCCCACCCCCACGCACCTGCACTGGCCGCCGCAGGCATCCCACCCAAGCGCCGCAGGCCACCGCAGGCCCCCGCACCCGCCCCACAGCCCCCAACAAAAAGGAACCCGCCCCCGGAAGCCAGGGGCGGGCCCTTTTGTCCCCGCGGTGGCACCGCCATGCAGCACCGCGAGGGGTCTGATCAGCCGAACCGGCCGGAGATGTAGTCCTCCGTGGCCTGAACCGACGGGTTGGAGAAGATCCGCTCCGTGTCGTCGATCTCGATCAGCTTGCCGGGCTGCCCGACAGCAGCCAGGTTGAAGAACGCGGTCCGGTCGGAGACCCGCGCAGCCTGCTGCATGTTGTGCGTCACGATGACGATCGTGAACCGCTCCTTCAGCTCACCGATCAGGTCCTCGATCGCAAGCGTGGAGATCGGGTCAAGGGCAGAGCACGGCTCGTCCATCAGCAGAACGTTCGGCTCCACCGCAATCGCCCGCGCGATGCACAGCCGCTGCTGCTGACCACCGGACAGCCCGGACCCCGGCTTGTTCAGCCGGTCCTTCACCTCGTTCCAGAGGTTCGCACCCTTGAGCGACTTCTCGACGATGTCGTCCAGCTGCGACTTCTTGTACGAGCCGAGCAGCTTCAGACCGGCCGCGACATTGTCGTAGACGGACATCGTGGGGAACGGGTTCGGCCGCTGGAAGACCATGCCGACCTCACGCCGCACGGACACCGGGTCGATCCCGACGGCGTACAGGTTCTCGTCGTCGAGCATGACCTTGCCCTCGACGCGCCCGCCCGGAGTCACCTCGTGCATCCGGTTCAGCGTGCGCAGGAACGTGGACTTGCCGCAACCGGACGGCCCGATGAAGGCCGTAACGGACCGGGGCTCGATGGTCATCGAGATGTCCTCGATGGCCCGGAACGAACCGTAGTAGGCGCTGAGGCCGCTGACATCAATGCGCTTGGCCATGAAAAATCACTGCTTCTTTCGGGAAATCGGTCGCTGAGTGGCCGCGTCAGCGACCGGTCTTCGGGGCCTTCCAGCGGGCGATGCCGCGGGCCAGCAGGTTCAGGATCATCACGAAGGCGATCAGCGTCAGGGACGCCGCCCAAGCGCGGTCGTAGGCCGGCTCGGCACCCGCGCTCTGCGAGTACTGCTGGTAGATGTACAGCGGCAGCGAGGCCTGGGCCCCTTCAAACGGATTGTTGTTGATGAACGGGTTACCGAACACCAGCAGCAGCACCGGAGCGGTCTCACCGGCGATACGGGCGATCGCCAGCATGATGCCGGTGGTGATACCGCCGATCGCGGTCGGCAGGACGATCTTGAGGATCGTGCGCCACTTGGGCACGCCGAGCGCCAGCGAGGCCTCGCGCAACTCGTTCGGGACGAGCTTGAGCATCTCCTCGGTGGAGCGGACCACGACCGGCATCATCAGGATCGCCAGCGCGAGCGAGCCGGCGAAGCCGAAGGGCTGCATCTCGAAGATCAGCATGATGCTGAGGATGAACAGACCGGCGACGATCGACGGGATACCCGTCATGACGTCGACGAAGAAGGTGACGGCCCGGGCGAGGTTGCCGCGCCCGTACTCCACCAGGTAGATCGCGGTGAGCACGCCGATCGGCGCGGCGATCAGCGTGGCGAGACCGACCTGCTCCAGGGTGCCGATGATGGCGTGGTAGATACCGCCGCCCGGCTCCCGGTCGCCGACCACGCCCATCGAGTGGGTCAGGAAGTAGACGTCGAGGACCTTGACGCCGCGCTCGACGGTCGCCCAGACCAGCGAGGCGAGCGGCACCACGGCGAGCAGGAAGGCGACCCAGACCAGGGAGGTCGCGATGCGGTCCTTGGCCTGCCGCTTGCCCTCGACCATCGAGGCGATGGCGTACGTGCCGAGGACGTAGAGGATCGCGGCGATCAGGCCCCACTGGATCCGGCTGTCCAGGCCGCCCACGAGGCCGATGCCGACGGCGACGGCGAGGGAGCCCGCGGCGATCGCCCACGGGGACCACTTGGGCAGGCTGGCGCCACGCAGCGTGTTGGGGCGCTTGTCGGTGAGGACGGTGCTCATGCGTTGGCCCCCGAGTACTCCTTGCGGCGGGCGATGATCATGCGGGCCGCGCCGTTGACCAGCAGGGTGATGACGAACAGGACCAGACCGGAGGCGATGAGCGCGTCACGGCCGAAGGTGTCCGCCTCGCCGAACTTGCTGGCGATGTTCTGGGCGAAGGTGCCGCCGCCCGGGTCGAGCAGGCTGGCGTGGATCAGGAAGTCCGGCGACAGGACCGTGGCGACGGCCATCGTCTCGCCGAGCGCGCGGCCGAGGCCCAGCATCGAGGCGGAGATCACGCCGGAGCGGCCGAACGGCAGTACTGCCATGCGGATGACCTCCCAGCGCGTGGCGCCGAGGGCCAGGGCCGCCTCCTCGTGCATCTGCGGGACCTGCTTGAAGACCTCACGGCTGACGTTCGTGATGATCGGCAGGATCATGATCGCCAGCAGGATGCCGACGGTGAGCATGGAGCGGGCGGGACCGCCCTGCCAGTCCAAGATGCCGGTCCAGCCGAAGTAGTCGTCCAGCCAGCCGAACAGACCCTCCATCTGCGGTACGAGGATCAGGGCGCCCCACAGGCCGTACACGATGGACGGCACGGCGGCGAGCAGGTCGATCACGTAGGCGATGGGACCGCTCAGCCGGCGCGGGGCGTAGTGCGTGAGGAACAGCGCGATGGCGACCGAGATCGGGACCGCGATGACCATGGCGATGATCGAGGAGATCACGGTGCCGTAGGCCAGTACGGCGATACCGAAGACCGGCGGCTGGGTGCCCGTGTTCCACTCGAAGGTGGTCAGGAAGTTGCCCTCGTCCTTGCTGATGGCGAGGACGGCCCGGTAGGTGAGGAAGCCCGCGATCGCGGCCATGATCGCCAGCAGCAGAATGCCCGAGCCGCGGGACAGACCGAGGAAGATCCGGTCTCCGGGTCGGGTGGCACCGCGGGCGGCGCGCTTGCGCTCGGCCTCGGTCGGCTGGGGCGCTGGGGGAGGTGTTGCAGTGCTCTTCTGTGTCGTTATGTCCATCGGGTTCTCCGGTCTGCGGAGCCGCACTCGACGTACGGATCCTGGCGGCGGTGCACCGGACGGTGCGGTCCGGTCCCGGGGCGGGGCCGGACCGCACACTCAGGTCAGCTCAGGCCCTCGATGGTGGTGCGGACCTTGGCGATGATGTCGTCGGGGATCGGCGCGTAGCCGGCGTCGGCCAGCAGGCCCTGGCCGTCCTCGCTGGCGATGTAGTTCAGGAACGCCTTGGTGGCGGGCAGGGTGTCGGCCTTGTTGCCCTTGTCGCAGACGATCTCGTAGGTGACCAGGGTGATCGGGTAGGCGCCCTCGGCCTTGGTCTTGTAGTTGATCTCGAGCGCGAGGTCCTTGCCGGTGCCGACGATCTCGGCGTCCGCGATGGCCTTGGTGGCAGCGTCGGTGGAGGCCTTGACCGGCTCGGCGGCACCCGTGTCGATGGCGACGACGTCCATGCCCTCGGCGTAGGACAGCTCCATGTAGCTGATGGCGCCGGAGGTCTGCGAGACCTGCTGGGCGACACCGGAGGAGCCGGACGCGGCCTGGCCGCCGTCGGCCTGCCAGGCCTTACCGCCCTCGTACTTCCAGTTCTCCGGGGTGGTGGCGATCAGGTACTTGGTGAAGTTGTCCGTGGTGCCGGACTCGTCCGAGCGGTGGAACGCCTGGATGTTCAGGTCGGGCAGTTCGGCGTCAGGGTTGAGCTTCTTGATCGCCTCGTCGTTCCACTTCTTGATCTTGCTGTCGAAGATCTTGGCGAGGGTCGGAGCGTCCAGGACCAGGTTGTCGACACCCGGGACGTTGTAGCTGACCGCGATCGGGCCGCCGACCATCGGCAGGTCGATGCCCTGGCCACCGGAGCAGACCTCCTTGGAGGCCGCGATCTCCTCGGAGTCCAGCGCGGAGTCGGAACCGGCGAAGGCGACCTGGCCCTGGTTGAAGGCGGTGATACCGGCGCCGGAGCCGCTGCCCTTGTAGTTGATCTGAACGCCGGAGCACTGGGCCGTGAACTGCTTCACCCAGGCGTCGATCGCGTTCTTCTGCGCGGACGAGCCGTCGGCCAGCAGCTGACCCTTGGCGTCGCCGCAGTCGATGGCGCCGGCCTTCGCGGTGCTGGTGGCGTCGCCACCGCCGTTGCTGCCGGTGTCGTCGGAGCCGCACGCCGTGAGGGCCAGGGCGCCGGAGACGGCGAGAGCACCGAGGGTGAGGGCCCGCCGGTTCATGCGCTGAAGCTTCACTTTCGGGAGTTCCTTCCAGGAGCCGCCGTCCTGATCGGCGGCGTGCGAAGTCTGGGTGATGCGAACGCACGCTCGAGGTGCGCCCGTCATCGTCACGGCCGAAATTAGGCAGAACAGGTGAAGCCACCTATGGCCGTAAGTGAACGGAGGGTGAACCCCTGCGGTCGGTGTGGTTAGGTCACGGAATGCTTACAGGGAGAACACGCCGAGGTTCCGGCAGGTCGCCCATCAGGGGCGACACCTGCCGAAGCAGCACGAACCGGAAGTGGCACTTCGCACGAAGGTACACGGTTTCCGCGGAACAGGACATCGTGGACATCTGTCATGGCTGCGGGCAGCCGTGCCTCCCCCAGTGCCTTCAGTGCCTGGGCCCCCAGGGCGATGGGGGTCCCCCTGCTCGAGCGAAACCGAGAGTGGGGGAGGGTAGGCGCTGAGGATCCCCCCTCTGGGACCCCCACAACGCAGACCGGCATCCCTGGAACCTCCAACGCCGGCGGACCCGTCTCGATGGACGAAGACGGCGGAAACGGGAGGCACCATGGAGCGGCGGACGTTCATCAGCGGCGGGGCAGCCGCGATCGTGGGGGTGACGTCGGCAGCATGCACCGGCGGCACCGGACCCGCCAGGGCCTCAGCCACCGCCGACCGGCCGACCACCTCCCGTACGCCGGCCCGCCCCACCGCCACCACAGCCGCCGCCACCACGGCCGCCGCCTGGACCGCCCTGGCCCGCGACCTGGACGGCACCCTGATCCGCCCCGGAGACGCATCCTGGGCGACGGCCGGCCAGCTCTACAACACCCGCTTCGACACCCTGAAGCCCGCCGCGGTCGCCTACGTCGCCCACCCGGACGACATCCGCACGACCCTCGCCTACGCCCGCGCCCACGACATCCGCGTCGCCATCCGCAACGGCGGCCACTCCTACGCGGGCTGGTCCTCCGGCAACGGCCGGCTGATAGTCGACGTGTCCAAGCTGAACCGCGTCCGCGCGAGCGGCGGCACGGCAGTCGTCGGCGCCGGCGCCAAGCTGATCGACGTCTATCGCGCGCTCGCCGCCAAGGGCGTGACGATCCCGGCGGGCTCCTGCCCGACGGTCGGCGTCTCCGGCCTGGTACTCGGCGGCGGACACGGCGTCGTCTCCCGGGCGTACGGCCTGACCTGCGACAGCCTCACCCGGGCCACCCTCGTCACGGCGGACGGCAAGCAGCTCACCGCCGACGCCGACGAGCACAAGGACCTCTTCTGGGCCCTGCGCGGCGCGGGCAACGGCAACTTCGGCGTCGTCACGGAACTGCACTTCCGTACGCACCCCGCCCCGCAGGCCGTCTCGGCGTATCTGAGCTGGCCGTGGGCCAAGGCGGCCGCGGTGGTGAAGGCCTGGCAGGAGTGGGGCCCGGACCAGCCCGACGAGATCTGGTCCTCCCTCCACCTGGCGAACGCCGCCGGAGGCACCCCCACCGTGTCCGTCGCCGCGTTCTCCCTCGGCACCTACGGCGAACTCCAGAACGCCGTCGACCGCCTGGCCGCCCGGATCGGCTCCCCGGCGAGCAACGTCTCGCTGAAGCGGCGCTCGTACGAGGAGTCCATGGAGGTCTACGCCGGCTGCTCGTCCTTCGCGACGGACGCGCAGTGCCATCTGCCGGGCTCGACACCAGGGCGCTCCCCCGAGGGTGCGCTCGGCCGCGAGACGTACGCCGCCCGCTCCGACTTCTTCGACCGCTCGATCTCGGCCACCGGCATCCAGACGCTCCTGTCGCAGCTGACGTCGGTGCGCGGCGGTTCGGGCAGCATCGCCCTGACCGCACTCGGCGGCGCGGTCAACCGCGTCTCCCCGACGGCGACGGCCTTCGTGCACCGCCGCTCCCGGATGCTGGCCCAGTACATCGCCGCCTGGCGCGCGGGCACGTCCGGCTCGACGGCCCAGTCCTGGCTGACGTCGGCGCATCGGTCGATGCGCCCGTACGCCTCGGGCGCGGCCTACCAGAACTACACGGACCCGACCCTGACGAACTGGCGGAAGGCGTACTACGGGGATGCGGCGACCCGCCTGACGCAGCTGAAGCGGATCTACGACCCGAACCGGGTGTTCACGTACCCCCAGGCACTGTGAGACAGCCGAATGCCCCCCTACACGCCCCTCACGCAGCCAGGTCCCGCTCCTCGGAGTCGGCCGGCTCCTTGCGGCTGCCCGGGATCAGGGTCTCCTGGCCGGGCGCCGAGGATCTGCGGCGGATCAGCCGGCCGGCCCGGGGCGACCGCTCGACGGCCTTCATGACCGGCGTGAGCAAGGCCATGGCCGGCGGCGACAGCAGCAGGGCGACCGCCGTGCCGAGCGCGAATCCGCCGATGACGTCCGTCGGGTAGTGGACGCCCATGTAGACCCGGAGGAACCCTTCGAGCAGGGCGAGCCCGATGCCGGCGAGCCCGAACTTCCGGTGGGCGACGAAGAGACCGACCCCCATGGCCATGGTGATCGTCGCGTGATCACTCACGAACGAGAAGTCGGTCTTGCCGGAAACAAGAACATCCAGCCCCTCATGGCTGACGAAGGGCCGGGGCCGCTCCACGAACCCCCGTATCGGCACGTTCACCAGCACCGCGATACCGGCCGCCAGCGGCGCCCACACGAGCGCGGCGACGGAGGAGGCCGCCTCCTCGCCGCCACGCCTGCGCACGGACCACCAGCACCACACCACGAGCAGCACCACGGCGAGCAACAGCCCGTACTCACCCACGAACTCCATGATCCGGTCGAACCAGGACGGTGCGTCCTTGGCCAGGCCGTTGATGTCGTAGAGCAACTCGACGTCAGGGTTCGACCCGGATTGCGCGAGTCCAGCCATGGTGCAGCGGGCCCCTTCGTCGTCGTCTCCGCGGGCACAGGTGCGTGCACCGCTCTGCCACCCCCGTGGTGTGTAGATCCGCGTGGCTCGGCTACGTCAACAGGAACGCACGACTCCCCTCACTGCGTTCCACACTCCACTGAATGATCACGCAGACGTTATCGAAGAGAGACTCATCTTCGCAGCTCAGGGGGGAGGTTTACGTTCGGTTCGCCCCGGATCCGGCGGTGGCTGGGAGCGCTTTTGCGCCATCTTCGGTGACCCGGGTGGCACCGAAGTAGTCAGGGGTGTCGATCGGGTCGAACCGGATGACAGCCCCCGGCCTCGGGGCATCGATCATGTACCCGCCCCCCACATAGATCCCGACATGCCGAATGGCCCGCGAATTGGTGAGGTCGTCCGAGAAGAACACCAGATCTCCCGGCAGCAGCTCCTCACGCGAGGGATGCGGCCCGGCGTTGTACTGATCATTGGCGACCCGCGGCAGCGTGATCCCCACACTCTCGTACGCGGCCTTGGTCAGCCCCGAGCAGTCGAACCGTCCGCCCTGCTCCGCCGTACCGTTGCCGCCCCAGAGGTACAGCGTGCCGAGCTTCTCCTGCGCGTAGTGGATGGCACCGGCCGCCTGCTCGGAAGGATCGACCCGCCCGACGGGCGCGGCGAAGCTCTGCTCGAGGGTCGTGATGGTCTTCACGTAGTTCTGGGTCTCCTTGTACGGCGGCACGCCCCCGTACTTGATGACCGCGTACGCCCCCGCGTTGTAGGCGGCGAGCATGTTCTTCGTGGCGTCCCCCGGCACGTCCTTCACATACGAGGCGAGCTCGCAGTCGTAGGAAGCAGCCGACGGAATCGCGTCGTTGGGATCCCAGACGTCCCGGTCCCCGTCCCCGTCCCCGTCGATCCCGTGCGTGGCCCACGTACCCGGAATGAACTGCGCTATCCCCTGCGCCTGAGCCGGGCTCTGGGCCTTCGGGTTGAACCCGCTCTCCTGGTAGAGCTGGGCGGCGAGGAGGGCGGGGTTGATGGCGGGGCACATATTGCCCCACTTCTGCACGAGGGGCTGATACGCCGCGGGCACGGCCCCCTTGGCCAGCTTCTTGCTCGCCCCGTTCACGCCGTTGACGAGGTTCCCGGCGACGATGTACACCCCGACGACGAGCAGCATCACCAACGCGACCCCGGCGCCCCCGACGGCGACCGCCACGATCCACGCCTTACGCACCGTCAACCGCCCCTCGCCGCCTGGGAGTACGCCCACGTCAGTGTAGAGGCGGCGGCTCAGGCACGGGACTATCGCGAGCCTCTTGACACTCGGCCCACAGCAGTTTTCCGCCCTTCGCCGCGTCTGGCTCCACACCCCAGGCGTCGGCGCAAGCCTGTACAAGTCGCAATCCGCGCCCGTTCTCGGCGTCGGGCGGGGCCGCGGAGACGGGAGAGCCGTTCTCCGCGAATCCCGGTGGGACACGGGGGTCGGCGTCCCAGACGGCGACCCTGAGCAGTCCTGACCGGGTGTGAAGGAGGCGGAGAGCGTACGGGCCGCTGGTGTGCAGGTGCGCGTTGGCGAGCAGCTCGGCGGCGACGAGTTCCGCGGTGGGGGTGAGGTCGGCGAGGTCGTGGGCGGCGAGGACCGTGCGGAGGGTTGCGCGGGCGATGCCCGGTGCGCGTGGATCGTGCGGGAGTTGGAGGGTGTAGGTCCAGGGCGGGGATACGGTGGGCATGGAAGTCTCCGATCACTGAGGCGCGTTGGGGGAGTGCGGATGGTTGTTGCCCAGTGGCCTGCCGATCCGTCGAACGGTGCGCTTCTGGGCGAGGGCGCCTGAGGGATAAGGTAGCGGCGCGAATAAAACAACTTAGATGCATTGCGTGAAAGCACTAAGTCTTCATCCGTGTGAGTTACGAGGAGGCGGGACACCCGTGCGAACCAACCCGACGGGTCGTCAACTGCGTTTGGGCGCTGAGCTGCGCAAGCTCCGTGAGCGTGCCGGCATGACCTCCACCCAGGCGAGCCGCCTGCTTGGCGTGCAGCAGAACCAGATCAGCAACGTCGAGGCCGGACGGGCGGGTGTGAGTCCCGAGCGTGTACGCACTCTGGCCTACCACTACGACTGCGGCAACAAGGCCCTCATCGGAGCACTCAGCGATATGGCGTCGGAGCGGGTGCGCGGCTGGTGGGAGGAGTACCGGGAGATCCTGCCCGCCGCCCTCCTGGACCTCGCCGAGGTCGAGCACCATGCGACACGCCTGCGCGCCGCCGTGACCATCCACGTTCCCGGCCTCTTCCAGACCACCGACTACGCACGCGAGATCTTCCGCCAGGACGTACCGGAGATGTCGCCGCCCGACATCGAGCACCGGGTTTCGTTCCGCATCAAGCGGCAGGCCGTACTCTTCCGCGACGCCCCGATCCCGTACCAGGCGATCATTCACGAGGCAGCCCTGCGCATGAAGTTTGGTGGCCCTTCCGTGACTCGGGCCCAACTGCAGCACCTGCTGGACATGAGCGAGCGGGAGGACGTCACCGTGCGCGTAGTCCCGTTCGACGCCGGAAGGCTCCCCGGGTCGGGCCAGTCCTTCTACTACTCCAAGGGACCGGTGCCGCAGCTCGACACCGTGCATCTCGACCAGTCCCACGGCCCGGTGTTCCTCGACTCCGAAGCCCAGCTCGACAAGTACCGCGTCCTTTACGACCGTATGGAAGCCAGCGCACTCTCCCCCGTGGAGTCACGGGATTTCATCCACAAAGTCGCCCAGGACCTCTGAGGAGCCGCAAGTGCCCCAGCTCACCTGGCAGAAGTCGTCCTACTGCGCTCAGGGCGACTCCTGCGTCCACGTAGCCCGCACCTGGCAGAAGTCGTCGTACTGCTCCGAGGGCGCCTCCTGCGTCCACGTCGCCACCACCACCGAAACGATCCATCTCACCGAAAGCAGCGACCCCACCGGAGCCATACTCGAGGCCACCCCGGCCGCCTTCGAAGCCCTCCTCACCACCCTCAAGGAGGGCCCCCACCGTGGGTGAAATCCCCCCGAACCTCACCTGGGAACGCGCCGCCCCACCCGACGCCACCGGCCCTGGCCCCTGGATCGAGATCGCCTTCGGCGAAGGAGAGGACGGCGACGCCCCCGTCTACATCCGCGAGACCAGCGCCCCGGACAACGTGGTCACCACCAACCGCCGCAAGTGGGACGCCTTCGTACTCGGCGTACAGGCGGGCGAGTTCGACCACTTCGTCGAGGGCATGAACGGCGTTCAGTAACCGCTCGAGCGGCATCGAGCGACTGCCGATCAGCGACGTGACCGTCTCACGCCCTCCCGGCCTCCACCCCGCTCGCCACCCCCAGCGGGAAGCTCACGCCCGTCAGCTCCTCCGACACCGTCCACAGCCGCCGAGCCGCCGCCGGGTCGCTCGCCGCCGCCGAACGGCTCACCAGGGTCGGTGCGCCCCGCATCTCACCCAGGCCGTCGGGGCCGACGTAGCTCGCGCCAGGCAGGTCCTGCGTCGCCGCGTACAGCGTCGGCAGGGCGCCCGCCTTGTCGTCCTGGGCGAAGAAGCGGTTGCCGAGCATCATGCCCACCCGGCTCACGCGGCTCGCAGCGTGGCTCTGGAGGTTGGTGGCCGCGTACCCGGGGTGCGCGGCGAGGGCGCGGACGGGGGAGCCGGATTCCGTGAGGCGGCGCTGGAGTTCGAGCGTGAAGAGCAGGTTCGCCAGCTTGGACTGGCCGTAGGCGCGTACGGGCGTGTAACCCGACGTCAGATTCAGATCGTCGAAGTGGATTACGCCGTCGCCCCACCGGTGAGCGCCCGACGACACCGTCACCACGCGGTCGGTGACATACGGCAGCAGCAGGTTCGTCAGCGCGAAGTGACCC
The DNA here is from genome assembly GCF_042731325.1 of Streptomyces sp. NPDC059866. Classification (NCBI taxonomy): domain Bacteria; kingdom Bacillati; phylum Actinomycetota; class Actinomycetes; order Kitasatosporales; family Streptomycetaceae; genus Streptomyces; species Streptomyces sp. NPDC059866. The sequence goes on along the minus strand of NZ_JBHWJT010000051.1, from coordinate 9,250 downwards.
AGATGGTTCGTGCCGAACTGCATCTCGAAGCCGTCCTTGGTCCGCTGCTCCGGGAGCATCATCACGCCCGCGTTGTTGATCAGCAGATCCAGCGGCCGGGCCTCCCAGCCCTCCGCGAACGCGCGGACCGAGGCCAGGTCGGCAAGGTCGAGGCGGCGGACCTCCGTGCTGCCGTTCACGGTCGCGGCCGCGGCCCGGCCGCGCTCCGGATCCCGTACGGCGAAGACGACATGCGCCCCCGCCCGGGCCAGCGCGTTCGCGGCGGCGAGGCCGATGCCGCTGTTGGCACCGGTGACGACCGCCGTCCGGCCGGTGAGGGCGGGAAGACGGTCTGCGTTCCATTTCGCCGGCCGGGCCGGCTTGCTCGTAGTAGGCATACCCTCAATGTAGGCAGCGCCAACAATGCTGTCAACGACAACAATGGTGACGACGCCAACAAAGATGACGCCGACAACATAGAGATACGATGGTCCGCATGCCCGAGAGCCGCCCCTACCACCACGGAGACCTGCGCGCAGCCCTGCTCGCCGGCGCCGAGCGCACCCTGCGGGAGAAAGGGCCCGCCGCCCTGTCCCTGCGCGAACTCGCCCGCGAGACCGGCGTCAGCCATGCCGCCCCGGGCCGGCACTTCAAGGACAAGCAGGCCCTGCTGGACGCCCTCGCCCTCGCCGGCTTCGAGCGCCTGACCGAGGCCATGGCCACCGCGGACGACCCCGCACTCCCGTTCGAGGAGCGGCTCACCCGCCTCGCCAGGGCCTACCTCGGATTCACCATCGAGAACTCCGCGCTACTGGAGCTGATGTACACCCGCAAGCACGACCCCGACGTCTCCCAGCAACTCGCGGCAGCCGTGGAGCGCTCAATCGAGCCGATTGTGCGCCTCTTCGAAGGCGCCCAGGAGCGCGGCGAGATCGTCGCGGGAGACCCCGAGCACATCACCCTCCTCGCAGGCGCCACCCTGCACGGCGTCGCCGCCTTCACCGCCAACGGCTCACTCCCGCCCCAGGCCGCACTCGGCGGCATCGGCGAACTGGTCCACCATCTCCTGCACGGACTCCGCCCCCGCTGACCCCTCGCCACCGAGCCAGGTCACACCGGCAGATAGCCTTCATCCGGAGAACATCGAGACGACCTCTCACCCGACCGACCGTCAAAAACGGCCCCAGGGCACAGAGAATGTTCAACGACGGAACCACATGACGGGTTTCGTTCCCACCTCGTTGCCCGGCGTGACCTGCCGTGATACACAGAGTGACGATACGAGGTGTTCGTACGAAACCCGCCACTCGATGACGCCAAGTCGACATACGACAGCGCCATTGTCGGCGAGAATGAGGCCTGACCTCTGCGCACCGCAGGGGACTGCGGAACTACCCAACAGGGGCGGTGACTTACATGCTCTTTGCGGCCGACGAGGGAGACATCAACACCATCATCGGAGGGATCGCTCCGGACTGGGGCCCCTTCGGCAGCCTGGGCAACGAGGCGAAGGTGATGATCGAGGTCGTGATGGCGGTGGCCATCCTGATCTGTCTCGGCATCGCCATCTGGGGCGCCGCCAAGCAGCGCATCGGCGCGACGGCCCTGCGCGACACCTTCAGCGCGGAACAGGGCAAGGGCCTCATCATCGCCGGCCTCACCGGGGTGTTCATCATCGGCTCACTCGGCACTCTCTTCACCATCGTGTACGGCATGGCCGTATAGGCCCACCCCTCCCCTCCGGGCGCGCCCGGTCCGGTCCCCCTCCACCCCACCCGCCCGTCGTGCCCACCGGCTGAGGTTGCGTTTCCCTGATGTCCCTGATGTCGAGTCACCACACCGCGCCCGCGCGGGAACCAGCACGGCTACCGTCGTACCTCTACGCGTTCAGTCGGTACGACGGTTTCCGCTACGACGTCGAGGGGGCGTACGCGGCATGAGTCTCGGGGACGAGCACGAAGCCTCCGGCGGTTACGGCGGTACGGGCCACACCCGCACCCGCCTGCCCGACGGCGACCCCTATGGGGGCGCGCGGCGCGGCCGGTCATCCTCCCGGAGCCTGGTCATGGTGGTCGGCGTGGTGGTCCTGCTGATCGCCGCGATCGCATTCGCCAACCGTGGAGGAGACGATTCCGAATCCACGGACACCGCGGGCTCCGGCCCGGAGGCGGCGCCTACGGCGGCGAGTGGGGAGCGGCCGGTGGAGGGCAAGACGGGCGGGATTCCGACCGGGTACGCCCATGACGAGGAGGGGGCGCAGAGCGCGGCGGCGAACTATGCGGCCGCGTTGGGGTCTGACGGCATGTTCAATACGCCCAGACGCCACGAGATCGTGCAGACCATCGCCGATCCCGGTGCGGTGGGCCGACTCCAGTCCGGCTTCGACGCCGACTATTCAGCAGACCTCCTGAAGAAGATCGGCCTCAAAGACGACGGCACCGCTCCAGCAGGCAGCACCTTCGTCAACCGCACACTTCCGGCTGGCACCAAGGTCACGTCCTTCAATGATGGCGAGGCCACTGTCGAGGTCTGGTGCAACAGCCTGTTCGGCCTTGCCGGCGAAGGCTCGACCAATCCCGTGACCAGCGGGTGGTTCACCGTGACCATGAAGCTGAGCTGGAGCGGTGACTGGAAGGTCCTGGAGACCAGCCAGAAGACTGGCCCGACTCCCGTCGCCGGAGACAACCCCGTTTCCGGCGCCGACGAGATCGGCAAGGCGGTCAAGGAGTTCGGAGGGTTCACGTATGCCCGGTAGCCCGCACCGCGTGCTCAAGCTCACCGGCCTCGTGGCCGCCGCACAGGCAACAGCCGTGCTGGTGGCCAGCCGTGCCTTCGCCGCACCCACGCCAACGCCATCGCCGACAGGCAGCGAGGATCCCTGCTCGCTGATTGCCGGCCCCGCGAAGGAGTACTGCGAACGCGACGGCGGCGACAGCCGCACCGGCGGCAGCTCCCCCACCCTCGACCCCACCTCCACCCTCGACCCCCTCTCCTCCCTCGCCCAGGGCTGCGCCGACGCCGCCTCCTGGACCATCGACAAGCTCAGCGAAGCCGTCAACGACACCGCGAACGTCGACTTCACGAACGCCAGGTTCCTCCAGCAGTACGCCGTCGTCTTCGCCGCGTCGACGATCCTCACCCTCCTCCTCTGGCTGCTGGCCGTGGCCAAGCGAGCCGTCCGCGGCGTCCCCCTCAGCACCGCCGTCGGCGAGGCGATCGGGTTCCTCTGGCTCACCGTCCTGGCCTCCGCCTTCACCCCGCTGATCCTGTACACGGTCGTGTCGGCGACGGACGGCGTCTCCGACGTCCTGGCGAAAACCACCGGCGACCAGACGGACGCCTTCTTCGGCAACTTCTCCGGCGCCCTGAAGAAGGGCGAGGACATCGGCGGCGGCCCGATCATGCTGATCGTCGTCTCCCTGGTCTCCATCCTCGCCGCCGGTGTGCTGTGGCTGGAGCTGGTGATCAGGGCCGCGCTGCTGTACGTCGGCGCACTGCTCGGCACCGTCGTCTACGCCGGCCTCGTCGACAAGAACCTGTGGGGCCACGTCCGCCGCTGGGCGGGCATCATGATCGCCGTCATCCTCGTCAAGCCGGTCATCGTCATCGTCCTCGGCCTCGCCGGTGCCCTCTCCGCCGACGACGGCCCCGACGCCTTCTCCGCCGTCGTCTCCGGCCTCGCGATCATCCTGCTCGCCATCTTCGCCTCCGCGATGATCTACCGCTTCGTCCCCGGCTTCGGCGACGAGATCGCCGGCTCCCGCAACAACCGCATCATGCAGAGCGCCGAAGGCAAGGCCGCCGCAGTCATCAGCTCCCCGGCGACCCTGGTGGCCCAGGGCATCAAGACCCACAGCACCCGCGCCGACAACAACGGCGGTCAGTCCGGCGCCAACACCGCCCCCCGCCCCGCCAACCAGGCGTCCGGCGGGGTCGCCGCGCACAGCTCGCGCCCCTCGAACGGAGGTGGCGGATCTGTCCCCTCCGCCGCACCCGCGCCGCGCTCGCCCAGCGCGGTGAACACACCACACGCCAGCAACACCCGCAACAGCAGTACCAACCGCACGGGAGGTGAAGGGCGTTGACGACCGAGTCCCACCTGTCCCATCCGGTCACGCCCCGCCGTACATATCTGATCGGCCGCGCCCGGCCGAACGCGATCGTCGGCCGCAACCGCGAGACCGGCGAGATCGCGCTGATCATCGCGGGCGCGTTCCTGGGCATGATGTGCGGGCTGCTCGTCCCGGTGCTCTCCCTGCGCATCGTGCTGCTGATGGGCTTCCCGCTGCTCGCGCTGGCGGTGGTCTACGTGCCGTACAAGCACCGCACGATCTACAAGTGGTTCGAGATCAACCGCAGTTACAAGCGCACCCTCCGCTCGGGCGCCGCCTACCGCTCGGCCGTCATCGAGGCCGGCACGCGTCTCGACGGGCGGGAGGTCGAGATCGGCCCGCCCCCCGGCATCGGCCGCATCACCTGGCTCGCCGCCCCCTTCGGGCCCGACGAGATCGCCGTACTGCTGCACGCGGACCGCAAGACGGTCACCGCCGCCATCGAGATCGAGGGCCCGGGCGTCGGTCTGCGCGACTCCGAGGACCAGGAAGCCCTCGTCGACCGCTTCGGCACTCTCCTCAAACACGTGGCCAACGGCGACGGCTTCGTCACCCGGCTGCAGATGCTCGCCCGCACCCTCCCCGCCGACCCCGACGCCCACGCCAAGGACGTGGCCGTACGCGGCGACGACCGGGCCCCGGCCTGGCTGCAGCAGTCGTACGACCAGCTCCAGTCGATGGTGTCGACGAGCAGCGAGCAGCACCGCGCGTATCTCGTCGCCTGTATGCACTACACCCGTGAACTCGCCGCCGAGGCCCACGCGATGGCGCGTGCCGCCCGCCCCCACGGCGGCGGCAAGGTCGACCGGGACGCCGGGCTGGCGGTCGTCATGGCGCGCGAGCTGACGGACATCTGCTCACGCCTGCAGGAGGCCGACATCCGCGTACGGCAGCCGCTCGGGCAGGGACGGCTGGCCTCGCTCATCCACTCCATGTACGACCCGGACCATCCGATCGACCACATCCAGGCGATGACGAAACGCAATGCCTGGCCGGCCGAGCTGGACGCCATGGAGCCGACGTATCTCCAGGCGAAGACCCGCGAGTCCACCACCCGTGCCCCCTGGTGCCATGCCACGGCCTGGGTGAAGGAGTGGCCGTTGACCCCGGTGGGCGTCAACTTCCTGGCGCCCCTCCTCGTCCACACCCCGGACGTCATCCGGACGGTCGCCGTGACGATGGATCTCGAGCCCACCGAGGTAGCCATCGAACGCATGCTGACCGAGAAGACGAACGACGAGGCCGAGGCCTCCCGCGCCGCCAAGATGAACCGCACCGTCGACCCGCGCGACGTCGCCGCCCACAACCGTCTCGACCAGCGAGGAGAAGACCTGGCGAGCGGCGCGGCAGGGGTGAACCTGGTCGGCTACATCACTGTCTCCTCCCGCACCCCGGAGGCGTTGGCGCGCGACAAGCGGACGATAAGGGCCTCGGCCGGCAAGTCGTATCTGAAGCTGGAGTGGTGCGACCGCGAGCACCACCGGGCCTTCGTGAACACGCTCCCGTTCGCCACCGGAATCCGAAGGTAGGGGTTGATGCCCTGATGCGGGACCCGCTCTCCGCCATCACCGAAGCCTTCACGTCCTTCCTCTTCGGCAAGGTCGAGACCACCCGGCTGCCCGTACGCACCTCCACGGGCCAGGCGCAGGCGGTCTACCTCCCCACCGCCGCCCCCGGCCTCGGCGACTCCGGCGTCATCATCGGCCGCGAGGTGTACTCCGGGAAGGGCTACATCTACGACCCCTTCCAGCTCTACGGCCAACAGCTCCCCGCCCCGCACTGGCTGGTCCTCGGCGAGTCCGGCAACGGCAAGTCGGCGCTGGAGAAGACGTACGTCCTACGACAGCTGCGCTTCCGGGACCGGCAGGTCGTCGTGCTCGACGCGCAGGGCGAGGACGGCGTCGGCGAGTGGAACCTCATCGCCCAGGAGCTGGGGATAACTCCCATCCGCCTGGACCCGACGGCCGCCCTCGACCACGGCATCCGCCTCAACCCGCTCGACCCGGCGATCACGACGACGGGTCAGCTCGCCCTGCTCCGGACCATCATCGAGGTCGCGATGGGGCACGGGCTGGACGAGCGGTCCGGCTTCGCACTCAAGGTCGCGCACGCCTACGTCAACGAGACCATCCTCGAGCGCCAGCCCGTCCTGACCGACATCGTGGAGCAGCTACGGCACCCCGAGCCGGAGTCCGCCGAGGCGATGAACGTCGACATAGACGACGTACGGGCGTGGGGCCTGGACGTGGCGCTGGTCCTGGACCGTCTGGTCGACGGTGACCTGCGCGGCATGTTCGACGGCCCGACGACGGTCGGGATCGACCTCGACGCCCCACTGATCGTCTTCGACCTCTCCCACATCGACCGCAACTCCATCGCCATGCCGATCCTGATGGCGATCGTCGGCGTATGGCTGGAGCACACCTGGATCCGCCCCGACCGGAAGAAGCGCATCTTCCTGGTCGAGGAGGCCTGGCACATCATCAACAGCCCCTTCGTGGCGCAGCTGTTCCAGCGGCTGCTGAAGTTCGGGCGACGGCTGGGCCTGTCCTTCGTGGCGGTCGTGCACCATCTGTCCGACGTCGTGGACGGGGCGGCGGCGAAGGAGGCCGCGGCGATCCTGAAGATGGCGTCGACCCGGACCGTCTACGCCCAGAAGGCGGACGAGGCGAGGGCTACGGGCCGGGTGCTGGGTCTGCCGCGGTGGGCCGTCGAGATCATCCCGACCCTCACTCCCGGCATCGCCGTCTGGGACGTCAACGGCAACGTCCAGGTCGTCAAACACCTGGTCACGGAGACGGAACGCCCGCTGGTCTTCACCGACCGGGCGATGACCGAGTCCGCCAGCGACCTCGCCGACGACGCCCTGCGCGCCGCCGAGCTGGAGGCGGAGGAGCGGGCGGCGGCCTTCATGGAACAGCACCTCGGCGACTCCGAGTCGACGGTGGCGTAGGAGGGCGGCGTGAGACCGGACGATCACCGGCGGGACGGCCAGGGCGGTATCCCCGACGGCCTGCTGATCGGCATACTCGGCTTCCTGCTCGGCATGACCCTGCTGGTCTGGTCGGCCACGGGCCTGGCCGGCTGGTTCTCCCACGGCGCCTGGCCGTCCGGCGTGACCTTCACCCGCACGCCCCTGGCCATGCGCCATCTCGTCGCCGAGCCCCACGACATCACCGGCGCCTGGCCCCACACCCCGGGGACGCAGCTCTCCGGGTACGGGCTGTTCTGGGGGCTGTTCATCGGTCAGCTGATGGTGCTGTTCGTGCTGACGGTGTTCGTGATGGGGACGCTGGCGCGGTGGAAGGCGGTACGGGCGAGACAGAGGTCTGCGCCGACGGCATACGAGCACACCAAGAACGCCGAGGCCACGTCCCCGGCCCCGGCGATCGAACCGCACGAACTCCGGGCCCCGACACAGCAGGCACCCAGCGAGGACCGGCCCCAGGAGGTCCCGACTCCGAGAAGAGCCCCGGACCCGGATCCGACGGCGCTGCTCCGCCCCACACCACCGGACCCTGAGCGTCCCGCTCCCCTGTTCGGCGGTGAACGGGCCGGCGGGTGGGAAAAGATCCTCGTGATGCCGACGGAAAGCCGCGCCGCCACCGCAGCCCAGGCCATCCGCGACGCGGAAGGCCCCGCCCTCGTCGTCACGTCGAACCCCACCCTCTGGCAGGACACCAAGGACGCGAGATCAAAACTCGGTCCAGTCCTCCTCTACGACCCCACCCACCGCTGCGACACCCCGGCCCGCCTCCACTGGTCCCCCATCACGGGCTGCGAGGACAAGCCCACGGCAACAGCAAGAGCCGCCGCCCTCCTCACGCCGGTGCGCCCCACCGCCAAGATCGACCAGGCCCTCAGCGACACCGCCGAGACGCTGCTGCGCAGCTACCTCCACGCCGCCGCCCTCGACAATCGCACCATCCGCCACGTCCACCGCTGGTCCCAGGGCACCCAGATCCAGGAAGCCGTACGCACCCTGCGTACGCACCCCAAGGCGGCCCCCGGCGCCGCCGGCGAACTCGAGGCCGCCCTCACCGCCCACCCCGAACGCCGCGACATGGCTCACGAGTTGACCAGTCGCGCCCTGTCCTCACTGTTCACGGTGAACGTCCGCGAGGCATGCACCCCAAACCGAACTGATGCGCTCACCTTGGATTCCTTCATCGATGAAGGGGGCACGCTTTATATGGTCGGTGAATCCATCGAGGACCCCAGGACGAACCCCGGCGCGATGCCTCTCCTCACGGCCCTCGTCTCCAGCGTGGTCGAGCGCGGCCGGCGCATGGCCGAACGGTCATCCTCCGGTCGCCTCGACCCACCACTGACCCTCGTCCTCGACGACATCGCGGCCGTGGCCCCGCTCCCCCAACTCCCGTCCCTGCTCACGTCCGGACCGGACCAGGGCCTCCCCACCCTGGCCCTCATCCGCTCCCGCGAACAGGCCCGCTCCCGCTGGCCGCACGACGAGCTGCCGGTCTGACGTCACCCTCTTTCGAGAACGAACTCCCGCTCACAGGCCCCCGTTTGTCCGTCCAGCGGCACGGTCACCCCACTCGGCTCGAACCCCACCTTCCGGTAGAAGGCCTGCGCCCGCCCGTTCTCCTCGTGCACGATGAGCCGCACCCGCTCCAGCCCCCGCCCCCAGGCCCACTCCAGGGCCTCGTCGAAGAGCAGCTCGGTCAGCCCGCACCCACGGTGCTCGGGCCACATGTACACGCCCACGAGATGCCCCTGCCGCCACTCAATGGGAAACCCGGCCCAGTCCGTCGTCCCCGGCTCCTCGACCAGCACGGTCAACGTCCCGACCAACTCCCCGCCGGGCCCCTCAGCAACGATCTGCTGCGCCGTAACCGCTCCCTCGGCACTCCTCGCCGCCCGTTCCTGCCAGAAGGAGTCGGGCCGGGCAGCGGCCTCCTCATACGTTTCCAGAAAGGCAAGATGCGCCACCGGATCCCGCAACGCCCTCAATCGCAGCTCTTTCAGCGCCGGCCACTCGTCAGCACGTATGGACCGGACGACGTACCGCTCATCGGTGCTGATGTTCATGGGCGCCACCGTAACGCAGAAAACCCCCGTGCCGTCCGGCACGGGGGTTTTCTCAATGATTGTTCGGCGGTGTCCTACTCTCCCACAGGGTCCCCCCTGCAGTACCA
>NZ_JBHWJT010000050.1:0-43899 GCF_042731325.1 Streptomyces sp. NPDC059866 | reverse complement strand
GAGGACCGCCTTCAGGCGGCGCGGGCGGACTGGCAGGCCGGTGTGGTGCACGTCGTGCGCGGCGGCAAGGCCCTGCTGAACACCCGCCACCACCTCGATGCGGCCGGGCTGACCGGGCAGCAGTGGCGGGTCCGCTGGGAGGCGTCACGCCGGTTCCTGCAGGCCGACGGGGAGTCGGGCAAGCGGTACGGCAACGAGACCCTCCGCGTCACCCCCGAGGGCGAGGTCTCTCTGAAGCTGCCCGCCCCGCTGGCCCATCTGGCGAACGCCCCGCACGGCCGGTACGTGCTCACCGCCCGGGTGGCGTTCGCGCACCGGGGCGGGCAGTGGGCCGACCGCATCACCGCCAACCGCGCGGTCGCCTACCGCATCCACGAAGACACCCTGCGCGGCCGCTGGTACCTGACGGCGTCCTGGGCCCTCCCCCCAGCCACCGTCGTGCCCCTGGCGGCCGCCCGCGCACACGGCATGCTCGGCGTCGACATGAACGCCGACCACCTCGCCGCCTGGCGCCTGGATGCCCACGGCAACCCGGTCGGCCAGCCGCTCCGGCTCGGCTACACCCTGACCGGCACCGCCGCCCACCGCGACGCCCAGGTCCGCCACGCCCTGATCCGGCTGCTGCACTTCGCCCGCCGCCACCAGCTCGCGATCGCCATCGAGGACCTCGACTTCACCGCCGAGACCACCCGCGAGAAACACGGGCGGCGCAAGCACTTCCGTCGGCTGATCTCCGGCATGCCCACCTCCCGGCTGCGGGCCCGGCTGGTGTCGATGGCCGCCGAACTCGGCATCCCCCTGATCGCCGTCGACCCCGCCTACACCTCCAAGTGGGGCGCCCAGCACTGGCAGCAGCCCCTCACCAGCACCACCAGGAAACCCACCCGGCACGATGCCGCGAGCATCGCGATCGGACGGCGCGCCCTGGGACACCCGATCCGGCGACGGACGGCACCGCCCCGCACCCACCAGAGCGATGGGTGCGGGCATCGGACCGCCCAGGCCGGACCGGGCGCCCCCGGGCGTGAGGGACCCCGCCCCCGCATTCCCGGACCACGGACACGATCCGTGCCCCCGGACGCGGAGCGAACGCGGGCGACCAGGACACCCAGAACCGTTCGGGATGTCCGCAGTGACCAGGAATGGGCCCAACACTCACTCCTGCTCACTGAATAGGAACGGTTGTCGCGGCACCGCGCCACCGTGCTCTGGAGACTGGCCGCGAACTCGACCGCCGGGCTGAAGGATCATCGCCGGGTCGGCGTCGCACAGCTCGACCAGGCACCGGGGCGCACGAGGCGTTGGCAACCTCGACGCCGCTGCCGCCGTGACAGATCAGGGTGGCCCGTCAACCGCTGCGTCAGCAGCGACGCCACTGGCGCGGTACGGCAGCTGACTCCGGTGCTGGTGGTGTCGGGCACCGGATCACAGCGACGAGGAGCGTGGCGACGATCCCGCCCGCCACCACGAACATCGCGGTGCTGATTCCGTCTGCGGCCGCGATGCGCAGGCGATCGCCGGTGAGGTCGTCGAGCCCCGCGGTCGCTACAAGGACGAGGAGGGCGAGGCCGACTGCGGCACCGACGCCGGAGCCGGTGGAGGCGATGCCTGAGGCGATGCCTTGTTCTCGGTCTGCCACTCCGGTCGCGGCCGCGATGAACATGGTGGTGAATACCACGCCGTCACCGATGCTGAGCGCAATAAGTCCTGGGATCAGTTCGGCGTACGAGCCGTCCGGCGAGATCGCAACGCCGAGCAGCACAGCGCCGAGCGCGCCGAAGGCAAGAGCAGCCGCCAGCGTGATTCTGAGCCCGAACCGGGTGACGAACTGGCCGGCCGTCGTCGAGCCTGCCACCACGATCGCTGTGGGGATCAGGAATCCGGCGCCGGTTTGCAGGGCGTCGTAGCCGAGGATCTGTTGAAAGTAGATCGACAGGAAGTAGAGCACAGACCCGAAGGTCGCCATGAACATGAACGCTGTGACGACGCCCGTGATGAGGTTTGTGTTCGACAGCAGCCGCGGGGGCATCAGCGGGTCGGAGCTGCGCCGCTCGATCACTGCGAACGCTCCGATCAACAGCAGGCCGGCCACGGCGCTGATCAGAATGCCCGGCGAAAGCCAGCCCACCTCGGGTCCTTGAACCAGAGCAAATACGATCAAGGTGACGCCCAGAGTGACGCTCAGCGCGCCAGGAAGATCAAACGTGCGGCCCTTCTCACGTTCACCGTCGGGCGGGATCAGTACGAACGCAAGCAGCAGTGCCGGACCCGCCAAGACGACATTGACCAAGAAGACAGCTTCCCAGCCGAAAGCCTGGGTCAGTAGTCCGCCGAGCAATACGCCGATCACAAGTCCGGCCGCGCCGGCACCGCCCCAGATGCCCAAAGCGCGGTTGCGCGCCTGACCTTCAGGAAACGTGGTGTTGATGAGCGCCAGCGTGGTGGGGAAGACCAAGGCCCCACCGAGACCTTGAAAAGCGCGTGCGGCGAGCAACATGCCCGGCCCGGTGGCAAGTCCGCCCGCCAGTGACGCTCCGGCATACAGAGCAAGTCCGGTCGCCAGGATCCTGCGCCGCCCGAGCAGGTCCGCAGCGCGACCGCCGAACAGCAGGAAGCCGGCCGAGGCCACCGCGTAAGCGCTGATCACCGACTGAAGCGTTTGCGCCGAGTAGCCCAGATCGCGTGCGATGTCAGGCAGCGCCACCACAACGATGTACTGGTCCAGTGAGACGATCAGCATCGCGAACGACAGCAGCGCCAGTGCCGCGGTCTCACGGTTCCAGCCAAGACTGCCAGGCGCTGATGAGGCTTCCCCAGATCGCAAGTCACCACTCCTGGTCGCCCGGGCAAGTCCGTTGCTACCCCGGCCTCGGACATCCTGCCGAGCAGGACAGCCGGCACCGCTGGAAACGCCCCGAGCACGGAGCACCGACACCAAGACCGTAAGGACCGCGAGCCCCCAACTGGCACAACAACACCCGCGTTGGGCCAAACGAGCCACGCCTGATCTTGGTTCGTGGCGCGTGGAGTTCTGACGGACGAGCAGTGGGCGGTGCTGGAACCGTCGTTGCCGAAGGGTCTGAAGCTCGGCCGGCCGCCGACGAGGACGAGACGCCAGCTGATCGAAGGCATACGATTTCTTACTGGGAAGCGACATCGTGTGCCTGACCGGCAAGGATCACGGTGTCGTCAAAGCCGCCGGTTGCCCGGGCGCGGGTCCTCGTCGGAGCGGTTGTGCCGACACCGATGACTCCTCTCGGGAGCTTCCTGGGTCCTCTGGGCGGGTCCGTCTGTTGCTGCCTGCACTTCCAGGCTGCCCCCGCCACTGTCTACCTTTGATCTTGCGCAGTGCTCCGCCCTTCAGGGCGGAGGTGAAGCGCATCCTCGGCTTCCCGGCGCGGAGCGCCAGGGCATCACTGCGAAGCAAGGCTCACACAGGGCGCTGCTGGTTCTCGATGTACTGGCGTACGACGGTCAGCGGCGCCCCGCCGCAGCTTCCGGCGAAGTACGAGCCGGACCAGAAGTGTCCGCCTCACAGGTACCGGCGGACGTGCGCCTCGTACTCCTTGCGCAGCAGTCGGGCGGAGACTCCCTTGAGGGAGTTGACCAGCTTGGAGAGCTGGACCTTCGGCGGATAGTGCACCAGCAGGTGTACGTGATCCTCTTCGCCGTTGAACTGCTTCAGCTCGGCTTCGAAGTCGCCGCAGATCTCCCGCATGATCTCTTCGCAGCGCGTGAGCATCGCGCCGGTCATGGCCTTGCGCCGGTACCTGGTGACAAAAACCAAGTGAACATGGAGGTTGTGGACGACGTGACGACCGCGCCTGATATCGGGGGTTTGGGCTCCATCTGGGTGACATAAACCGAATGGTGGAGTGATCGCATGAGCGGCGAACTCGCCTGGGAGAAGCGGCAGTTAGGGCATCGCGCCCGGCTGGCGCTGAGTCCTGCGCAGGCCCGGCTCATGGACGACCAGGCCCACGCCGCCCGTGCGACGTGGAACCTGCTGCATGACTTCTGGACGATGACGCCGAAGTGCCGGCGCTCGTTGAAGGCCGCGGACGCGGCGATACGGCAGGCCCGCAAAGATGTCGAGTGGCTCGGCGTGCTGCCCGCTCAGGCTGCGCAAGCCGTGCTGAAGACGTATTTCCAGGCGTGGCGCAACTGCTGGGACGGCCGCGCCGAGGAGCCGAATTTCAAGGCCCGTATCCGGTCGGTGATGTCCGTGGACATCCCGCAGGGACGGGACTTGCAGATCAAGCGGGTGCACCGCCGGTGGGGCATGGTCAACATCCCCAAGATCGGCCGTGTCCGCTTCCGCTGGACCAAAGACCTCCCCATCGGCAAACACGCCGACAAGGACCACCGGATCACCGGCGCCCGGCTCGTCAAGGACGCTTTGGGTTGGCACATCGCCTTCCGCATCCAGACCCTCGAACCGAAGCCCGAGCCCCGCCAGGGGCCGAAGGTCGGCATCGACGCCGGGGTCAACCTTCCCCTTGCGTTGTCCGACGGCAACCACCAGGACCACGGCCGCCCCGCCCGGCTCCCGGACGGCACAGCCGACCGCGACAAGTGGCTGAATACGGACGAGAAAGCCAAGCTGCTCCGCCTGGAGCAACGGGCCGCGCACCGCAAGAGCTTCCGCAAGCCCAAGGAACGGTTCTCGAACCGGCTCCGCAGCACCTACGACCAGATCAAGCAGCTCCGCGCAAGAGCCACGCGTCGCGCCGCTGACTGGCAGCACAAGACCACCACCATCCTCGCCCGCACCTACGGCACGGTCGTGGTGGAACAGCTCAACATCACGAACATGGTCAAGTCCGCCAAGGGCACCGTGGACCAGCCAGGAACCAACGTCGCCGCAAAGTCCGGCCTGAACCGCTCCATCAGCCAAGAGGCATGGGGTCGCGCCGTGACGATGCTGACGTACAAGACCGCCCGCAACGGCGGCACCCTGGTCAAGGTCCCCGCACCGAACACCTCCCTGCGCTGCTCGGCGTGCGGTTTCATCACGTCCGGCAGCCGGGAGGACCAGGCCACGTTCGTATGCAAGAGCCCCGACTGCGGCTGGTCCGGCAACGCCGACTGGAACGCAGCCCGGAACATCTTGCACCTGTACCGGATCGGCCACACGTGGGCGGTCCCGGCTGCTGGGAGAGCAGTCGTCAGGCGCACTCGTGGCGTCAAGCCCGCCGCCGCAAGGTAGGTGGGAATCTCCCTCCTGAGCTTGCGAAGGAGGGAGAGCACTTCATTTGCTCCTGAAGAAGCCGGGGTGGTCACTGCGTTGACCTGTGGGGAGAGCTGGCGCGGGCTGTCGGTGGCCGCGACAGTGGAGGCGGGTGACGTCTGAAGGAGATCTCACGCACCTGCGCAGGCGCACCGGCCAGGCGCTGGGCGAGATCGACCGGCTCACCGGTGAGATCGCCACCGTGGCCCGCGACCTTGCGGAACGTTGCTGCGGTGGAGCACAACGCCCGTCGTGCGCTGGGCAAACAGCCCTCGGGTCGGCTGACGCACCTGGTTGGCGAGCTGGCCGAGACCGTGGCGGGCACGTGTCGGCTGCTGGAGCAGACCGTTTTGCGGCTGAAGGGGGATCCGTACGATTCCCGACCGGCTGGTGTCGTGAGCCGACCCCGATGCCCAGCCCATCCGCAGGGGCAAGCCCCAGCACTCCACCCAGTTCGGTTACAACACCGCCCTGGTCGCCGAGGGCGAAGGCGGTTGCATCCCTCCCCTACACCGCCGCCGCGTCCCCGGCCGGCGCCGGCCGTGCGCTCCGGGCGGCCTGCTCAGGCTGCGCCGGCGGCACGGCCTGAAGGTGCTGGGCGGCCTCGGCGGCGGTGTAGGAGGAGGCGAAGGTGAACGCGCGCGGAGACGGCCCGTGCACCCGCAGGTCCGTCAGCCGCTCCAGGGCCTCGCCGACGGTCGGGAGGTGACCGGCGGGGACCCACCAGAGCACCAGGTGCGCCTCGACGTGCCGCTCGAACCATTCACGGCGTCGTCGCATCACCTCCAGGTGCCCGCTGCGGTAGGTGAAGTCCCACAGGGCCTCCTGGGTCTCCCACACCGTCAGGTTGACGATGACGTCCTCGCCCGCCGGGCGCAGGCCGGTGGCATCGGCCGCCCCCTCCTCCATGAGCCGCCACACGAAGCCGGGCGCGCCGTCGGCGGCGGCGTTGACCGGGTCGAGCATCTCGACGAACGGCGCCATGCGCGGGTCGTCGAGGGGGTGGCGGAGCGTGGCGACGTTGAGCTGGGCGAGGTGGGCGGCATGCGGGGATGCGGTCATGGCCACATCCCAGCACGGCCCGATTTCTATGTCAATCACGATTGTTTTTAGAAGTCTCGACCACCACGCAGCACTCCCCCGGCCGGGCGTCCATGCGGGCGCGGACGGGACCGTCCGTGCCGAGCAGCCCCTCCAGCAGCGCGAGATTCATGCCGCAGACGAGTGGCGGGAAGCGTTCGGCGACGGCGTGGAAGGGGCAGTTGCGCATACGGACGACGCGCGCGGCCGTCCCGGTCGTCCCCTCGGCGCCTTCCAGGTGCGGTTCGTAGCCGCGGGCGGCCAGCATCTCCATGGCCTCTTCAAGGCCGCCACAGGGCGTCGCCGAGCCGCGCAGGGCCTCGCCCCGGCGGCGCGCGGCCGCGCAGAGCCCGGCGTCCAGCCCGGCCTGCTCGGCGGCCTCGGCGAGCAGCTCGGCGGCGGTGCGGTAGTCGCGGGCGGGCAGCGACACCGCCCGCTCGGCCCGCACCCGCGTGTACACCTTGGCGGGACGGCCCGCCCCCGGTCCCGAGCGGCCCGTCAGGCGGCGGCTACTGCTCTCCAGCAGCCCGACCTCGGCCAGCTTGTCCAGATGGTGCGCAGCGAGCGTGCGCGCCACCCCGGCTGCCTCGGCAGCCTCGTTGCGGCCGACCTCGCGGCCCTGCGCCGCCACGTACTCGTACAGGCGGCGCCGCACCGGATCCTGCAACGCCGCGATCGCGTCGATGTCCTTCACCCGGCCATTCTAGGAACAACACAGGTTGGAGATAGAAGGACGGGGCGTGCCTGAAATGCCCAGAGATCAAGATCGGCGGCGGCGACGTTGGTGTCCTCGGCCACTGGACGACACCGGCCGGGGCCGGCGGCGGGATTCGAACCCGCGTCTCCCTCTTGACAGGAGAAGTAGCCGCAGCCTGCGCACCTGGACGCGTCCACCGTAGCCGTGTGCCGGAGCGCAGGCACGTGAATTTGCCCCGGCAGCCCGTGGCGACGTCGTACAGGGCAGCGAGTTCGGTTTCGTCGGCAGCCAGGCTCCAGCGCAGCTTCGTGCACCGGATCCGAACCCGGTGGAGGGCACCTGGTCGCTGTTACGGAGCGGCCCGTCGGCCAACACCCGACAACAATCCGAAGAGGTCAGTGACTGGCTTCCGGTTCGGCGTACGCGAAGTCGTACGGGGCCCAGTCGGCGACCCGGCGGTACCCGAGGCGCTGGTAGAGGGCGTTGCTGGTGGGGTTGCCCGCGTCCGTGAACAGCACGACCTCCGTGGCACCCGCGGCGAGCGCGGCCCGGCTCACCTCGGCGGTCACGGCGGCCGCGTAGCCGCGGCCACGAAGGCGGGCCGGGGTGTAGACGGGTCCACCCGGACCATCCCGGCGACCATCGGGTTCACACCCGCCATGGAGACGGGGGTGCCGTCCGGAATCTCCCAGAAGGTGTAGCGCTTCTCGGCGAAGCGGGTGCCGGCCCAGGAGTCGGCGTCGATGGTGACGGTCTCCCCGAGGTCCGCGGCAAGTTCACGGCACCAGCGCATGAGGTGCTCGTGGTCCTGCTTGCCCACGCTCCGGCCGTGGCCCTCCGGGTGCGGTTCGGGCGGGGTGAGCGTGCCGAGGCGGTACAGGTGCATCCGGACGCGGAGCGTGGGCGTCGCGCCGGTGTGCCGCTGCCAGGCCTCGGCGAACGCGGTGGCGGTGTCGTGGTCCGCGGTGACGCCGGAGAGGGTGTGGCCGAGGGCGGTCCAGTCGGGCGGCGAGGGCGTCGGCCCGCTCGGGGGAGAGCGGGGTGAGGGTGAGGCGGCGGGTCGGAGGGCGGTAGAAGATCGCCTGGACCTCGCCGTCCGACTCCAGTCGGCCGAAGAGGACGGTTCCGGGGTCGAACGCGCCCGGGCGGGTCCGCCATTTCTCCATCACGGTGAGCGGGGTGTTGTGCAGGACGGGGCGCGAGCGGAGGAAGTCTCAGGCCCGGGCGAGAAAGTCGTCGATGTCTTCGGTGAGGTGCCAAGCATCCGGGCGCATGCTTCATGATCTCGCATGCACTCGACTCCGGGGAGCCGATACCCGAAGGTGAGGCGTCGTCATACCTCGGTCGTCATACCTCGTACGCGCAGCCAACTGTGGTCGGCTACCCAGGATTGTCCTTGTCCAGTGGCTGGTGTGGGGACTCTTGCAGGTCAGACGCCGGGTCATCACGGTGAAGAGCGCCCGGTTCAGGTGGTGGGCTTCGGAGTGCCGGGGCAACCGTTCGTAGTCGGGTGCGTTTCGGCGGGCGTTCACGTACCAGCCGATCGTGCGCTCGTCTTTCCAGCGGCGGGGCAGGACGGCGAAGTGAGGGACCCGAATTTTCCGGACAGGGACCCAATAGGGTTGTGAGAAATACGCATACAGCGTCGAGTTCATGTGCGGCCGATTCGGCGTATCCAGATCCGGCTACTACGACCGGCGATTTCGCGATGACCCGGTGCCGGGTCCGCCTCGCCGGGCCAGACCCCACTGGTCGTGTGTGGCCTTCGTGATCCAGCCCGGCCATGCAGCGTGCCTTCAGGTCGCGGGAGGCGAGCGAGCCGAGGTGGTCGCCGACCGAGCGGAGCACCTGCTCGTCGTCGGCGGTCAGGTGCTTGAGCCCGTCACGGACCGCCGCCCCGGACGGGCCGGGCACCACGAACGGCGCCGCCACCTCCCGCAGCACGCATTCGACAGGCGAACCAGCGTTCCCTGAAAGGGCTCTTCCGCCGCCGGGCACCCGCTCATGCACACCAGAACACACTCGTGCACCGACGTACGACAGCAGCGCACAACCCCGGGCGCGTCACCTGTCACAGTAGGGCGGCGACTCCGTGAACCCGGGGGCGCCGACGCCTGAGCAGCGACGCGTGATGCTTCTGTGCCGTATGCCACATCAGTCGTCTTGTGATGAGGTGCAGTGGCGCCCAGAAGTGCAGGCCGCGACGGTACTCCGATGCCCTCCGAGAGGATCCGGCCGAGGCAGGGTGTGATGTAACCCACTCCAGAAAAATCGACTTGTCGACTTAGATTCCTTCAACGCGCATGAGGTTACGAGCGCGTTAACCGGAGAGTCGCCGAAGGCGCGTGCGCCCTGGAGAGGAGTCGCTGCGGTGAGCATCCCCCCACAGCCTGGTGAGTGCGCGCAATTGCGTGTGATCCATCAGTCCACCCCGCGCCAGTACCGGGTCGTGCACGGCCACCGCTGGGCGTTCCGCATGGCCGGCGAGGGCCCGGCCGTGCTGCTGATCCATGGCATCGGTGACTCGTCCGACACCTGGGCCGATCTGATTCCCGCGCTGGCTCGCCACTACACGGTGATCGCTCCCGACCTGCTGGGCCACGGATCCTCCGACAAGCCCCGCGGCGACTATTCGGTGCCCGCCTATGCCAACGGGATACGGGACCTGCTGGGGGTGCTGGACATCGACAAGGTGACACTCGTCGGGCACTCACTGGGCGGCGGGGTGGCCATGCAGTTCGCCTATCAGTTCCCCGAGCGCACCGAACGGCTGGCACTGGTGAGTACCGGTGGGGTGGGCCGCGGCGTCACCCCAGCGTTGCGCGCGGCCTCGCTGCCCGGAGCCCATCTGGCCCTGTCCTGGCTGCGGCTTCCGACGGTGCGGACGCAGACCACCCTGGCGATCCGGCTGCTGAAACTGCTCGATACCGGACTGGGCCAGGACGCCCCGGATCTGCTGCGGCTGGTGGACGCACTGCCCGACGCCGCCTCGCGTGATGCGTTCCTCCGCACGCTGCGCGCAGTGGTCGACTGGCGCGGCCAGGTGGTGACCATGCTCGACCGCTGCTATCTGACTGCCGGTATGCCGACCCTGCTGGTCTGGGGCTCGCGCGACCAGGTGGTGCCTGCCCGGCACGCCGGGACGGCGCACGCGGCAATGCCCGGCAGCCGCCTGGAGGTTTTCGAGGGCGCGGGCCACTTCCCGTTCCACGCCGATCCGCAGCGGTTCCTGGCCGTACTGGAGGACTTCATCGCCACGACGGAGCCGGTCACCCGGAGCGCGGAGGAATGGCGGGAGCTGCTGCGCTCGGGCGGCCCCGATGCGAGGGTGCCTACACCCCCGAGCACGGCGGTCGCCGCGGCCAGGCACGAAGGTCAGGCCGCCGCGAGGCCGAGGATCAGCCGTATCCCGGTCCAGCGCAGGGGCGCTCCCTGACAGCTCCGGCTTCCACCAGCGGAAAGAGTCGTGCGCTGGGTCATGTTGCCGTCGGCGTTGTAGGTCCCGGGGTGGATACGGGGCGGACACCCGGGTGGGTGTCGCGCTGCACGGGCTCGGGCTTCCGCACCTGGATCACGGCAGGCTGCCGGGCGCCTTGTCCGGCGGTGAGCGGTCCCGCCCGGCGCTGGCCGCCACGCCGGCCTCGGCACCTGAGCTGCTGCTCCTGGACGAGCCGACGAACGACTTGGACACAACCGCCGGATGCGGTCCCGGTTCACCGGCTCGCGCCTCGAGCTGCGCGACGGCCGCATCGCCACGCGCCAGGCAGCGGCCTGCTTCCCTGTTGCGGCCAGGTACTCCCGAAGCTGCGCTGCTTGTCGCTTCGGCGTGGCTTCGGAAGCGCACAACCGGCCGCGCCCTGGCCAATGGGAAGCAGATCCCCATGGCCCTGGCGCACCTTCTCCCCGGCGTCATCCAGGCCCACGACACCCTGAGCTGCGCTGACCCACCACTGCCCAAACGCCGGGAACCCAACAACTGGCTCAAGCCGCTTGATCACCAAGCGCTGCCCAAAGCCGTCGGCAAACGTTGCCCGGTCCCGTCCGCCCAACCACGTGACGCCGTGCTGTGGCGCGGCTGCCAACCGGTTCCGTCCGCCCTAGCATGGAGCCTAGGGCAGGAAGGAGAAGCCACCTCGTGCCGCGCATGCGGTACGTCACCGGGCGGCTGCCACCCGCGCCCTCGCCACTTCCGTTCGAGCCGGCCGTTCCCGTGCCGAACACCGCCCGCCCGAAGGCGCGGAAATCCCGGAAGGGCATGGGTGCCACGGAAGACCGGAAGGGCAAGACCGATGCCTCCCACACATCCACCCGACTTCGAGCACGCCATCCACACCGCCAACATCTGGCTGAAAGCGGTGTCCGAAGCCCTGGGAACCGAGGACCGCCACCTCGCCCACCGGGTGCTGCGCACCTGGCTGCACACGCTTCGCGACCGGGTCACCGTCGACGTGGCCGCCCACTTCGCCGCGCAGCTCCCCGACCTGCTGCGGGGCGCCTACTACGACGGCTGGGACCCCAGCACCGTACCGATCAAGTACGACCGCGAAGGCTACGTGAACCGCTTCGTCCAGGAAGCGAAGGTCACTGCCGAAGAAGTGCCCCGGATCGTTCCCGCGGTCACCGCCGTCGTACGCGAACACGTCTCGCCCGGGCACCTGGAGGCGGCAATGGAGCAACTTCCGCACGACATCCGCGCACTCCTCCTCCAGCCGACTGCCTGACCGAGCGCTACGCACGAGCCAGGTACCAGCATGGCGACGCCCCCGCACGGAGCGGGCCAGGACCTGACGGACACTCAGAGTGACAACTTACCTGCGTCGCTCAGTCATCGGGCGCAGGTCGTTGACCGGCACGAAGTCAACGACGAGCGCTCCGGCACGGGGAGCCTCCGGTCGATGAGCCGACGTGTGGCACCTCACCGGCGCGACGACAAGTGGCCTACAGCCTGATCGCCCCGCCGAGCAACGGCCCGGCCCGTCATCACCTCGTTAGGGAGCACGACATGACGCAGAACCGTTCCCCTGAACCCGATGCCGCGCCCGGGCCGGAGGCCCGACTGAGCCGGCTGGAAGCACAGGTCGCGACCCTGGCCGAGGCCGTCCGGGCACTCGCCCGTGGCTTGGAGAACATCCCGTCGGAGGACGTTCCGCCCGAGGAAGCGGCACGCGGCGCACGACTCGCCCACGAACTCCTGCTCTCCCAGGGCCTGTAGACGCACCGGCGCGCCGGAGAAGACGGAGTCGGCCGCGGTGACTGCGCCCGCACCGGCCGATACGGGGGTCGGCGTGCCGATAAGAAACCACCGGAGTCGGCGATGACGCATGCACAAGGACGTAAACCCATCGTGGCCGGCGTCGACCCCGATCCCGGCAAACGCACGGCGCTCGCCTGGGCCGCCGACGAGGCGGACCGGCGCCGCCTGCCCCTGCTGCTGGTCCTCGCGCAGAACGTGCCGACCCCCGGGTACCGGCCGACGGGCGGGCGGCCGTCCTGGGAGGAGTGGAACGAGGCGCTGCACGCGACGGGGGATCGGGTGCTGAAGGCGGCGGTCGCCTTCGTCGAGTCCCGGCATCCGCAGGTACAGGTGACCGGGCTGCTGGCGGAGGGGCATCCGGCATGGGTACTGCGCGAGCAGGCGCAAAACGCCACAGCGGTCGTGCTCGGTTCCTGGCACCTGAGCGCTGTCCGGGAGCTCCTCACCTCCGCCGCCGTCGCCCTCCCGCTCATCGCCCACGCGTCCTGCCCCGTGGTGGTCGTACCGGAGCCGGAACACAGCGCCCAGCCGCAGCCGTACTTCGTGGTCGGGGTCGACGGCAGCCCTCAGTCCGCGGCCGCCGTCGACTTCGCCTTCGAGGAGGCCGCCCTGCGCGGCGCGGCCCTGCGGGCCCTGTACGTGTGGCACCCTCCACGGCTCGGAGTCCTCGACGAGGACGCGGCCGTCCAGGAGTGCCACAGGCTGCTGTCGGAGACGGTCACGGTGCGTACCGCAGCCCGTCCGGAGGTGGAACTGCACCACGAGGTCGTGAGAGGTCACCCGGTACAGGTCCTCACCAAGGCGTCCGAAGACGCCCTCGGCCTGGTCGTGGGCGCACGCGGGCACGGCGGCTTCACCGGCATGCTGCTGGGCTCCGTCAGTCAGGGCGTACTGCACCACGCACACTGCCCGGTCATCACCGTCCCGCATGCGCACGACCAGTAGCCCGCGGTCGGTTCTCCAGAAGGAGGGACCTCACTCCGGAAGGCAAAACGGCAGGTCAGCCATGCTTGCACCGTGGCACATCGGCAGAACGGCCCTAGCCCACTGTCCTCTGGGGCGACGCCGGATGCCAGGTGCCGGCCGTGACTCTCGCTGGGACAGTGCGGTGGCTCTCCAAGGAGCGGACAGAGGAGAGAGAGGACCTGCGCCGCGAGCGCCGGACACAGGGATCGGTCACCGCGCCTGTGCAGCGGACATCGTGCCGCGACGCGATCGAATCATCCGGAGGGACGCGGCCTGGAGGGGCGGGGACATCCCTGGCTTGATCGCTTCTGGCGCGCTCGGCAGGGCCGTGAGGCGGAGCTGCGGCTTGCGCGGGTGGGTGGCGCAGCGCTGATGCGGATCCCACGGGCTGAATCTAGACTGGCGAAGGCGTGAAAAGTCCTGATTAGGGAGATACGCACCATGGCCAAGCGAGGCAACAAACGACGCGGCCGCAAAAAGAAGAAGGCCAACCACGGCAAGCGCCCCAACGCCTGAGCCGACCGAGCGCGCCGACGAACTGGCCGGGCCGCCTGGGGCAGACCGAGTCGCCAGGCCTGCCCCGTTGCCGACAGTCTTTGGGTCAGCCGTCCGGCAGACTTACTGCCGGTGGTGGTTGCCGCCGTGGTGGTGGCGGTCTCGGTCGTGGCCCCACGCGTGGTCGTCGATGAAGCGGCCGCGGTCGTTGCGCAGGGTTGCGGTGTCGGAGCGGTTGCCCCAGACGTAGTCTCGGTTGTCCTGGTAGAGGTCGCTGTCGGTGTCGCGGCCGAAGCCGGTGTGGATGCGCACCGTTGAGCGGCCTTCGAGGCGGTAGCGGTCGAAGGTGTAGGTGTCACCGTCTTCGCTCTTCAGGGTCCAGCCGTCCAGGGCGACGTCGCGGCGGCTGTTGTTGGTGATCTCCACCCATTCCCTGTTCAGCGAGCGGTTGGAGCCGTCGTCGTAGCCCGGGGAGTCGTACTGCACGGCCGAGATCTCCACCTGTGCGCGGCCCCGCCGCTGCCGCCCGGCGCGCAAGCCGGCAACAGCCCGATCTCCTCACCCGAAAGTGCGTAACAGAGCCCTCCGTCACGCACCACGACATGCACCCCACCGGTCGGACCAGACGATGACCCGCCGATGACGCCATCCGCGTGAAGCCCCGCCACGCCCGCAACCGCCACGGCCCCCAGGCGCCTCTGGTCCTGCATCTGCAAGCTGCCCGTCTGCCCGTGAGGAGAGCGACGTGACCACCACTGCCTTCGAGCACAGCGCACCCCGTTCGCCCGCCGGCCCCTGCGCCGTCGACGAGTCCGCCCCCACCTGGCCGGCCCCCGCCGGACAGCCAGGGGACGCCGACTACCTGCTTCCCCCGCCGAACCCCGCCCACCGCCTCACCTGCACCATCGACCCACGCGACCAGCGACGCCTCGACCTGCACGCAGCCCTGACCGCGGCCGGCATCCCGCCCCACCCCGACGACCGCGACGCCATCGACCAGCTCAGCGCCCTGCCCGCCAGCATCAACGCCGCCCTCCAGCGCTGGCTGCACCACACCCCATGAAGCCCTCGGTGCTGTCCCCACCAGGTCTGCGTGGTCACGCTGACCTGGCTGTTCTCCGGACAGCGCAGCGGTGAGACAGCTCGGCTCCGGACCGGCTGCATCCGCCGGCAGCACGACGGGACCGAGATCCGGGCGACTCGAAGCAAGTTGCCCTGCCGCAAAGCCGGCGTCCCGCCACTTACGTCCGCGGAAACATCACCAGCCACCGCGCCCGGTCCACCATCCCCGGCCGGCTTCACAACGCCAAGGAACCGATGAAGCAGTTCGAGCTGCAAGCCCGGCCCGGCCACCGCTCACCGCAGTCCACGCGGTTCTACGCGAAGATCAGCCCGACCACGCTCACCCGGCCCTACGACGACGCCGGTACTTCTCGCGCACCATGCGCACCATCGACGTCCTCGCGACCGCGACGCGGTCGCCTCCGGCGCCGCCGCGGCCGGGGTGCCCGGCAGCACTACGACCCCGGCCCCGGCGGCTGCTGCACCTACACCTTCTTCGAGCAGTGCCCCATTCCAAGGCCTCCACCAAGGCTCAACTCATCGAAGCCAGAGCCAACTTGCAGAAGAGGCGCGCCGCCATCATCCGCTCACCGAGGACGAGCAGGCTGCCGTCGACGACGGCCAAGCCGCCCTCGACCGCCGCCTGGAACGACTCACCGACGTCCCCGCCCCATCCGGGTCGACGCCACGTCAGCTCGGCATCCCGGCGACCGCCGCCTTCCTGCCGATCGTGGACGTCAAGCAGGGCATGGAGATCTCGACGCCGGCTGACATCGGAATGCGAACACGCCCAGGGGCGTGTCACAGTCACTGCCGTGCTCTTGATGGACGTTCTCGTCGCCTTCGCCCGCACCGGCCGGATCGGGCCTCTTCACCGCGGAATGCCCCTGACCGAGGCCGAGGACCTCCTTGGTCCGGGGCGCCCGCACCCCGCCATCCTCATGAAGGGGCCTGATATCGACGGCTACCCGTACTCCTGGGCCGGGCTCGAACTGGTCGTCACCCAGCGGGCGGTCAGCGGCATCTGGATCAACCTCCGGCCCGGCTCGACCGCGAAGCTGCCCTCTCTCATCCTGCCCGCATCAGAGTCGTTCGAGGCCACCGTGCTCCGCGAGGAACTGGTCATGGCCCTGGACACGGCAGGCTGTGAGCACCACGTCAACGACACCCTCACGTTCGGCCGGCAGTCCAGCATCCTCACCCGGCCCGCTGACGTCCGCGCGGTCTTCAGCCTCCCGGGCAGGGACAACCACGTGCCTCACCGAGACCGTCACCACCTCGACGTGATGCACAAGCACACGGCTTGACATCGCTGATTCCACAGAATCAGCCGGTTGGTGTTTCCTTCAACGGGGCCGGAAGTGTGGGGCAGGGGCAGGCCGTTGCGGACGGCGTCGAGATCACGGCGGAGGTTGCGGCCGAAGGACGCCAGCGGGGCCAGGGTGTCCTGTTCTGCGTCGGTCATGATCCAGGAGGTGACCTCGCGGACCGACGGAGCCCGGGTCCCGGGACGGGTGCGTGTCCGCGCCCGGTTCGGTAGCGTCGCAGGTGATGTTGGACGGCCATCTCGCCACCGGGGTGACCCAGTTCGTGGATCTCGCGGTAGAGCTGTGCGGCGTTTCTGCCGCCTTCGCTCCAGCGCTGGCGCAGGGAGCCGACGTACGGATCGGCGATGCGAGCCCGCTGGGGCTCGTGGCGACGACATCGCCGGCAGAGCGGGCGCTGGGCGTTCACCGTCATCTCGACCGCCTGGCCGAGGTTGACCCACAAGGGATGTCTCGGGCTCGTGTTCGCCCCCCGATGGCTTCGAACGAGCCATCGCATGCGACTGGCAGGCCTTGCATCGATCCGTGAAGGCGGCAGCTCCGAACAACCTGTAGGGGCCTCGTTCGCCCCTCTTCATCCGTTTTACGGCCGTGCTCCCGGTCGCCTCCGGCGGAAAGGTGAATATGTCAGGCGGACGGCTCCGGACGAGGTGCGTCTTCCTCACTCAGGGGCCACTGTCGAGCAGAGCTGAGGAGCGGTCATGAGGCGTGGAAACGACGCGGACGTGGAAAGCGACGCGCCGGCCCGGCGGACACGGTCATCGGACGATGCCCGGGTGGACGAGCTGCTCATCCGTGCCGCCGACGGCGACGAGCAGGCATTCGTCGGCGTGTACGACGCGCTGGCACCGCCGGTGATGGGGCTGGCCTACCGGGTACTGAGGAACGAGGCGCAGGCGGAGGAGGTGACCCAGGACGTGATGGTGGAGGTGTGGCGTACCGCCGCCCGCTTCCGTGCGGAGCGGGGCCCCGCCCGCGCCTGGGTGCTCACCCTCGCCCACCGCAGGGCGGTGGACCGGGTGCGGTCCGTCGCCGCAGGCAGGGCCCGCGAGCTGCGCACCGCGACCCTGGAGCACGAGCGGCCCTTCGACGCGGTGGCCGAGGAGGTCGAGGTTCGCGAGGACTACCGGGTCGTCTTCCGCTGTCTGTCCGAGCTGGCCGGGCACCTGCGGTTGCCCCTGGTACTGGCCTACTACGAAGGGCTGACCTACACGGAGGTGGCCGATTCCCTGGCCACTCCCGTCGGGACCATCAAGTCGCGGATGCGTCAAGGGCTGCAGCGCTTGCGTGAGTGTCTGGAGGGCGGATCATGAGCGTCTCCGACGATCCTTGCCTCGGGGTCGGCGCGTACGCACTGCACGCTCTGCCTCCCGGCGAGGAAGCCGCCTTCGAGAACCACCTGGCGAGCTGCACGGCGTGCCGGCGCGAAGCCGACGAGGTGACGCAGGCCGCCGCCTGGCTGGGCGCCCTCGAGGTTCGGAAACCCTCCGCCGACCTGCGCCGCGGTGTCCTCGAACGGATCGCGACCGTACGTCAGGAGCGGGCCGTCACCTCGCGGCGACATCGCCGGCAGCAGCGGGGCCTCGCATGGGCGCTGGCGGCGTCCGTGGCGGCAGCCGCAGCTCTGGGGGGTGTCGCCTGGTGGCAGCACTCCGAGGCCGACACCGCCCGCGAGCAGGTCGCCGACGTCCGTGGCGGCACCGACGCGCTCGCCGATGTCCTGACCGCCGCGGACGCCACGATCAGCACCAGCCGGATGCCGCACGGCGCGACGGCGAGCGTGATCGCCTCGCGGGCCCAGAGCCGGACCGCGTTCGTCGCCTCGGGCCTGCCGCCTCTCACCGGCGACCGGGTCTACGAACTGTGGTACGGGTACGAGGGGCGGTACCGGCCCGCCGGCCTGCTGTCCTCCGCGGGCGGCTCTCAGGCACAGGTCCTCGAAGGGCGGCTCGGTGAGGCCACGGCCGTCTGTGTGACCGTCGAACCCGCCGGTGGCTCGCCCCAGCCGACCACCGCCCTGCTCGCCATCATCCCGGTGCCCGCGTGAGGAGGTGAGGAGACGCACCGTGGTCGCTTCGCCGGCGATGCCTCAGCGACCGCGACGGCAGCCGCGTGACCCGGACCGGCCGCGACGTCATGGATCGCCCAGCCCGGCACACGGCTGGGTGCGTGCGATGAGGTGCTGAGGTGGTCGAGGCGGAGGTCGCGTCCGAGTCCGGGGCCGAGACCTTTCAGGTAGGCCTCCTTCCGGGTCCATGCACGGGCGAAGGCAGCGGGACGCCGCTCCGGCGGACAGGCGGCAAGCTCGGCGGCCTCCCGGCGATGCAGCAGGGCACCGACGTCGTCGACGACGTCGGAAGCGGGCAGCTGCTCGATGTCCGCGCCGACCGCGGTGGCCGCGAAGGCGAGGAGGCAGAGCCCGCCGCTCCGGGAGAGGGAGAAGCAGAGGTCGGCGCCGGGCACGGCGGGCCGGCCGTGCGGGGCCTGGCACATGGGGCACGGCTGTCGCACCAGCGGCACGTTCGCGGGCTCGATGCCGAGGTAGGCGCCGAGGAGCAGCCGCAGCCCGATGTGCGCGACCCGGTAACCGTCCCGGTCCGCCGCCGACCGGAGCGCCGCCGCTCTCGCCTTTTCGCCG
The DNA here is from genome assembly GCF_042731325.1 of Streptomyces sp. NPDC059866. NCBI lineage: Bacteria > Bacillati > Actinomycetota > Actinomycetes > Kitasatosporales > Streptomycetaceae > Streptomyces > Streptomyces sp. NPDC059866. The sequence goes on along the minus strand of NZ_JBHWJT010000050.1, from coordinate 25,152 downwards.
CTGTCCAGCACCGATTCGGCAAGCGGGGCAACGACGTCGCGCAAGACCTCCACCCGCGCCAGCCACAGTCGCGGCGGCCGGCCGGAGCGGGGTGGCGTCAGCGACCGGGCCCAGACGGCGGGGACAAGCAGCTCCGGCAGCAGCACCGGATGCGGGGCTGCCCCCGCCGGTTCCTCGGCCGGGTGCCTGGGGAGCACGGGTTCGGCCGCCTTTCGCCGCACGTCTTTCACGGCAGGTGAGCGGATGTCTGTCAGAGAGCCCGGCCGTTCGCCGTGCTCGACTCGCGGGCCGCGGCACCGTGGTCGGGTGACGCATTCGGGACGAAGACCTGGTCACCGTAGAGGGCTTGCACCCAGTTGGTCTGGTAGATCGTGTCGAGGTAGCGCTCGCCGAGGTCCGGGGCGATCGCCACCGGCGTGAGGCTTCGGGTCTCGTGCCGGGCCAGCCAGCTCATCGCCCCGCTGACCACCGTGCCGGTCGACCCGCCGAAGAGGAAGCCCCGCTTCGCCAGGTTCCGGCAGGCACGGATGGTGTCGGCCTCCTCGACACGCACCGCTTCGTCCACGTACGCCTCGTCGAGCAGCGGCGGCCGGACGCTCATGCCCAGGCCGGGGATCATTCGGCGGCCTGGCGGGTCGCCGAAGATGGCGGAGCCGACGCTGTCCACGGCGACGATGCGCACCGGCCGGTTCCAGGACCGGAACCAGCGTGCGCACCCCATCAGGGTGCCGGTGGTGCCGACCCCGATGAACAGCACGTCCAGCTGCGGGAAGATGCGGGCGATGGCCGGAGCCGTCCTGAAGTAGTGCGCCTTCCAGTTGTCGGGGTTGGTGTACTGGCTGAGCCACACATAGCGGTCGTCCGCGGCGCACAGGCTGCGTACGTACTCCAGCCGCGCTCCCAGGAGGCCGCCGGTGGCGTGTTCGTGGGAGACGACGTGCACCTGGCTGCCGAGGGCTTCCATCATCTGCCGGGTGGTGAGATTGCAGCGGGAGTCCGTCACACAGACAAAGCGGTAGCCCTTGCTCGCCGCAATCACGCTCAGGGCCACACCGAGATTGCCCGACGAGGACTCCACCAGGATCGAGTCCTGTGTCAGGATGCCGCTCCGCTCGGCGGACTCCACCATCTCGGTCGCGGCTTTCAGTTTGATCGAACCGGCGAAGTTGAACCCCTCGCACTTGAGGAACAGCCGGTGTCCGAACATCGGCTCCAGGTCGATGTACAGATCCTCCTCGTTGAAGGCCTGGGGAACGGATATGACGGGCACGATGGCCTCCGAGTCCGTGACCGGAACACCGGCGAAAGGCGGGTGGTGAGCCGTCCTCAGCCGTACCGGCGCAGTTCATGGAAGAAGTTGTCGATGATCCGCAGTTCGCCGGAGCGTGCCACCTCCTCGTAGACGAACTTGCCGACCGCGAGGTCGAGCACGCCGAGGCCGAACGGCGAGAACACCACCGGCCGGTCGGCCGGCACCGTCACCCGGCCGGCCATCACGTCGTCCAGCGTGCCGAGCAGGAAGTGGCGGTTGCCGGTGAGGCTTTCCGTGAGGTGCGGTGAGGTGGCGGCCCTGAGGCAGTGGTCGATGTCGTCGACGACATTGGTGGCCGACAGCAGCACCTGCGGCGCGAGGTCGCGCAGTGACACGTGCAGCACCACCGGGTTGTGGCGGAACCACGACGGCTCGTCGATGTGCGGCCGGTCGGCGACGGTGGCGAAGACGATCAGGTCGCTGTGGCGGATCAGCTCCCGCGCGCTGCCGTGCACAGTGACGCGTCCGACGGCTCCTGACTGCTCCAGGTACGTCCGGAATCCCGCCGCGCTGTCGGCGGACACGTCGTGCACGCCGATGGCGTCGAAGGACCAGCCGGTGCCCTCCAGGTACGTGTGGATGTACCGGGCGATCAGACCGGCCCCGACGAACCCCAGACGGGCGGGGCGCGGTCGTCCCCTGCTGAGCCGGTCGGCCGCCGAAGCGGCGGAGGCGGCGGTCCTGGCGGCGCTGATGATCGAGCTCTCCAGACACGCGAACGGGTAGCCCGTGACCGGGTCGTTGAGGATGAGCACGGCCGACGCCCTGGGGATGCCCGACTCGACGTTGGCGGGAAAACTGGAGATCCACTTCAGGCCGTCCACCCGGCTCTCGCCGCCGAGCGAGGCGGGCAGGGCGATGATCCGCGACGACGGCCGGTCGGGGAAGCGCAGGAAGGAGGACGGAGGGTTGACCGTACGGCCTGCCCCGTGCAGGCGGTACGTCGCCTCGACGACCTCCACCACAGCCTTCTCACGTCCGTCGAGCACGCTCTTGACCTGGGCCCCGGGGATGACGGCAAAGGACGGTACGGCCGGTACGTCGGCCCGGGCCGTTTTCCCGGGGGCGGGGCGCACGGTGATCATGCCGCTGTCCTCCCGGTCGATGCCGTGGGGTGGTCCATACGTACCGGGTCCGCCATGGCGACCACCACGTTCCGCGGCCCTTCGTAGGCGTCCCGGCTGTGCGCGGTGCGGATGTTGTCCACGAGCATCAGGTCTCCGGAGTGCCAGGCCCGGCGTACGGTGTGCGCGTCGTAGGCGTTGTTGATCTGCTCGACGACGTCCCGGGACACGGGGTCGCCGTTGCCGTAGCGGGTGTTGAAGGGAAGGTCGTCGGGGCCGTACTCCTCGACGAGGAACTCCCGTACTTCGGGCGCCATCGTCCACTCGTTGAGGAACGCGATCTGGTTGAACCAGCAGCGCCGGCCGGAGACCGGGTGCCGCACCACGGCGCGTCGGTGCTGCCGGGTGCGCAGCGAGCCGTCCGGCTGCCAGGACCAGTCGATGGCGTTGGCCCGGCAGTACGCCTCGATGGCGTCGCGGTCCTCGGTGCCGAAGGACTGGCTCAGCGTGGCACCGATCTCGTTGGTGTAGGTGCGGGTGAGCAGCCAGCCTTCCCGCTCGAACCGGTCGACGAGTTTGGCCGGCAGCGTCTGCAGCACGGCGGCCGAGTCGGCCACGGCGGTGGCACCGCCCGCGGTGGACGGCTGAAGGCACGCGAACAGCATCAGGCCGGGGAACTCCAGCGCGTAACTGAGCTCGTGGTGCATGCACATGGGCTGGTTGGGCGGCCACGCCGACGACGAGTAGACGCCCTCCGCGTGGCGGTCGCGGGCGGCGAACGCCTCCCGCTCGGTCGCCGGACGGTCGGCCACCTGGTGGAGGACCGACTCGACGTCGGCCGGAGTGCGCAGACCGAGGCCCCGGACCGTGACAGCGCCGTGTTCGACGAGGAGGTCGCGCAGTCGGTCGTGCCGGACGGCCACCCAGGCCGCCGCGTCCGAGGCGGCCTCGGCCTGGAGGAACGGCGGCTCGCCGGGGGCCGCAGGCGTGGTGCTCCCGGCGGTCGGAGGCGGCGCGGCGGGGGCCGGGTGCTTGCGGAACAGTGCGGACAGCATGGGTTCTCCTCGGGATGCGCGGATTCACGGCTCGGCCTGCGGGAAGGCGGCTCGGACCAGGGTCTCGGCGGCCTCCGCCGGGCGGGTGCGCAGGAAGTGGTGGCCGCCGCCGGGTACGTCCCGCACCTCGACGCGCTCGGCCAGGAAACGCCAGTCGCCGGGCGCCCGGCGGGCCATCGCCGTCTCGCCTGCCTCGCTGCCGGCTTCGACGTCACCGGGCGTGTCGGCGGCGACCAGCACGGTGACGGGGGCTGTCAGCCGCTCCGCGTCATGCAGAGGGCCGAAGGGGGACCGCACGGAGAGGAACACGCCACGGACCGGTACCCCGCGCTGCTGCAGGGTCCGGGCCGCTTCCACGGCCGGCCCCGCGCCCGAGCCGTCGCCCCACAGCAGGATGCCGGGCGCGCCGAGCCGGCTGGTCTCCGCGGCGACCCGTGCCGCGTCCGGCTGCGCGGCGATGTGGACCGTCAGTCTTCTGCCGTTGTCGCTGCCGCGCAGTGCTTCGGCCAGCGGCAGGAATTCCGCGCCGGTCCGGCCTGTGTCGGGGAAGCAGATCAGGGCGGCCAGCAGGGGGCCGTCAGGGGTCAGCAGAGGCCGCAGGACCCCCCGGGCCCCGGCGCCCGTTCGGGGCGGGCCCGATGTCCGGGTGTCGATGAGACGGGCCAGCTCGGCCAGCACCGGATGGCGGGTGAGGTCACGCAGAGAGATCAGGCGGTCCAGGGATACCGCGAGCCGGACGGCCGACAGGGAGGTGCCGCCCAGGTCGAAGAAGCTGTCGCCCCGGCCGATGCGGTCGGACGGCATGCCGAGGACCGTCGCGAACTTCTCCGCCAGCCGCTGTTCGGTCGGCGTCCTGGGTGCCTGGTAGGCGTCGCCGGCCGTGCCGAGTTCCTCCGCCAGCGCCGCGAGCGCCTTCGTGTCGGTCTTGCCGTTGGCCGTCAGCGGCAGGCGCGCCACCTGGTGGAAGGCGGCCGGGACCATGTATTCGGGAAGCAGGTCGCCGAGCCGCTCACGGACGTCCTCGGTGGTCAGGGTCTCCCCGCTCGTGTAGAAGGCGGCCAGTTGCCTGCCGTGCCCCTCCCCCGTCACCACCACCGCGCCGTCGCGGACGCCGGGGACCCGGAGCAGTGTGTTCTCGATCTCGCCGATCTCGACGCGGAACCCGCGGATCTTCACCTGCGCGTCCCTGCGGCCGAGGTACTCGAGCTTCCCGTCGGGCAGCCAGCGGCCGAAGTCGCCTCCCCGGTAGAGCCGTTGCCCCGGACGGTACGGATCGTCCAGATAGGCGAGCCGCGTGCGCTCGGCGTCGTTGACGTACCCGCGGCCGACGCAGACACCGGAGAAGACGATGGCACCGGGGGCGCCGAGCGGCACCGGCACCAGGTTGTCGTCGACGACATAGACGCGCACGTTGTTCACGGGCCGGCCGAGCGGGACCCGGTCGGCGGCGGGCGCGCGGTCCATCACCTCGTGGTTGGTGTCGTCGGACGTCTCGGTCAGTCCGTAGGCGTTGACCAGCCGGATCCCGGGCCCGACGGTGAACCATCGCTGGGCCAACTCGCTCTTGAGCGCCTCTCCCGTGACCGACACACAGCGCAGGTCCGGCAGGTCGCGCGGGGCGCGTTCGAGGGCGGAGAGGATGACGTCGAGGTACGAGGGCACGACCTGGAGGACGTTGACCCGGCGCTCGACGATCGTGTCGAGGAACCGGTCGGCGTCGAGGATCGCGTCCTGTTCGACGAGCAGGGTCCGGCCGCCGGTCAGCAGGCCGGCGAGCAGCTGCCACAGCGAGATGTCGAAGCACTGCGAGGCGGTCTGCGCCACGACCGTGCCCGCGCCGATGTCCAGGTCGTCGATCTTGGCGTACAGGTGGTTGAGCAGGCCCGCGTGCTCGCACATCGCGCCCTTGGGCTCACCTGTGGAGCCGGAGGTGAAGAACACGTACGCGAGCCGGTCGGCCGGCACCTCGATTCCCGGGTCGGTTCCGTCGGTGGCCCGCTCGGTGATGTCCGGGACGAGCAGCGTACGGGTGCCGGGCAGCACGTCCAGCGCCCGGTCCAGGTTCGTGGTGGCGCCCGGCTCGGTGAGCACGAACCGGCAGGCGGCGCGGGTGAGCATGGTGGTCATGCGCCCGGGCGGGTAGTGCGGGTCGACGGGGAGGTAGGCGCCGCCTGCCTTGAAGACGGCGAGCACGCCGGCCAGCCAGTTCAGGTCGCGCCCGGTCACCACCGCGACCGTGTCCTCGGGGCGCAGCCCCTGCGCCAGCAGGGCACGGGCCAGCCGGTTGGCCCGTACGTTCAGTTCGCCGTACGTCCACTGCCGGTCGCGGTGCACGGCGGCGACGGCGTCCGGGTGGCTGCGCACGCGCTCTTCGAACAGTTCGTGGCAGCGCCGGTCGGGCAGTTCCCGGCGCGGACCGGCGAGTCCGTCGATCTGGAACCGGATCTCCTCGGCCGACAGCAGACTGTGCCGGTGGTGCGGGGCGTCCGGGTCGGCGGCGATCTGTTCGAGTGCGGCGAGGTGGTATCCGGCGATCCGGGCCGCGCAGTCCGCGTCCAGCAGATCGGTCCGGTGGCGCAGGCGCACGACGCGGCGGCCGTCCTGCTCCGCCGCCGTCACCATGAGAACGGTGCCGTTCTCGCCCGCGGGCCCGCGTCCGGTCGGGTCGTACACGGCCTCGGGGCGGGGTGCGGTCCCGCCCGTGCGCGGCGGCGCGTCGGCCGACGAGCCGGTCCGGGACGACAGCAGCTCCGATTCGGCCCGGTGGGATGCCAGCAGCAGTTGGCGCCAGGTACCGGGCCCGACGGTCAACTGGACGGTCAGGGGCGTGGTGCCCGCCGTGGACAGGTAGCCGGTGCGGACGACGGGGTCGCCGGAGAGTGTGGCGAGCACCTTGGCGTGCGCGGCCAGGAACACCGCCGTGAGCGGCACGCCGAGTTCCCGGGCCCGCCGGTGCAGGGCCGTCGTCACCGCTGCGGGGACGGGCGTGACATGCTCGGCGGTGCCGGGCACCGGGGCACGGGTCCAGCGCGGTACGGCTGTGAAGCCGCCCTCGGCCGGTGTGCCGCCGACGGCGGACGCGGCGTCCCCGGCCTGTGCGGCGACGTCGGCCGTGGGTCCCCCGCCGGACCGTGCGTCGCCGCCGTGGGTTCGGTCGTCGGTCGGTGCCGTCGCCCTCGCCATCACCCCTCACCTCCGTCGCCGTCGCCGTCGAGGGCGGGACGAGCCGGATTCCCCGCCCAGCGAGCACGCTCGGGGACCACCTCGCCCTTCATCAGGAAGGAGTCCGCCGCCAGCACGGCACCGTCACCGACCTGCACGCCGTAGTGCACGAACGCTCCGACGCCGAGGGTGCAGCCGGAGCCGATCACGCTGCGGTCCGATTTGAACGTGGCGTCCTCCTGCGAGTGGGGCTGGACGACGCTTCCCGCGTTGAACGTGCAGCTGTCCCCGATCGTGACCATCCCGCGTTCGGTCACGCTGAGTCCGTCGTCGAACAGCCTGGTGCCGACGCTTGCGCCCAGCAGGCGCCACGCGAATCCCTTGAACGGCGTGCCGTTGAGGACCTGCACATACGTCTCCGAGGGAACTTTCCAGTACCGCTCACGCCGCCAGAAGCGGCGGTCGTAGATCGAGCAGAACAGCGGTCCCGGAGGGTGCAGTGCCGTCACGGCCCGCTCGACCAGGATGAAGTACAGGACGGTGAACGGCAGTGCGAGGGCGTTGGCGAGCGCGATGGCTGCCGTGCCCCACTGCGGGTAGAGACTCGCGGCGCACGCGAAGAGCAGGGTGATGCAGAAGAAGTACAGCCATCCCGCGAACAGGAACCACGCCATGGTGACGGCGTTGTGCCGGTTCTTGGCCGCCAGGCGGCGGCGCAGCCCGTTCCCGTTCGTCAGCTCGTCGAAGGTGCTGTCCCGCATCACCGACCGTGGGATCTCGAAACAGGGAGACCCCAGCAGTCCCACGTCGTGCCGGACCGGGCCGTCGACGGGGACCATCACCTTGGTCGCCAGGAGGCAGTTGTCACCGGTCCTGCCGCGCGTGGGGTAGGCGACCCGGTTCCCGAGGAAGTTGTGCGCTCCGATCGCGGTCCGCGACAGGCGGAAGGACGTGCTGGAGTAGTCGGCGTTCATCAGGGAGAGGCCGTCGGCGACCATGGTGCCCGTGCCGATCGCGCTCATGAACGGGCTCTCGTGCTTGACCCGGGTGCCGAAGTTCGACCCGGTCTGCTCCACGCGGGACAGGTCGTAACCGATCCAGCGCAGGTAGTGCACGATGCACGTGCTGTCACCGAACAGGCGGGTGAGGAACCTGCTGTTGGTCAGCAGGAGGATCGCCCGGTGCACGGCATGGTGGAAGCCGAACAGCGGATACGTCCGGCCCGGAGTGACGAACCGGGCGAGCAGCCGCGGGACGGTGGCCAGGACGACGAGGGCGGCGGGCACGGCGCAAGCAAAGATCACGGCCGTGACCACCAGCACGTCCACGTAGAAGGCCCAGCCGGCCGGGGACGTCTGCACCGGCTCCAGCGCCGTGTCTCCCTCCAGGATGCGGGAGAGCAGCACGTCAAGGCAGCCCACCGCCAGCGGCACGTACACCAGCACCGCGGCCGACAGCAGCAGGACTCCGTGGACCGCTCGCCGCAGGGTGCCGCAGCGGGCGGGCTCCACCGGCTGGAATTCGGCGTCCGTGGGCTGGGCCGGCGACCCGTGCCAGTGCTCGCCGTCCGGGACCTCCTGACCGGTCTGCAACGAGGAGGCGTGGCCCAGCTGGGATGCGTCGCCGAGGCGGCTGCCGATGTCCAGCACCGTCGCCTCACTGACGACCGCGTCCCGGCCCAGGGTGACCGGACCCGTCTCGATCACACCGTCGTGGGCGCGGTAGCAGTTGATCAGCGAGTCCTTGCGGACCACCGTGCCGTCGCCGATCGTCAACAGGTCGGTGCAGACAGGCACATTGCGCGAGAGGAAGGTCACCCCCCGTCCGATCCGGGCGCCCAGGGCTCTGAGGTACAGCGGGTACAGCGGCGACCCGGCGAGCAGCAGGACCGGACTCGACCGGATCAGCGTCTTGACCAGCCAGAAGCGGACGTAGAGCAGACTCCAGACGCGAATCCGCTGCGGTTTCCACCGGCCGATCAGCAGCCACTTCACGATCACGGGCAGAGCGCACAGGACCACCAGCAGGACGGCGCCGGACACAACGGACCTCAGGTAGGCCTGCAGCAGGCCGCTCCCGCCCGAGATCCAGTCGTAGCCGCGGGCGGTGACGACGGCGAGGAGGCAGGCGTAGCCGAGATAGCACAGCACTTGCAGGAGGCCGCAGAGCACGTAGTGGGGACGGCCCGTCGGTTCCGCCGGTGGCCGTGGCCGGGTGTCGGGGGCGGGAACCGGCGGCGCACCCGGAGCCGTGCCCTGAGGTGCGCCGTCCACCATCGCCGCCGACAGCGCGCTGATGGTGGGATACCGGTAGATGTCGCGCATCGACACCGACGGCAGGTCGGGCCGCTTCCTGACACGCGCGCAGAAGTGCGCCATGACCAGGGAGTCGGCCCCCAGATCGTTGAAGAAATGGCTGTCGAGCGGCACCTCATCGAGCTTGGCGACGTCCGCGAGCAGCCGGGCGAGCGTCTCTTCCCTCCCCGGGACGGCCGCGGTGCCCATCACCTCGAGCTGGTGTCCCGTCATACGCACTCCCTGGGCTGGCGGCGGCCGACCGTCCTGCTTGCCAGGTATTCGTTGCCAGGGAGACGAGGTATGAAGGCGCCGTGCACCTTCTTGCATCGTGAGCGCCCCATCTCGCCAGGTGACACCGACCACGGTGGCCCGGACCCAGCGCCCAGAGTCGGTGCAGCGGTCGCCGACTACCGTTTCACCCTGCTGCGCACAGCAAGGACGGCAAGGCCGAGCAGGGCCGGCTCCACCAGACGGGAGGCCATCTCCGTGTACGTGCCCGCCGTGGTCAGGTCCTGGCCGGAGGAGCGGAAGACCACCGAGTTGATCACCACCCGCATGGACTTCTCGAACCGCACGGTCGACATCCGCTGTGCATACGGCCCATGGGGATTGGCCGGATCGGGGGTGTCTGTGGTCATGGCGATGGTGCGGCCGGTGAGAGTGCCGGTGCTCTGCGGTTTCGGGTCGTCCTGCGGGAGGCCCCACAGCATCATCGCCAGCACAGTGGCGGTCATGGTCGCCAGCAGCCAGCCCAGGGCACGGGAGGCCCGCAGCCCGTAGCCGGACAGAGCCCAGTACGCGGCGATCAGGGCCCGCTCGGCGCGCGGAGTGCCGGGGTCGTGACGGCGCATCTCCATCTCGCCGTAGTAGAAGTCGGCCGCCCCCGGCTCGTCCTTGCCGTCCTCGAAGGCCTTGCGCAGCTGCCGGTACACCGGTGCCAGCGCGGCCGGATCCAGCACCGCCTCCCCCTCGGGCGCAGGGACCCAGCCATCCGCGCCGCGGGTACGGGTGGCACGCCAGTGGTGTTCTTCGGCCAGCGTCTGGCGCGGCGTGCAGCGCACCGGCCACACGCCGCGCCGTCGCAGCCCGGAGGGGGTGGGGGCCAACAGGCACCGGCCCTCCAGCCGCAACTGGTCGAGGTGGATGGTCCCGACGAAGAGGCAGTCGGTCAGGTCGACGTCGGTAAGGACCAGGTGAGCCGCGTCCACTCCCCGCAGTGATACGACCTGCACCGGAAGATCCGTCGAATCGGGTTCGGGCATCTCCAGACCGTTCACGATGAAGGGTCGGGCACGGGCGGCGATGCTCACCGGGTACTCCAGGACCGCGTCGCTCAGATCCACAGCCGTGTGGCGCAGCCGCAGCGCGGCGGTGGAAGCCCACCGTGTCCGCGTGCACTGCAGGGCCGCTGTCGACGCCTCGATGGTCACGGCACCGTGGAACACCGCCTCCGACACATCCAGCGTCCCGGCACACACCAGCGGACCCACCTGGGCGGTGCGCTCGAACACCGTGCTGTGGAAGAAGACGTTGCCGTTGAACGTCGCCCCGGCCAACGATGCACTCCCCCGGATCGTCGCAGCGGAGAGCCAGAGGTCGCCGCCGAACTCCATGTCGTCGAACCAGGCGTCGCCGCCGATCTCCGTCGCAACGACGTGGGTTTCACCGGCGATCTGCGCCTTCTGGAACAGCGCGTCACCGCCGACGTGCACCCGGTAGAAGTCGGCGTCACCGCTGATCCTGGCACTGACAAACCAGGCGTTGCCGCCGATCTCCGCGTCGTCGAACCTGGCGTCGCCGCCGATTTCCGTCCCGTAGAACCAGGCGTTACCGACGATCTCTGTCTCACAGAACGACGCGTTCCCGCTGATCTTCGCCCCGTCGAAGTGGGCGTCGCCGCTGAACCGCGCCGTGTCGAACACGGCGTTGCCCAAGTGGGGCTCGTCCGTTGCAGGGTCTGTGAGTGCGGCGAGCAGTTCGCTCAGCAGTTCTTCGGTGAACGACGTACCACGGTGATCGAGGTCAGCGCCGGGCTGCAACCCGGCGAGGTAGGCGGAGCGGTCGGCGTCGGTGAGATGGGCCAGGCAGACGGTGTGCGGCTCGACGATACGGCCACGACAGCCGGCGCCGTCCGCCCCGGAGCCGTGCACGCAGTACGGCCACACCTGTGTGGTCGGGTCGGCTGAGGTGGCAGTCACGTCGTGTGGGACGTGGAAGAACATGCGTCGGTTGCGGCGGGGCGCCCCATGTGGGCACTCCCGCGTGCACGCGGAGTCAGGCGGACGAAGGGCTGGGCTGTGGGGCATCTGCGGGGCGACGAGCGCGGAGCAGACCGCTCACCGACAGGGCTCCAGGCCCTGTGAAGACGAGCAGAAGAAAGGCCCAGCAGTACAGAGCCGGGCTCTCGCCGCCGTTCTGCAACGGGAACAGTCCATCCTTCTGGTGGACGGTGAAGTAGGCGTAGGCCATGGCGCCCGAGCTCAGGAAGGCAGCGGAACGCGTACCCATGCCGACCATGACGAGCACCCCACAGACCAGCTCGATCAGCCCGGCGTACCAGTAGGGCCATTCACCCGCGTCGGTCGCCTTGCGGCCCAGCAAGCCGAACACGGTCGCCGCCCCTTGACAGGCGAAGAGAAATCCGATCACGACACGAAACAGCCCGAGGGCCAGAGGTTGGTGACGGGTCAGCTTCGAGGTGTCCACCGTTGCTCCTGAGCTCCACAGAGACAGCTGTTGGGTGACCTGGCCACTACGGGCGCTGTGATCACCTTCAGTCGCTTGTACGTGTCCACGGGCTCCCCCGTTCACCTCACCTCAAAAGTTACCGATCGGATACAGCAGCGCTGCACAACAGGCATCGGGCAGGTGTGCCCCTCACCCCTTCACCGCGCCGGACGTGAGTCCCTGGACGAGGTGACGACTGGCGAAGGCGGACGGCACCATCGTGGGCAGGATGGTCAGCACGGCGGCCGCGGACATCGAGCCCCGGTCGACGTTGAAGCCGGAGATGAAGCCGTTCAGGGTCGTGGGGACGGTCTTGTTGCTGTCGCTGTTCATCAGCGTCACCAACAGGAACAGTTCGTTCCAGCAGCTGACGAAAGCGACGGGAGGGTCTCCGGCGTGGTCAGTACCCGACGGCGAAAGTGGCGTCGGCCCGGTCGGTCGCGGTGGACACGGGATCGATGCGCAGGGCGTAGTCGTAGTGCCTGATGTATCTGTCGGGGAAGTTGTGGGAGCGGAACGACGACCAGGACGAGTTCGCCAGCCCCGCCGTCCGGTGGAACGTGGCGTCCTGCGCGAAGGACGCCGTCCCGTCATTGACGTCCAGCCGCAGTGCGTAGCTGTAGTGCCGCAGGTAGCGGGTCGGGTAGTTGACCGACTGGAAGGACACCCCGGACGAGTCGGCGAGGCCCGGCACAAGCCTCCACTGCGCGTCGGTGTACGGGTCGAACGGATACGTGTCGATGCGCGCCGCGAAGCCGGCATGGCGGACGTAACGGGCCGGCTGGTTGTAGCACTTGATGCGGTGCCAGGCCGGAGCACCCCAGCGGGTCACGAGATTGTCGTACTCGGTGGCGGTGATGGGGTGGATGGTGCCGTGCTTGGAGTTCACCGGCTGCGTGTAGTCGCGCTGATCGAGCGGCGTCCAGGTGCCCGTTGCCAAGTCGCTGCTCTGCCAGGCTTGAAGTGCTCTCCCGGCTGAGGGCGGGAGATTCCCTCCTACCTTGTGGTGGCGGGCTTGACGCCTCGTGGGCGCCTGACGACTGCCCTTCCGGCAGCCGGGGCGAGCGCGAGGCCCGTCCGGTACAGGTGCAAGATGTTCCGGGCTGCGTTGTGGTCGGCGTTGCCCGACCAGCCGCAGCCTGGGTTCTTGCACACGAACACGGCCTGGGACTCGCGGCTGCCGGGTGTGGTGAAGCCGCAGGCGGAGCAGCGCCTGGAGGTGCCGGGGGCGGGGACCTTGTGGAGGGTGCCGCCGTGGCGGGCGGCCTTGTACGTCAGCAGGTGACGGTCCGGCCCCATGCCTCGCCGCTGATGGCGCGGTTGAGGCCGGACTTCTGCGCGACGTTCTTTCCCGGGTTCCGGGCGGTTCCCCTGGCGCTCTTGGTCATGTTCGTGATGGCCAGGTCTTCCACCACGATCACGCCGTAGCTGCGGGCGATCTCGGTGGTGGTCTGGTGCTGCCAGTTGCTCGCCCTGCGCGTGGCTGTCGCACGGAGGCTTGCGATCTGGTCGTAGGTCCGCTTCAGCCGGTTCGAGGTGCGCTCTCCCCGCTTGCGGAAGCTCTTGCGGTGCGCGGCGCGCTGCTCCAGCCGGAGCAGCTTGGCCTGTTCCTTCTCGGTCAGCCATGCTCCGTGGGTCTTGGCGGACCCGCCGGAGAGAGCCATCGGACGGTGACGCCCATGTCGATGCCCACCTCGGGGCCGGTGTGCGGCTCGGGTGCGGCTTCGAGGGTCTGGATGCGGAAGGCGATGTGCCAGCCGAGGGCATCCTTGATGAGACGGGCGCCGGTGATCCGGTTGTCGGCGCTGGCGTTCTTGCCGACCGGCAGGTCCTTGGTCCAGCGGAAGCGGACGCGGCCGACCTTGGGGATGTTGACCATGCCCCAGCGGCGGTGCACCCGCGTGATCTGCAGGTCGCGCCCCTGGGGGATGTCCACGCTCATCACGGACCGGATGCGGGCCTTGAAGCCGGCGCGTCGGCGCGAGCGTCCCAGCAGTTCCTCCACGCCTGGAAGTAGGTCTTCAAAACGGCCTGGGCGGCCTGGGCCGGGAGGACGGCAAGCCAGTCGATGTCCTTGCGGGCCTGGCGAATCGCCGCGTCCATGCGCGTGAGGGACCGCTGGCACTTCGGCGTCATGATCCACAGGTCGTGCAGCAGATTCCACGTGGTACGGGCGGCATGGGCCTGCGCATCGACGAGCCGAACCTGCGCAGGGCTCAGCGCCAGCCGGGCACGGTGCCCGAACTGCCGCTTCTCCTGTGCACGGTGCGTGGTCACGTGATCACTGCAGCATTTGGTTTATGTCGCCGCGCTGGAATCCAAATCCCGATGTGCGCACGGGCCGTCACGTCGTCTACCACCTGCATGTCCATTTGGTGTTCGTCACCAAATACCGGCGCGGCGTGCTCACCGACGCCATGCTCAGCCGGTGCGAGGAGATCATGCGGGAGGTGTGCGAGGACTTCGAGGCCGAGCTGAAGCAGTTCAACGGCGAGGACGGTCACGTGCACCTGCTCGTGCACTACCCGCCCAAGGTCCAGCTGTCCAAGCTGGTCAACTCCCTCAAGGGCGTCTCCGCCCGGCTGCTGCGCAAGGAGTACGACCTCCACGTGCGCCGCTTCCTGTGGGGTGGGCACTTCTGGTCCGGCTCCTACTTCGCCGGAAGCTGCGGCGGGGCACCCCTGACCGTCGTGCGCCAGTACATCGAGAACCAGCAGCACCCCGTGTGAGCTCTCCTGCTACGCAGCGATACCCCGGCGCTCCGCGCCGGGAAGCTGAGGATGCGCCTCACCTCCGCCCTGAAGGACGGAGCACCGCGCAAGATCAAAGGTAGATCCGCGCACGACCTGCCGGCGACATCCCGCCACAGGCGCGGGACGCCGGCCCGACCTCAGGCGCGGCCCGCGCCGGGTTGCGCGCGATGACCCGCAGGTGAGCGCCGCTTCCGTCGGTCGGGGAATGTCCCGGCACGGCCCGCTGTTCTACAACCTGACTGGCATGCACTGATCAAGGTAGTGCCTGTCGGTCGGTGAAAGGAGAGCCTCGTGGCACGCAGCACCGCGCGTCCCGTCGTCCGGCTGAGGTCGGCGGCCGGGACCGGTGTCACCTATGTGACGCGCAAGAACCGTCTGAACCACCCTGACCGGCTGGTTCTGCGCAAGTACGACCCGGTGGCCGGGCAGCACGTTCTCTTCCGCGAGGAGAGGTAGGACCAACGGCCTGCGCCGATCGGCGGAGGGCCCCGAGAAAGGACATCTCATGAGTCCGGGTGTCCATCCCGTCTCCCGCCCGGTCGTCTTCCGCGACCGGGCCGCGGGCGAGGTGTTCCTCATCGGCCCGACCGCCGACTCGCCGCGGGCGCTCGAGCGGCAGGACGGCAACGCCTACCCGTTGGTCGACGTCGAGATCTCCTCGGCGAGCCACCCGTTCCACACGGCATGACGGCCATGCGGCTCCGGGCCACCGCTCAGCGCGTCCGGAGCCAGCGGGCCCAACGAAAGGACATCCATGAAGGTGCGCAAGTCTTTGCGCTCGCTCAAGGCCAAGCCCGGCGCCCAGGTGGTGCGCCGTCGGGGCGTGACCTTCGTCATCAACCGCAAGGATCCCCGTTTCAAGGCCCGCCAGGGCTGAGCCTCCCCAGTCGGATGCGTCGACGGGCCGGTCTCCTTCCAGGGAGCCGGCCCGTCGCTGTCATACGCTCGATGTCTTCAGGGAGTCCGAGGGCGAGGCGGAGGCGGTGATGTTCTCCGGCGGAGAGATCGCCATCCACAAGCACATCCTGGACTTCATCGACCTGGCTCAGGCCCGCCCGATCAAGAACGTCACCCTCAACACGGCATCCGCCTCGCCACCGACCGGCGCTCGTCGCCGAGCTCGGTGCGCGCAACCGTGTGCCGGCCACGTCGGTCACCGTCTACCTGCAGTTCGACGGATTCGACGCGCGCACCCATCGTGAGATCCGCGGCCGCCGCCTCGCCGACCTCGAACAACGGCTGTACGGCAGCATCTTCAAGTCCGTCCCCCAGCGCGTCGCCACCACGCTGACAACCCTCGCCACCCGCATCGACACACCCGCCGGCAAACTCCGGCCGGGTGCCCGCCACCCCCAGATCGCCCTCACCCACCAGCAGCTCGCGGCGCCGGCCGGTACCTCCCGCGAGACCTGTACCAAGGTTCTGCGCGAGTTCACCGACCGCGGCTTGCTCCGCCTGGCCCGCGGGCGCATCACCGTGCAGACACAGCGCGCCCCGGTGGCATGGGGAATTCGCCGGAGCGGGCTGCCTGGCATCGTAGGGGCGCGCTGCCTCGCTGGACACCTACTCGGTCGCTGTGGCGGCTGTTTCAGGGCGTGGGAGTCCAGGTGAGGCGCTCCGCCAACGTTGCCGCGAACTCCTCCGCTCGGGACAGTTGGATGCGCAGGTCCTCGACCCGCTGCTGGGCGGCCTGCTCGAAACCGCGGATCCGGTCCAGCAGTTCCTCGCGTTCCTCGGACGGCAGTTCTTCGCCCGAGTCGAGGCGGTCGGTGGCCTCCAGCAGGGAACCCATTTCGTCCAAGGTGAAGCCGAGCGGCTTCATACGGCGGATGACCATCAGTCGGGCGACATCGGCCTCGGTGTAGAGGCGGAAGCCGCCCTGGGAGCGGGCGGAGGGGAGGACGAGGCCGGTCTCCTCGTAGTGCCGGATCGTGCGCAGCGACAGCTCGGTCCGTGCGGCGACCTCGCCGATCTGCATGTGCTCGCTGCTCACGCCGGGTGCCTTCCTCGTCTCTCGCCACGGCCGCGAACGGCCGCCGCCAATCTCTACTCTAACGTTAGGGTAGAGTCGCCCTGGTCCTGGGTCGGCTGCCTGCCGTGCCCGTTCCCATGGTGCGGGATGCCGTCCCGTGCCCATCAGCCGTGTCGGGGCCGACGACGCCCCCGGCGAAGACCGTAGTCCGCAGGAGAGAGCGTGCGCATGCCCATGATGCCCGGCGCCGCTGCCTGCCCGCCGTGACCCTTCGCCCCCCCAGCAGCGCCCGGTTCCCTCACGGATCGCTTCACTGCTGCCCACTGACTTCGGTCCGCCGCTCGCGGACTCGGTGGCCGGCCGCCCCGGCCTTCCACGCCTTCCTGCGCACCCGCAGTGATGCCGGGTGTGCCCGAGCACGACAGGTTCCTTACGTCTTGTCCTCCTCCGCACTGTCCCCCGCCGCGTGGATGCGCGGTTCCCGGCGTCCGTCCTGGCTGTCCGGTCCGAAGGTGCTGCGCACCGAGGTGCTGGCCGGTCTTGTGGTCGCCCTGGCGCTGATCCCCGAGGCGATCTCGTTCTCGATCATCGCCGGGGTCGACCCGGCGGTGGGCCTGTTCGCCTCGTTCACGATGGCCGTGACCATCGCGATCGTCGGCGGCCGACCGGCCATGATCTCCGCGGCCACCGGTGCCGTCGCCCTGGTCATCGCCCCACTGAATCGCGAGCACGGCTTCGGCTACCTCGTCGCGGCGGTCATCCTCGCCGGCGTCTTCCAGATCATCCTCGGCGCGCTCGGCGTCGCCAAGCTGATGAGATTCGTACCGCGCTCGGTGATGGTCGGCTTCGTCAACTCCCTCGCCGTCCTCATCTTCATGGCGCAGGTGCCGGAGATGACGGACGTGCCGTGGGCCGTCTATCCGCTGATCGCGGCCGGGCTGGCGCTGATGGTGTTCTTCCCCAAGGTCACCACGGTGATCCCGGCGCCGCTGGTGTCCATCACCATCCTCACCGTCCTCACGGTCGCGGCCGGGATCGCGGTGCCGACCGTGGGCGACAAAGGCGCCCTGCCGTCCTCCCTCCCCGTGCCGGGCCTGCCGGACGTGCCGTTCACCCTGGACACCCTGACCACCGTCGCCCCGTACGCGCTCGCCATGGCTCTGGTCGGTCTGATGGAGTCGCTGATGACGGCCAAGCTGGTCGACGACATCACCGACACCCACTCCTCCAAGACCCGTGAGTCCGTCGGGCAGGGCGTCGCCAACATCATCACCGGCTTCTTCGGCGGCATGGGCGGCTGCGCGATGATCGGCCAGACGATGATCAACGTGCGGGTCTCCGGTGCCCGTACCCGGCTGTCGACGTTCCTGGCGGGTGCGTTCCTGATGGTGCTGTGCATCGTCTTCGGGCCGGTCGTCTCCGACATCCCCATGGCCGCGCTCGTCGCCGTGATGGTCATGGTGTCGGTGGCCACCTTCGACTGGCACTCCATCGCCCCGAAGACGCTGAAGCGGATGCCGGCCGGGGAGATCACCGTCATGGTGGTCACCGTCGCCTGTGTGGTCGCCACCCACAACCTCGCCATCGGCGTCGTCGTCGGTTCGATCACCGCGATGGTCATCTTCGCCAAGCGCGTCGCCCACCTCGCCGAGGTCACCGCCGTCACCGACCCCGACGGCACCACCGTCGTCTACCGGGTCACCGGCGAACTGTTCTTCGCCTCCTCCAACGACCTCGTCGGCCAGTTCGACTACGCCACCGACCCCGCCAAGGTCGTCATCGACCTGTCCGCCGCCCATATCTGGGACGCCTCCTCCGTCGCCGCCCTCGACGCCATCGAGACCAAGTACGCCCAGCGCGGCAAGACCGTCGAGATCATCGGGCTGAACGAGCCCAGCGCCCGGATCCACAAGACGCTCAGCGGCGAACTCGCCGGCAGCCACTGACCGGCACACGCACACAGCCGAGGGCCGCGGAGGCACCACTCTCCGCGGCCCTTTCCCTTACCACATCAGTGGCCGGCGCGACGCCGAGCCCTGGACGCCGTAAGCCCTCGCACAGGCTCCGCCACCATGACGTGTCCCGAGCCGTACGCGCGGTGGCGGGCGGGCACGGGCGCAGCCCGGTGTTCGGCTTGCCGGACCGGTCGCTCTCCGCGATCGTGCTGGACTTACGAGGAGCGCTGCGTGCGTGATCCGAGGCATTCGCCTCGAGGAGACGCTCAAGGCCGTCGACGCCTGGGCCCGCGACTCCGACTACCGGGTGCGCCGCCTGGCGAGCGAGCCCACACGCCCCGGCTCCCCGGATCCATCTCGCCGCTTCACCCGGAGACCACCGAACTGCGCGACGGCGACGTCCTGGCCTTCTCCCCTGGTCTCTCGGCGACGGATACGGCGAGGCTCCACGTGTGCTACGTCATCTCCTCGACGAACCACACGATCCGGCCCGGAACGCACTCACTCGCGATCCAGGTCAACGGCCGACGGTTCTCCCCCGTGAAGTTCGAGATGGCCACTGTCCGCAGCACCGCATCACCGCTGTGCATGGACGCCCGGATGCGTTGCCGGCCGGCGGAACGGCGGAACCGTCGTTGCCCGGCCATCGGCGTTTCGGCCAACCAGTGCTCACCAGCGGCCTCTTGCGGGGCAAGGGTCCGTGCACTGCACACCTGCCGTGAACCGCTCACTACCGGGGTTCACAGACCGTCCGAAAGACATGTGTTCGAAACCGGGCGGCGGTCGTTGAGCCAGACGACACAGCCGCGAGCGTCATAGAGGGGGAGCGACGTTGACATCGTTCGGACCACGCCGCAAGGGGAAGCCGGGCATTCGGACCACGGCAGCGGCCGACGGGATCTCGGACGCCGAGTACGAGCTGTACGGGGGCCGGCTCCGGTATGACCGGTCCTACGGGCACCATGAGGGCCCGCTGACACGGCTGGGGTTCGGGCGGATGGCAGCCGCGCTGCCGCGCATGGTGGGCATGGTGTTGCGCACGGGCTGGCAGACGGACCCGCGGGCGCCGGCCGGGGTCGTGGTGGCCCGGCTCGGCCAAGGTGTGACGGCCGGCGGAGGGCTGATGGCCGTCAACAGCGTCCTCACACGGCTGTTCGCCGACGGCCCGAACGCGGACAAGCTCCGTGACGCTCTGCCATCGCTGGTGATGCCGGCCGTCGCGGCGGTGGCGACGGCGCTGCTGTCGGCATGGTCGACGGCCATGTCCGGGCGGCTGGAGCCGCAGGTGGAGCGGGCGGTCTCCGCGCGGTACTACACGGCCGTCACCCACGTCGAGGTGGAGGCCACCGAGCGGCCGGACGTCCAGCGGGTGCTGGAGGCGGGCAAGTTCGGCACCGACTCCGCCCGCAGCATGCTCCGGCTCTCGGTGGGCGTGGGGAACCTCGTCATCGGCATGGCGGCGGCCGCCGTCGTCCTGGCGTCACTGCACTGGGCGCTGCTGCCGATGCTGCTGGCCATCGCCCTGCCCAAGGGATGGGGAGCGGTCCGCTCCGCGCGCCGCGACTACATCTCCCCCCTGACCGTGCGAGCAACCCCCCCGACCGTGAGGTGACGTCCGTGCCGCCCAGCCATTCCCCCATCCGCAGGACCGTCGAGACGTATCTCGCCCGCCACCCCGGCGAGCGCGACGCACTGGCCGGGCTGCTGGCCGCTTTGGACGGCAGTGCCGATGCGACCAGCCGCGCGACGCTGCCCGCTCACATCACCTGCAGCGCGGTCGTCGTCGACCGCGACCGCCGGGTGCTGCACATCCGGCACCGGGCAACCGGCGGCCTTCTGCTCGTGCCGGGCGGCCACGTCGAGGCCGGTGACCGCACCCTGCTCGCCGCGGCGCTGCGCGAGGTGGCGGAGGAGGCCGGGATCCAGCCGGGTGACCTGTGCCTGACCCCGCAGGCCCTCGGCGAGCCGATCGACATCGACATCCACGACATCGACGCCGGCCCCGCCAAGGGCGAGCCGGCCCACCGGCACTATGACTTCCGTTTCGTGTTCCATCTCGCCCGCGAGGAACCACCGGTAATCACCTTGCAGGACCAGGAGGTGTCCGGCGCCGAGTGGCTTCCGTTCACCGGCATCACCTCACCGACGTTGCGCGCCAAGCTCCTTGATGTGCAGCTCGACGGACAGCCAGAGCCGGTGAACGCGTCCGCGCTGATCCATGACGGCGCGGGCCGCTACCTGCTCCATCTGAGGGACTATGTGCCCGGCATCTGGGAGCCGGGGGCGTTCGCGCTCCTCGGCGGCGGCCGGGAGGCGGGCGACCACTGCCTTGAGGACACTCTTCGGCGGGAGCTGTCCGAGGAAGTCCCCGGGCTGCGACTGGCGGATCTGGAGCCGTACGCCGTGGAGAAGGCCACGAGCATCGACGGCCTTTCCGTGCCCGTCCAGGTCTTCGCGGGCCGCTGGCACGGCAACCCCGACAGTCTCCGGCTGCAGGAGGGGGTACTGCTGCACTGGTTCACTCCCGACCAGCTGGACCGGCTGCGCCTGCACCCGTCGACCCGAGACCTGATTCACCGGCACGCAGCCCAGCACGGCCGGGCCGGCCGGCCGGTCGACGGGCAGCCGGTGTGGGAAGGGGACGGCCGGACCGTGCTGAACGGCGTCGGCGTCCACCTCCATCTGGAGGACGGCGACGGCCGGGTGCTGCTCGGGCTGCGCCACCCGGATGCCAAGTACGCAGGGAACACCTGGCATTTCCTGGCGGGGCGCTGCGAGCAGGAGTCCGCGGTCGCGTGCCTGGTGCGGGAAGCCCTGGAGGAAGCGGGGCTGGTCATCGCCCCTGCGGATGTGGAGCTGCTGCATGTCGTGCACGTCGTGGACGCCCCTGGTGGACGGCCGCTTGTGCAGATGGTGTTCCGGGCCCGGCGCTGGAAGGGCGTCCCGGAGGTCCGCGAGCCCGACAAGTGCCTCGCCTGGCAGTGGTGGCCGCAGGAGGCATTGCCGGAGCCGATCGTCCCCTACACCCGGGCGGCCATCGCCGGTATCGCCGAAGGCCGCGCCTACACGGAATTGGGCTGGTGACCGGGGTGACCGCGTGCGTCGTGGACGCGAGTCGGCGGGGCCGGGCGGCCCGCTCCACGAACGCTCTCGCGGCCTGTCTGCCCGCGGCGACTGAACCGGTGCTGCGCCTGCTCCCCGCTGCGCACGCTGCGGCAGATGCCGGACCCACCGCCCGACCCGCCCGGCCCGTCCGGTGCCCCTGTGCGGTCGCCGCTCGCACCCCGGCCGGCCGTGCCCAGCCCTGCACGCACCGAGGATGCCCGGCAGGACCGCTCGCCGGGAGGCGATGACGTGAGCGAGTTGTCGAATGCGACGGGCGGGCCTCCTGCTGCTCCCGCCCCGCCCAACCCCCTGGAGTTCGCCCTGGTGTCCGACCCCACCGTGCACGAAGTCCCCCTCATGCCGCCGGAGTCCGCCGTCGACGACCCCGGGGCCGGGACGGCCCGGGCGGCGATGGTCGCCCGCCTCGAGGGCAGCAGCGAACTGCGCCCCGGCCCGGTGCGTGAGGCCCTGCTGGCACTGCCGCGCGAGGTGTTGATGCCGCAGGCGTACGTGCGGCGCTCGGCGCCCGACGAGACACCGCCGTACTGGGATCTGCTGGACTGGTCGCAGCCGGGCGACCGGGACGAGCTGCTGCGTCTGCTCCACAGCGGGGACAGCGTGGCGATCCAGCATGACGGCGAGCCGATCCTCGGCCGGATGCCCCGTTCGCGCTCCGGGGGTGCCATGACCGCGATGTCGAGCACGATGGGCATGACCGCCGACCTGCTCCAGCAGCTGGACCTGCGGCCCGGTCAGCAGGTGCTGGACGTCGGAACGGGCGCGGGCGTGACCGCCGCGGTGGCGTGCTTCGTCTGCGGCCACGACCGGATCGTCACCCTCGACGTCGACCGGCACGTCAGCGAGGCTGCGCGGGCCCGGCTGTTGAAGCTCGGCTACCGGCCCGTCGTCGCGACCGGCGACGGCACCGCAGGATGGCCCGACACGGCGCCCCATGACCGGATCTTCGTGTCCTTCGCCGTGCCCCGGGTCCCGACGGCCCTGGTGGACCAGCTCGCGCCGGGCGGGCGCGCGCTGATGACTCTGGGGACCTCTTCGCCGTCCTGGCCGGGCCTGGGCGTGGTCACCAGGACCGAGTCGGGGACGGTGGAGGGCACGCTGGCCGCGGTGGAGTTCGGGCACCGCGGCGGCTGGGGTTTCGACCGGCTGTTCCTGTCCCGCGAGTTCCGCGACCGAATCGCCGCCTCGGCGGGCGACTGGACCCAGCGCACCCGGCTGGAGCCCCCGGCGGACACCGCCCGGGGCATGTGGCTGGCCCTGGACCACCACCACAAGGGTCTGGTCCGTCACTTCGGCGCCGAGGACCTGACGATCGGCGCACCGGAGTGCGGTTCGTGGATGCGGGTGCGGCCGGCTGGCTACCGCCGCTGGGACGTCACCGTCGCCGGACCGCGCGACATCTGGTCGGAGATCCAGGACGTCGCCGCCCGCTGGCGGGCGGCCGGATCGCCTGAAACCTACCGGCTCCAGATCGGTGCCGACGGCACCCAACGGGTGACCAGTGTCTGCGGCGCCCTGTCCTGGACCCTTCCCGCTCCCAGTCGCGACCACGGAGATGCACGGTGACCTATCCCGACGAGCCGTTCCCCCGCCTCACTCCCGCGGAAGAGGCCCTGTTCGGCACGGCGGCCGCCGACTACGCCCGCTACCGGCCGGGCCTGCCGGATGCGACCGTCCGCCTCCTCGCCGCCGCCCCAACACGTATGCCCGCGACGGTGTTCTGAGGGAGGACGCTGTGTTCACCGTGCTGCTCGCCCGTCGCCCGGGCAGTGCCGCATGACCGGCGCGCAGCGGCACACCGAGCCGCTGGACGTGCACCTGATCGCCATCCGCGACAGCGAAGCCGGGCCGCAGGTGTTGCTGTCCCGGCGGGCCGGCACCGTGTACGCGGCAGGCTGCTGGCATCTTCCATCCGGCCACCTGGACGGACCGGCCGAGGACGTGGTTGCCGCTCTCGTCCGGGAGACGTGGGAGGAGACCGGCGTCCGCGTCGACCCTGTGGATGTTCTCGCGGCCGTCACCGTGCACCACCGCTCCCCCGGCGGCGGTGCGCGCGTCGGGTTCTTCTTCGAGGTCCGGAACTGGCAGGGCACGCCGCACGTGAGGGAGCCGGACGTGTGTGACGCCATGGGCTGGTTCCCGCTCGACGCCCAGCCTGAGCCGATGGTCGCCTACTGCCGGGCCGGCCTGGACGCCTACCGGGCCGGAGCCCGGATGGCAGTGCACTTCCAGGAACCCGGCGATCCGATCGCCTACGACCCGGCCGCCGACCGGCTGGTCCTGGTCCCCGGCAGCGGTACGGACGACGCCGCCCCCGAGGGCGCGGTGCGCGCCTTCACCGAGCGGGCGGTCGGCCGGATCACCCGTTGGACGGATGCCTCCTGGGCGCGGGAGGCAAGCCGGGTGTGGCAGGCCCGCGGCGCCGAGGGCGGAACCTGGTTCGTCAAAGTCCACCAAAACGACCGCTTCCACCAGCGGGAGGTGACCGCGCTCCGCACCTGGGTTCCCCGGCTCGGCACGGCCGCGCCCCGCCTGGTGGCCGCCGATGCGTCGCTGCGGGCCGTCGTCCTCACCGCGGTGGGCGGCCGGTCCCTGCACGGCGCCGTCCACCCGCCCGAGCAACAGCGGCGGATCTTCTACCAGATCGGACGGCTCGCGGCGGCCATCCACCACAGCGCCCCGGCCCGGCCAGACACCGGCACCCTGCCTCTGGGCAAGCTGGAGCGGCATCTGTCCGGGGCCCGCGCCCACCTCGCCCCCGGCGACGAGGGGTTCATCCGCGTGATGGCCGAGAAGGCCACCAGTCTGCCCGCCCTGGAGAAGCGGCCCACGCACGGCGATTTCCAGCCGCGGAACCTGCGCTGGGACGACGCCACCGGCACCTTGTACGTGATCGATTTCGAGCGCAGTGAAGAAGGCGCGGCCGTACGCGACTTCGTGCGGCTGTCCGATGCCTGGAGCGGGCGGCCGGACCTGTTCGACGCCGTGATGGACGGCTACGGCCGCCCCCTCGCCCCGGCCGAAGAAGAACATCTCGCCATCCTCTCGGTGCTGGATGCCGTCTCCGGCATCTCCTACGGCGCCGCCAACGGCGACCCGGAGGTCGTCGAACGCGGGCGCCGCACCCTGGCCCGCCTCCGCACTGCAGAACGCCCCTGAACACCACACCGCCCACCGCACGAAGGAGCAACACATTGACGTACGTCGCCCGCGACCAGTGGGAACAGCACTATGCCGACGGCAAAGGGTTCCGGAGGCTCGGTGAGCGCGAGCGGGCACTGCTCGCCGAGCACACCCCCGTCCCCGACGGCGGCGGCAGGGCACTCGATCTGGGCTGCGGCACCGGGGAGTTGGCCGCCTTCCTCACCTCCCTCGGGTATGAGGTGGACGCCGCGGACTTCGCCGACAGCGCCCTGGACCGTGCCCGCGGCGAGCACGCCGACGTCGAGCACGTGCGCTGGCTGCGTCTGGACATCGAGCGCGACGACCCGGCGGAGCTGCACGAGGACGGCTACGACCTGATCACCCTCCGGCTGATGTATCCGTTCCTGCGGGACCGCAGCCGCGTGCTGCACAGGCTGGGTGAGCGGCTGCGGCCCGGCGGCGCGCTCGTGGTCATCACGCCGGTGGTCGAGCACACCGTTCCTAAAGACTGAGCGGGAGTGAGTCCTGTTGCCAGGACTCATGCTCAGCCGAACGCCCCGAACGGTGTTGGGCGTTCTGGTCGACCGC
>NZ_JBHWJT010000049.1:0-44421 GCF_042731325.1 Streptomyces sp. NPDC059866 | reverse complement strand
ACGACACCTGGACACTCACCCCGGCCACCACATAAGGGAGGGCGCCCGGCCGACAGCCAGACGCCCTACACCCAAGATTTTCAGTGATCTTCTAGACCACCAAGTTGGAAAAGGCTCCCTGTCGGGGGCGCTGCCCTATTTCCGCGTCCATCCGGGGCAGGTGCGGCATCGACTGGAGATGCTGCGCGCCATGGGACTGAACACCGTGGAGACCTACGTCCCCTGGAAGTACCACGAGCCCCGGGCCGGCGCCTTCACCCGCCTCGACGAACTGGACTCCTTCCTCACCGAATCGAAACGGGCCGGGCTCCACGCGATCGTCCGCCCCGGCCCCTACAGTTACGCCGAGCGGGACAACGGCGGGCTGCCCTGGTGGGTGCCCGGGCGGATCCGGACCAGCGATCCGGTCTTGGGGTGACTCGGGAAACCTCACTACCCCGCTACCCCAACGTCCCTGCCGCGCTCTGTCCTAGCGACCCTGGCCAGGCAAGAGGGCGCCCGGCCGGGTGCTCGGCTTCAGCCGATCGTCAGCATCAGGGCCTTGCTTGGCACCACCTGAGCCTCGAACGCGCAGAGCATCCGTGTCCCTGGCAGGGCGATGCCCGGGTCAGCCGGGCATCGACCAGGTCCGAGGTGCCGGTGGTGGCCCAGAAGCAGTGGCACGTGCTGCTGTCGTTGTCGGTGGAATGGGTCGTTGCACCGGCGCATGCGAGGGCAAAGGATGTGGCGGCCTTGTCCGTGGTTACCTACAAGTGGGGCCTTGCCCCAAGGCCGGGTAGTTAACGGATTTCCGCTGGTAGCAAGGGGGTTGTCAGGTGCATCGGCTGGTGTAGGTGGCGGGGCCGGTCTGGTGGATATGGCCGTTGCGGGCCCATCGGTCGAGTTGTCTGCGCAGGGTGCCCAGGGTGACGTCGCCGAGGTGGCGGGCAAGGTCGCGCGGGTGCCAGTGGCAGTCGGGGTCGGTGTGAAGGATCTCCAGGACGCGCTGTCGGCGGCGCTCTTCCGGCCGGGTGTGACGGTCATCGTGCGACGCGGCGGGTAGCTGTGGCGACCGGCATCGCCGACTCGCCCGAAGCCTCGCCCCGTTACCGGAGGAGTCCCTGCCCGGCTTCCTCTTGCGCCTCTCGTACCGACTGGAGAGCTCCCCCCGACGCACCACCGAGCTCCTCGGCCTGGGGCAGCGCCACAACAACATCGCGTACGCGCACCTGCGCACCCTCCCCGCCGCGCTGGCCCAACAGTTCGCCCATCGCGCCCACGTGAGTATGGAAGAGGCACACGCACTCACGCTGCAGCGCTTCGCGGAGACATACCCCGCCCTGCGCAAGGTCCGCGCCGATAGCCCTCGGATCGGCGGAACCGCACTCGCCCAGTGGGCCATGACCCCCTCCAGCCGCTTCTGCCCAGAGTGTCTGCGCGGCAACGACAGCCCCGTTCAGAACATCTTCGGCGGTGCCTGGAACCTGCGCTGGCACCTGCCGGTCGCCTTCGCCTGCGTTCGTCACGAACGGCTTCTCGAGCACACATGCCCAACCTGCGGCCTCCCCTTCAACAGCCCGGAAGGGAGACGCCCGGGGCTCCTCAAACGCCCCAACACCGCCGGCCTGCACCCCGTGCGGTGCCGCAACCGCTCCGCGGCCGACGAGAGGAACGGCCGATTCGCAGCCCCAACACCTTGTGGCGCACGCCTCGACGCAAAGCCACCTCCCACCAGTGCCGCACTTTCCGCACCGGACCTCAAGCAACTCCTCGCTCTGCAAAAGCGCGTCGACCAAAACTTGATCCCGCGCCAGGAAGACTCAGAAATCCGGCAGCCGTCAGATCCCTTCTACTTCCCCGACCTCATCACCACGACCCACTTGATCAAACTGAGCTGGCCCGTGGGCCGCGCGCTCGTCCCGTCCGATGCCCTGGCCGCCGCCATCGACGCGCACGCGGCACCGTTCGTATCCGCGATCACAGCCCGGGACAGCGGCTCGGCAGCTCTCACCCTCAAAGGAAGCCGAGACGCTCCGGCTGATGCGATGGCATGCGGAGCGCTGCTCCTGGCCGCCGACAACCTCCTGGCCGACCGAGACCGCCGGACCATGGCCGAACGCATCGAGCCCATCGCATTCGATGCTTTCCATCGAGCAAAGACATATACGAAGCGTCTGCTCAACGACGGCGGCATCTCCCCGAATCTCGGAGTGGCTACGTCCACTCGTGCACCTAGTTTCCGCGTGCGCGGCAGGCTCCGCGACTCCCCGTACTCCTACCGGTTCACCGTCGACGAAGTCCCGCCGTACCTTCCTCTCGACTGGTTCTCGGACCACTTCACCGACCTCAGAACTCAACTCCCCGACGCCACGTACCGCGACGACCGTCTTATCCGCCGCGGAGCGTCGCTCCGCCTCGCCGAACTGGTCACAGGGCTTACGTGGCCGGAGTGTACGGAAGTGTTGGACGTCGGCAACGGCGTGGGGAGATACACGCTCCACGCGCTGGGCCGCCGACTCACCGAGAACCGACTGGGGCCGGCCTTCACCCGAGCCGTCGAGCAAGTCGCCGAGCGACTCGTCGCCTCGGCCCATCGGACCAACTATGCCAACCGACGCCGCAGAATGGCACGTTGGAGTATGGGCGACACCCACTGGTCCCGCCTCTTCGAAGAGCTGCCTGGACTCACGCGCATGCGTACCACGGCA
Organism: Streptomyces sp. NPDC059866; assembly: GCF_042731325.1. Taxonomy (NCBI): domain Bacteria; kingdom Bacillati; phylum Actinomycetota; class Actinomycetes; order Kitasatosporales; family Streptomycetaceae; genus Streptomyces; species Streptomyces sp. NPDC059866. The sequence continues at coordinate 41,734 of NZ_JBHWJT010000049.1, read as the reverse complement.
GATCCCCGCATCGCCTCGATCATCGTCTGGAGCGACGTCACACGGGCCGAAGCCCCGCACGGCCCCATCGTCAAGAAGGAGCACGGCAGAGGAGACGCCCGACTGCTCACCTCCCGCACCAGCGCACTCCACGAAGCCGACATCGGCCGCGGCGAACGATTCCGCCTGCGCCAACGCCTCAGCCTCTACGCGACGCAACTCGCGGCAGCCTGCGACCAGAATCGGCCCCTGTGCGTCTCCGTGCGCGCGATCGTCGAGGAAGAGACTCGTACTCGCCGCACGGCCCAGTTGCGCTGACCCTGAGCAATTAGCAGGTCAGCGGGCCTAGACGCCAACAAGCCAAGCCCATCGCGCGTCAGGCCAAGCGCTCCGCTCAGTGCCAACTATCCCGCTTTAATGCCAACTAAAAAGCCTCGTCACAGCATGGTTAGCGCCGTACCCGCGGCATCCCCAGACCGATCCACGAGATGATCTCCCGCTGGATCTCGTTGTTGCCGCCGCCGAAGGTGAAGATGACGGCGGAGCGGTAGCCGCGCTCCAGTTCGCCGTGGAGGACGGCACCGGCCGAGCCCTCCTGGAGGGCTCCCGTGGCGCCCACGATCTCCATGAGCCAGGCGTAGGCGTCGCGGCGGGCCTCGGAGCCGTACACCTTGACCGCGGAGGCGTCCTGCGGGGTGAGGGTGCCGTGCTGGAGGGCGCTGACCATCTGCCAGTTGAGGAGTTTCAGGGCGTCCAGTCGGGTGTGGGTCTGTGCCAGCCGCCGGCGTACCCAGGGCAGGTCGATCACCCGGCGGCCGTCGGTGAGTTTGGTCTGCCGGGCCCAGCGCCGGACGTCGTGCAGGGAGCGGATGGCCATGGTGCCGTGCGCGGCCAGGGTGACGCGTTCGTGGTTGAGCTGGTTGGTGATCAGCCGCCAGCCCTGGTTCTCCTCGCCGACCCGGCGGGAGACGGGGACGCGGATGTTCTCGTAGTAGCTGGCCGTGGTGTCGTGCCCGGCGAGGGTGTGGATGACGGTGCAGGAGTAGCCGGGGTCGGTGGTCGGCACCAGGAGCATGGTGATGCCCCGGTGCGCCGGGGCGTTCGGGTCGGTGCGCACGGCCAGCCACACCCAGTCGGCGGTGTCGCCGTTGGTGGTCCAGATCTTGTGGCCGTTGACGACGTACTGGTCGCCGTCCCGCACGGCCCGCGTCTTCAGCGAGGCCAGGTCCGTACCGGCGTCGGGCTCGCTGTAGCCGATCGCGAAGTCGATCTCGCCGGAGAGGATCCGCGGCAGGAAGTAGGCCTTCTGCTCCTCCGTGCCGTACTGCATGATCGTCGGGCCGACGGTGTTCAGCGCCATCAGCGGCAGCGGTACGCCCGCCTGCGCGGCCTCGTCGAAGAAGATGAACTGCTCCGTCGGGGTCAGCCCGCGCCCGCCGTACTCCTCGGGCCAGCCCACGCCGAGCCAGCCGTCCGCGCCGAGGCGTCGGACGGTCTCGCGGTAGAACCGCTTCTGCGCGGCCCGGTCGGCGTGCCTCAGGTGGGCGTTGTCCGGCACCAGCTCGGCGAAGTAGGCGCGCAGTTCGGTGCGCAGCCGCTGCTGCTCGGGCGTGTAGTCGAGATGCACGGCGCCTCCAGGCTCCCCAAGGCCGGTCCTGACGGCGCACACGGTAGAACGTGTTTCAGTAATTGGGAATGGCGGTGGACCGTGCAGTCTTCGAGGCTCACCTCACCCCAGCGTGTTCAGGAAGTCCGTGCAGGCCCGGGCGCAGGCGCGGCAGGCCGCCGAGGCGTCCTCGGTGCCCGGCCGGCCGTCGAAGACGCGGGCGGACTCCAGGCACTGGGCCCGGCACCACTCCAGCTGGGTGCGCATCCCGGCTTCTTCGACGAGGTTCTGCTCGGCCAGCACCCGGCAGGTCGCGTCGCACACCTCCGCGCACATGATTCCTTGACGTCGTACGAGTTCCTGCTCCTCGGTTCCGTCCGGATCGACCAGGCTCGCGCGCAGCGCGCACACCCGGGCACACTCCGTGCACGCCTGCGCGCAGGCGAAGCGGTCCTCCAGGAAACGGAAGAGCTCCTGCTGCGATGTCGTCACATGTCGCGGGTAGCCGTGACACACCGCACCAAACCCGGCGCGGGACGCTGGTCCGGTTTCCGCCCCTGCTCGCGGGAACCCGTCGTACCCGAGCACGGACGACCGGGAGGTGGAACGGATGCCCGGCCGGTTGACCACCGCTTTAGGGGGTATTTGTCCGATATGAGTAACGCATCGATGCAGATCGCCGCGCCGAGCGGCCTGCTCAGTCTCGCGCTGTTCGTGATCGCTGTCGCCGTCCTGGCACTGCTGGCGGGCAGCTTCTGGTACGGCAACCGGATCAAGCTGCGCGAGCCCCCGCGCCCACGCCCCGAGGAGCAGCCGCATCTGCCGCCGGAGGGCCCGGTCCACGAGATCCGGGAGAACCGCGAGCCCGACGAGGTCCCCAGGATCCCCAAGGGCGGTCGCCCGCTCACGCCGTACGAGCTGAGCAACATGCAGACCCGGCCGAGCACGTCGAAGGAACGGCCCCGCTGGAGCCGCGGCAGCAGCGGATCGTTCGGCGGCGGAGGTCTCGGGGCGCACTGAGCCGCGGCGGACGCACGAAGGAGACGTCCCGAGGAGGGGAAGATCATGGCCGACCCCGGCCGCAGCATCCTGCCGCTGCCCGACTACGACCATCTGCCGATCGGCGGGCTGGAGGCCCGGGTGCGTTCACTGACCGCCGAGGAGGTGGAGGAACTCCTCGCCTACGAGCGGACGCACGCGGATCGTGTGCCGGTGACCGACCTGCTGACCGCACGTCTCGAGCAGCTGAAGGCGGGCGCCGAGCCGACGTCCGGCGACCCGGCGGCTCTGCGTCCCGAGCAGGGCGAAGGCCGCACCGGCTCGCCGGTGTCGCCCGCGACCTCGCCCGAGCCGTTCGGCCCACCGCCGCACGGCACACCCGACCAGCGCGGCAAGCCGAAGGGCGACCGCACGTAGGGCACCTTCGGGGCCGGCCGTCAGCGGCCGGCCCCGCGGTTGTCCATCCGGCCGATGCGGGCCACGTTCTCCCGGTCGTCGGCGTCCTCGCTGGGCTCGCCGGCGAACCAGGCGTCGAGGATCTCCTTCAGCAGCGGCTCCGAGGTCAGCCGCAGGCTCAGCGCCAGCACGTTGGCGTCGTTCCAGCGGCGGGCGCCGTCGGCCGTGCAGGCGTCCGTGCACAGGGCGGCCCGTACACCGGGCACCTTGTTCGCGGCGATCGAGGCGCCCGTGCCGGTCCAGCAGCACACGACCGCCTGGTCCGACGTCCCGTCGGCCACGTCCTGCGCGGCCGCCGCCGAGCACGCCGCCCACTGTGGGTCGTCGTCGGCGCGCAACGCCCCGTGTGTGCGCACCTCGTGGCCGCGCCCGCGCAGTTCCGTGACCAGCAGGCGCGCCACGGGTTCGTCCATGTCGGAGGAGACGGAGATCCGCATGCCTCGGAGCCTACGCCGACCCTGAGGGGCCGGTCGTCACGGGGACGCCTGTTCGCTGTCCTTCAGCGCGCCCCAGCCGTGCCAGCGGTCGACCTCGATCCAGGCGCTGACCCTGGCGCGGACCCGGTCCGGGTAGGGACTGCCCGTGTAGTGCCAGGAGAGGCGGTCGATGTCGGCCAGTCCCTCGTCCTCCTTCAGTTCGGTCGCGCGGCCGATGAGGGTCACGTGCGTGTACCAGTTGTCCTTGTCGAGGACGGTCAGGGTCACCCGCGGGTCGCGGCGCAGGTGCTGCAGGCGGACGCGGCCCTCGTCCAGGCTGATCAGCACCCGGCCGTCGTCCCACACGTACCAGGTGGGTGTGGAGACCGGCGTGCCGTCGGCGCGCAGGGTGGCCATGACACACGGGTTGGCGCGGCGCAGCAGGGCGTCGGCCTCGGGCGGCAGCGGTGGCTTGGACATCCGAACCTCTCAGTGACGTGCTGACGTGCTGGTTTCCGGGAGCCCTGCACTCAGGCGGACTGATCTCCCTCGAAGTCCCCGTCGAAGCTGGCGAAGTAGGCGGCGGCCATGTCCTCGTCGCCGTGTCCCTGGGCGGCGGCGCGGGCGAGGCGTTCGGCGCTCGCGGCGGCCACGTCCAGGCGGATGCCGTGCCGCTCCCCCGCCTCGACGATCAGACGGGCGTCCTTGACGGCGGTCGCGACCGCGAACTGGGCCGGGGACAGCCGGTCGTCCAGGATCATCCCCGCCTTGACGCGCAGATAGCCCATGTCGAGCGGGCCGCCGTCGATGGCGTCGAAGAAGCTCTGCGGGTTCACGTCGAGCGCCTTCGACAGGGCCAGGACCTCGCCGACCGCGTTGGTGGCGGCGATGACCCAGCTGTTGGCGACCAGCTTGAGGCGGGTGGCGGTGCCGGCCGCCCCGTCGTCACCGGTCCACACGGTCCGGGCGCCGACGGCGTTGAAGACCGGCGTGACCGTCTCCCGGCTCTCGCTCGGCCCTGCCGCGAGGACCAGCAGCTGTCCGGCCTCGGCGGGCTGGCGGGTGCCGAGCACCGGGGCGTCGTAGAAGACCAGCCCGTGGTCGCGGGCGAAGGCGGCCAGATCGCCGATCGCCCCGATACCGGCGGTGGTCGACTGCACCCATGCGGTGCCGGGACGCAGCGCCGGGGCCGCGTCCCGCATGACCTCCAGGGCGGAGGCACCGTCGTACAGCATCGTCAGGACGACGTCGGCGCCCTGGACGGCCTCGGCGGGGGTGGCCCCGACGTACGTGCCGTCGGCGGCCAGCGGTGCGGCCTTGTCGGGGGTGCGGTTCCAGACGCGGACGGTGTGTCCGGCCCTGGCCAGATTGCGGGCCATGGCGGCGCCCATGATCCCGGTGCCCAGGACACTCACGGTGAGCGTGTCGGTCATGACGTCACCTTCCTGTCGTTCTGCGGTGCGGTGGTTGTCGCTGGTGGGGAAGGCGGCCGGCGCTCACTCCGGGAGCATCAGCCGGCCCGTCTCGCCCGGCTCGAGACGTACCGCGCGGTCCGGCAACCGTACGTCGACCGGGGCCGTGTCGGAGGAGGGCACGGTGATCTCGAGCTGGCCGTGCCGGAGCCGCACCCGTACTCCCCAGTTGCCCTGGTAGCGCAGGTTGAAGCCGTAGGAGGACAGCTCGGGCAGCGGGACGGGGTCGAGCCACAGCGCGCCGCCGCGGGTCTCCAGGCCGGTCAGTCCGCGCTGGACCAGGTCGAGGGTGCCGGCCATCGCGCCCAAGTGGATGCCCTCGCCGGTGGTGCCGCCCTGCACGTCGGCGATGTCGCCCCGCAGGGCCTCCTGGCAGAACTGCCAGGCCTCGGCGCGCCGGGCGCGGGCCAGGATCCAGCCGTGCACGAGGCCGCTGAGGGTGGAACCGTGGCTGGTGCGGTGCAGGTAGTAGTCGACGGTGCGGTGCCAGGTCTCCTCGTCCAGCCGCAGCCCCAACCGGCGGAACATTCCCTGCAGTTCCGCCGGTGAGAACAGGTAGCCGAGCATCAGGACGTCGGCCTGCTTGGAGGCCTGGTAGCGGTTGACCGTGTCGCCCTCGGCCTCCAGGATCCGGTCCAGCCGCCGGATGTCGCCGTACTCCTGCCGGTAGCGGTGCCAGTCGAGTTCGGCGAGATCGCCGTAGCCGTCGAACTGGCTGATGACACCGTCGTGGAACGGCACGTGGAGGGTGCGGGAGACGTCCTCCCACCGCTGAAGTTCGTCGTCGTCGAGCCCGGTGCGCTCGGCGAGTTCACGGCTCCGCGGTTCGGGCAGGCCGTCCAGCAGCTCCAGGGTGCGGCTGAGCACCCAGGAGGCGGTGACGTTGGTGTAGGCGTTGTCGTCGAGTCCGGGCTGCTGTGCGTCGGGGTAGGCGTCGTGGTACTCGTCGGGTCCTACCACGCCCTTGATGCGGTGCCGTCCGAGTCCCTCGTCGTAGCCGGCGGCGTCCGCCCAGAAGCGGGCGATCTGGAGCAGCATCTCGGCGGCCTTGGTGTGCAGGAACTCGATGTCGCCGCTCGCCTCGCAGTACTCCCACACGTTGTACGCGATCGCCGAACCGACGTGGTACTGAAGCCGGGAGTGGTCCGGCAGCCAGCGGCCCGAGCGCGGGTTGAGGTGCAGTTCCTGGGTCTCCTCCCGGCCGTCGCTGCCGCTCTGCCAGGGGTACATCGCGCCCCTGCGGCCCACGTCGCGGGCGGCGGTGCAGGCCTGTTCGAGGCGGCGGTGGCGGTAGCGCAGGAGGGCGCGGGAGACCTCGGGGAAGTGCAGGTTGAGGTAGGGCAGGACGAACAGCTCGTCCCAGAAGACATGGCCGCGGTAGGCCTCGCCGTGCAGTCCACGGGCGGGCACACCGACGTCGAGGTCGGCGGTGTGCGGGGAGAGCGTCTGCAGGACGTGGAAGAGGTGCAGCCGCAGGATGCGGCCCGCCTCACCGGGGACGTCGAGGTCGGCGCGGCGCCACAGCTGCGCCCAGGCGGTGCGGTGGGAGCGGAGCAGGTCGTCGAAGCCGGGGGCCCGGCCGACCCGGGCGACGGCGGCGTGCAGCGGGTCGCTGATGGCCGGGTCGCGGGAGGTGTGCAGGGCGACGGTCTTGTCGACGGTGGCGGTGCGGCCGGGCGCCAGCTGCAGCCGGGTCCGCTGGGTGGTGCGCGGACGGGCGTGCCGGATCGAGAGGGGCCCGTCGGCGGTGAGGCGGGAGGCCATGCCGATGCGGATGTCGGAGGTGCGGGTACGACAGCGCAGCCAGACCGTGTCGTGTTCGGCGGTTCCGGATTGCTGGTGCGTCAGGTGGCGGCCGTCCAGGTCCTGGTAGCGCGGCACTCCGGCGTTGGTGACACCGCCGTCGAGGGCGGCCTCGACGTGGAGTTCGCCGGAGAAGCCGTCGGCGGTGAACTCGGTGCGCAGTGCGGCCAGGTGCGGGTCGGCCATGTGCACCAGCCGCTGCTGCCGCACGGTCAGCGCCCGCCCGTTGCCGAACGCGTATCGGGTCAGGCGCTCCAGCACGCCCGAGGACAGGTGCAGCACCATGCGGTGTTCGAGCACGGTCGCGGTGTCGGGGGTGAGCCAGGGGCGGCCGCGCAGGCGGAAGCGCAGCGGCAGCCAGTTGGGCACGTTGACCATGTCCTCGTTCTCGACCATGCGGCCGGCCACATCGGAGGTGAGCCGGTTGTAGCACCCCGCCACATACGTCCCCGGGTAGTGCACATCGTCCGCGGCGCACTCCGGCAGGGCGCCACGGGTGGCGAAGTAGCCGTTGCCCAGTGTGCACAGCGACTCCCGCAGTCGCTCGTCCGCGGCCTCGTAGCCCTCGTACTCCCAGGTCCAGCCCGTCACCTCGGTACTCCTCCCGCAGCAGGCGGCTCGCCGGGATCCCGTACGAGGATCCCGGCACCGTCCCCCAGCAGTGTCTCCCGGGGCCGGACCGGGCAGTGCGGCCCACGCCGCGGACGAGGGGACGCCTCGGGCCTACGGTACGGGGGGTGCCACTCCGGCCGGGTCGCGGGGCAGCACCGTGACCCGGTGGAAGTTGCAGCCGCCGGCGGGTGCGAGCTCCGCCGGGGGCAGGTCCTGGTGGGCCTGGAGGGCGACGCTCACCAGGCTCAGCAGCAGGTCGAGGTCCCCTTCGCAGTCGAGGTGGACGGTGACCCACCGGGAGCCGGGCACCAGGCGGATGGCCGTGGACTCCCTGAGGTCCTCGGCGAAACGTCCGATGGCCCGGCGGGTGAGATGCAGATCCACGTCGTGGCCCGAGTGGAAGTGGGCGATCTCGCTGTGGGCGGAGCTGATTGCCCGCCCTGTCCCGCAACTGGCCGGTCCCGCCGTGAGGTCGGGCCAGGCTGCCAGTTGCTCCAGGGCGCGCTGGGCCAGAGTCATGACCCCATCGTCACCGCATCACCCCGCTGATACCAGAGGTTGAGCCTTTTGTAACCCAGGCGTGAGGATCCTCACGGGGGCAGGCGCCGGGCCGGGCGGAACCTGTGCGCGGCTGACAGTGCGGTGAGGTCAGCGGGCCGGGGCCGGTCCCGTGCTGCGGCGGACGACGAGTTCGACGGGTACGACGGGCTCGACGCGGGGTTCGTCGATACCGTCGATGCGGTCCAGGAGGAGACGCAGGGCGCGGCTGCCGATCTCGGCGAAGTCGGTGCGCACGGTGGTCAGCGGCGGCAGCAGGTGGGCGGCCTCGGGGATGTCGTCGTAGCCGACCACGCTGACGTCGTCGGGCACCCGGCGTCCGGCCTCGTGCAGGGCGCGCAGCAGGCCGAGGGCCATCTGGTCGTTGGAGGCGAACACCGCGGTGACATCGGGGCGTCGGGCCAGCCGACGGCCCAGTTCGTATCCGGAGTCGGCGCTCCAGTCGCCGACGAGGGCGTCGGGGACCTCGGCGCCGGCGACGGTCAGGGTCTCGCGCCAGCTGTCCGTGCGGACGTCGGCGGAGGTCCAGCCGATGGGCCCGGCGATGTGGTGGACGGTGGTGTGGCCGAGGCGCAGGAGGTGGCCGGTGGCCGCGCGGGCACCGGCCCAGGAGTCTGCGGTGATCAGGGGGGTACGGCCGCCCAGGTCGTTCTCCAGCACCACCATGGGGGCGTTGATGCGGGCCTCGGCCAGCGCCGTACCGACCCGGCGCTGGGGGGCGATGGCGATCACGCCGTCCGCGCCCTCGGCCGAGAGCGTGTCGACGGCCCTCACCACCGTGTCGCGTTCGGCGGTGTCGAGGGCGATGGAGCTGACCAGGTAACCGGCGCCCTGCGCCGCGGTGTTGATGGCGGTCAGGATGGAGGCGGGTCCGTAGCGGGCGGCGTCGAAGGAGATCACGCCGACCATGCGGGTGCGTCCGCTGGCCAGGGAGCGGGCGCTCCGGCTGGGCCGGTAGCCGAGCGTGCGCATGGCGTCCAGCACCGCGGCCCGGGTCTCGGGGCGTACGGCGGGATGGTCGTTGAGCACCCGGGACACGGTCTGCTTGGACACACCGGCCAGCCGGGCCACGTCGTCCATCACGGGGCGCGCCCCGGCGAAGCTGCGGCGGCTGCGCCCCCTGGGAGCGGGGCCGTCGGCGGTGCTTCGGGTCATGGCGGGCGGTGCTTCCTTCGGCCTCGTTCCCGGCGGTCCTTTCCCGCCCGGCGGATCCACAGGATAGGCCGGGCAGGAGCGGGCGGCTGCTTCCAGGGGCGTCAGCCCGTGATGACGGCCAGGTCCGGCTTTGGCCGGTCCGCGGTGGCATGCCGGGCGCGGGGACGTGCAGGCGGTGCGGTCGGGTCGTCAGCGCTGCTCCGGTCCGAGATCGGGGGTGTCGGTGAGGTGGGCGCGCGGGGTGGTGGTGGCGTGCAGTTCGAGCAGGACGAGGTCATTGCTGCCGGGGCGCAGGACGGGCGCGGGGACGTACAGGGTGCCTTGGGGTCCGCGGTTCCAGTAGCGGCCGAGGTGGAAGCCGTTGATCCAGGCCTGGCCCTTGGTCCAGCCGGGCAGCGACAGGAAGGTGTCGGCCGGTTCGGTCACCTCGAAGGTGCCGTGGTGGAATGCGGGTCCGGCGGCAGTGCCGGCCTCGAAGGTCGGTCCGCTCAGGTCGTTCAGGGGCAGCGGGACGCAGTCCCAGCCGTGCAGCGCCGTGCCGTCGAAGGTGACGGCGCCGAGCAGGCCCTTGGGTGCGCCGATGCGGGGGCCGTAGTTGACGCCGCCCATGTTCTCCACGAGGACGTCCAGCGTGGCCCCGGCGCGCGGGACGCGGACGGGCAGGGTCTCGTCGTGGCGTTCGCGTTCCAGTACGCCGACGGGGGCACCGTCCAGGAAGACCTGGGCCCGGTCGCCCACGCCGCCCGCGAAGTGCAGCACTCCGTCGCCGGCGGCGGGGACGGTGGTGCGGTACAGCGCGTATCCGGACCGCAGCCCGAGCTCGTCCAGGGTGAGCGGGCTCTCGGTGCGCACGGGCCGCTCGGCCTGCCTCGCCGCGTGCGGCAGCAGCGGTGCCTGCCGGTCCAACTCCACCACGGTGGGCGCGAGTTTGCGGCTCGGGGCCGGGGCGGGCTCGTCGGGGACGGGAGCGTGGCGGGCGATCACCTCACGGAAGGCGTGGTACTTCGGGCCGGGGTCACCGGACTCCGTCAGCGGGGCGTCGTAGTCGTACGACGTGACGATCGGGGCGTAGGCGTGGTCGTGGTTGGCGCCGTTGGTGAAGCCGAAGTTGGTGCCGCCGTGGAACATGTAGATGTTGACGGACGCGCCGGCCGACAGCAGCCGGTCGAGGTCGGCCGCGGCGTCGGCCGCGGCGCGGACGTGGTGCGGTTCGCCCCAGTGGTCGAACCAGCCGATCCAGAACTCCGCGCACATCAGGGGCCCTTCGGGCTGGTGGGCGCGGAGCCGGGTCAGGTTCTGGTCGACCTTGCTGCCGAAGGTGCCGGTGACGAGCGTGCCGGGCAGCGAACCGGCGGCCAGGTGTTCGGGGTCGGTCTGCTCGCAGGTGAAGAGCAACTCCTCGATGCCGCGCGAGCGCAGGGACTGGTGCAGGTGCTTCAGGTACGTGGTGTCGTCGCCGTAGGCGCCGTACTCGTTCTCCACCTGCACGGCGATCACCGGGCCGCCGGCGGCCGCCATGTGCGGCAGCAGCGGGGGCAGCAGCAGGTCGAGGTAGCGGTCCACGGCGTCCGTGAAGCGCGGGTCACTGCTGCGCAGCCGGATGCCGGGGTCGGTGGTGAGCCACGAGGGCAGCCCGCCGCCGTCCCACTCGCCGCAGATGAAGGGGCCGGGGCGCAGCAGCACGTGGAGGCCCTCCGTGCGGGCCAGGCTCAGGTAGCGCGGCAGGTCGAGGATGCCGTCGAGGACGAGGGGGCCGTCGGGGTCGGGCTGGTGGAGGTTCCACGGCACGTACGTCTCCACCGTGTTGAGGCCCATCAGCCGGGCCTTGCGCAGCCGGTCGGCCCACTGGCCGGGGTGGATGCGGAAGTAGTGCATCGCTCCGGAGATGATCCGGAACGGCTCGCCGTGCAGCAGGAAACCGTCGGACGTGGTGGTCAGGGCGGGCATGCGGAACTTCCCTTCAGCTGGAGCGGGTCAGGACGGGCGGGTGGTGCGGATCAGCCAGAGGGTGGCGGCCAGGCAGAGGGCGGAGACACCGCTGAGCAGGAGCGGGACCGCGCCCGTGCCGGACAGTTCGATGGCCTTGCCGAGCGCGGGGCCGGCCGCGACGCCGCCCACCATGGAGGCGGCGATGACGATGGCGCCTGCCCGACGGGCCTGTGGGGCGGCCCGGTTGAGCCAGGGCAGTCCGGTCGGGAAGATCGGCGCGATGAACAGGCCGACACCGGCGTACGCGTAGGGGGCGAGCTCCGGCACCGCGGCCAGCAGCAGGCAGACCGTCATTCCCGCGCAGGAGACGGTGACGATGGTCTGGGCGGTGCAGCGCAGCGCGATCGGCACGACCAGGAACCGGCCGACCGTCATCATCAGCCAGTACACGGAGGTGGCGGTCGCGGCGGCTCCGGCGCCGTATCCCACGCTCTCCAGGTGGGTGGGTTCCCAGCCGCCGACGCCGGCCTCGATGCCGACGTGCAGGACGTAGAGCGTGACGAACACGGCCAGTACCGAGCCCAGGCTCCGGGCGAGGACGGGACCTGATGTGCCGGCCCCGCCGTCGGGCCGGGGCGATCGGTCGCGTACGCCCTTCAGGCACAGCAGCAGCGGCAGGTTGGCCAGCGCGAAGCCGAGGAAGACGGCCGGGTACCGGTCGGCGCCGACCACGCCGACGAGGGCCGGGCCGAGGATGGCGCCGACGCCGAAGTGGGCGTTGAGGACGTTGAGCATCGCGGTCGACCGGTGGCCGAAGCCGGTGGCGAAGAGCTGGTTCAGGCCGTAGTCGATGCCGCCGAAGCCGAGCCCGGCGAGCAGCGCCGCGGCCAGTGCGGCCGGCCAGGTGGGGGCCAGAGCGACGCCTGCCGCGCCGACGGCCATCAGGAGGTACGAGCTGCCGAGGATCTGCCGGTTGCCGAGACGCCCGTAGAGGCGGTCGAAGAGCAGCACGCCGGCGACACCGCCGACGAAGTGGGCGCTGAGCCCCATACCGGCGGCGGACGGCGACAGCCCGAACTCCCGTCGGAACGCCGGGATCGCGGGCCCGTACAGGGCCTGGAGCGCCCCGATGAGCACGAAGCCCGCGCAGGACGCGACGACGGCGAGCGGGCTGAAGACGGGGGCCTCGGGGACGCTGCGGGCGCCTGCGCGGGGCGGTCCGGTCGTTGGCTCGGTCACGCGGACTCCAGGGAAGGGCCCATGACGGCGTGGGCGGAGGCGGCTCTGCGACGAGGACGAGTGTTACCGGTAACATTCTGCCCGTCAAGCTCCCCTGCACGCTTCCGCGGCGGTCCCTGCCCCGAACGGGCCAACGTCCGGCAGTGGCACAACGGTCCGGGGGTACGGATGTCGCACCGTCCAGACCGAGGAGTCCGATCGTGCAGCCGCCGAACCAGCCCTTGGGCCAGCCGCAGATGTCGCCTCAGACCTCGAAGGAGACGTCGAAGGAGAGCGGAGGTGATCCCGCTTCGGGCGCCCGACCGCCGGGGCCGCGGGTCGACGCTTCCCGGTTGTGGGCCGGCGGGATCATGACCGCCGCGATCGCCGGACTCATCGCCGTGTTCTCCGTGCTGCTGGTCCGGGGGGTCCTGGGCTTCCCGGTGCTCGCGCCCGACGGCCACGGCGCGCTGGGGGACGCCTCGGCGGGGCTGCTGGCCGCCGGTTCGGCGGTGGTCGCGCTGGCGGCGACGGCCGTACTGCACCTGCTCATGCTGAACACCGCGCAGGCGGGACGGCTCTTCGCGTGGATCGTCGCCCTGATCACGGCGGGAGTGGTGCTGCTGCCGTTCACGTCGTCGGTGAGCACCGAGGCCAAGGTGGGCACCGGCGTCGTCCGCCTCGCGATCGGCGTCGCCATCGGGTCCTTGCTGTCCGCGGTCTGCCGGGGAGCCGGCCGGCGTGCCGCCTGACCGGGCGGCGACGGTACGCCCTCCGCGGGCGGGTCGGCCGCTGCTTCGTCACCCAGCTCGTCGATCGGCGCGAGCGGACCGCCCATTGGCCGGTCGGCACGGGCGGCCCGGCCGCGTCACGCCCGAGGACTCCCCGGCGGATGCGGGGAGCCCCTCGTGCGGTCGGTCCGTCAGTCCGCGTCGGCCAGAGCCCTGGTCCGGGCGCGCCGGTGGACGTACCAGCCCGTCGCCGTGAGCAGCCCGGCCAGCGCGGCGGTGGTGCCGACGGTGACCCCGATGGAGGCGAGGCTGCCTCCGGAGGTCGTGGTCGTACCGGTGCCGCCGGTGGTGGAACCGGTGCCCGAGGTGCCGCCGCCCGAGGCGCCGCCCGTGTCGCCGGTGTCGTCGTCGGTGTCCACGGGGTCCTGGCCGACGAAGCTGACCGGGACCTTGACGTCCTGGGAGCGGTCGCCGGACAGGGTGTGGTCGGCACGGGTGGCGAGAACGCACTTCGCCTTGAAGCAGTCGGTGAACTCGTCCTCGGCGTCCACCGTGAGCTCGACCTCGAAGGTGCCACCGTCGCCGTACGGGATCGCCAGGCCCTCGCCGTAGTCCGGCGGGTTGGAGGAGATCCACGCCGAGGAGTGGGAGGCGCCGGTCATGTCGACGCCGCCGATGCACGGCGTGAGCAGCTCGCCGTCGCCGTTGTCGACGCACAGGGCGACGTAGATGCCCTTGTCGACGTCGTAGCCGGAGCCGGTGACGGTGAGTTTCTGGTCCTCGGTGGCGAGGTTGTTGACCGGGGTGACGGTGAGCTTCTGGCCCTCGGGGCCGGTGACGGTCTTGGTGCCCGACGGTTCGGTGTCCTCGCCGCCGCCCCCCGTACCGCCGCCGTCACCGCCGGACTCGTCGACGGTCAGCGTGATCGGCGAAGTGCGGGTCGTGCCCGCGGAGTTCCTGAACTCGGCGCGGTACTCGTAGCCGTCCTGTCCCGCCTTGGCGGTGAAGGAGTACGCGTTCTCGGTCGCGCCCTCGATCGTGGACCAGGTCTGGCCGCCGTCCGGGCTGACCTGCCAGCGCACGGTCGTCGGCTCCGGGGTGCCCTCGGCCGCCGCGACGAACATGACCTCGTCGCCGGGGGCGACGGACTGGTCGGTCGGGGACTGGGTGACCTTGGGGGACATGCGGAGGTCGAGCTTGACAACCTTGCTCTCCGCCTGGTTGGTGAGGTAGACGGAGGTGGCGCCTGGGGCGACGGCGACGCCCGCGTAGGCGCCCGCGAGGCTGCCCGGCAGGGCGACCGGCTCGGCCGCCTACCGGAAGGTCGCGGCATCGAGGATCTGGAGGGAGCCGTCCTTGTCCGAGGCGCTGTCGGAGAGGTCCTCGCGCAGCACGAAGGCCCGCCCGGTGGTCTTGTCGAAGGCCGCCGCCGTGGGCCGGTCCGCACCCGTCAGGGTGGTCAGCAGCTTGCCGTCCTTGTCGAAGACGAGCACCGAAGTCCCGCTGCCCACCCAGACGTTGCCGGTGGCCGGGTCCGGTTCGACGAAGAAGACGAAGTCGGCGGGAAGTCCGGCCGTCGCAGTCACCTCGAAGGTTCCGGTGTCGACGCGGCGCAGCACCGGCTTGCCCTCGGCAGTGCCGACGGACCAGGCGGCGCCGTGCGCGGCGTCCACGCCGAGCTGGTTGCCGCCCTCGAGCGTGACCGTGTCCTTGACGGTACCGGTGGCGATCTCGACGCGGCGCAGCTCGGGGCCCGCCGCGACCAGAACGGTGGAGGGGTCGGCGTCCTGACCGACGCCGGTGAACGACGCACCGTTGAACCAGACGCCGCGGCTCGGGTTCCGCGGGGACGGACGCGTCACCGGCCTCCGCGAGCGAGCGGGCCGCGGCGGCGCAGAAGCAGCTCGCGGGGAACTCCCTCGTACCGCTCGAAGGGGAGCCACCCACACCGGAGTTTCCCGTCACGGTCGACTCCTCCGACGGACGGAAGGTCACCGTCAGGGACGCCTCCCGGATCCTGCCGCTCAACGGCGGCGTGGCGGAGATCGTCTTCACCCTCGGGCTCGGCGACCGGGCGGTGAGGCGCGACATCACGGCCACGTTCGAGGAGGCGAAGGACCTGCCCCTGTCACCAAGGCGCACGACGTGAGTGCGGAGAGCGTGCTCTCCCTGCGCCCCACCGTCATCCTCGCCGACACCGACACGGGCCCGCAGGAGGCGATCGACCAGATCTGTGACGCCGGCATCCCCGTCGTCGTGCTCGATCCGGCCACCGAACTAGCCGACGTCTCCACCCGGGCGACCCGGATCGCCGCGGCCCTCGGCGTCCCCGAGGCGGGCCAGGCCCTCAACTCCCGTATCGGCAAGGACCTCGCGGCGGCCAGGGCGGTCGTCCCCGAGGGCAGCCGTCCGACAGTGGCCTTCCTCTACCTGCGCGGCAGCGCGGCCGTCTACCTCATGGGCGGGAAGGGTTCGGGGGCCGACTCGCTGATCGAGGCGGCGGGCGCGGTGGATGCGGGCGTCGTGTCCGGCCTGGACAAGCCGTTCACTCCGCTGACCAGCGAGGCCCTGGTCAAGGCCAGCCCGGGGTGATCCTGATGATGAGCAAGGGGCTGGAGTCGGTCGGTGGCATCGACGGCCTGCTCGACGTCCCCGGCATCCGCGAGACCCCGGCCGGCATGAACCGCCGCATCGTCACCCTCGAGGACGGCGTCCTCCTCAGCTTCGGTCCGCGCACTCCCCTGGTGATCGACATCCTGGTGGACCGTGTACATCGGGGATGACCCGGGACCGCTCGAACCGGCCGGCACACGGTGCACCGACTCCTTCCGAAGATGCCGTGACTCCCCTACGCTCAGTTATGCAACAAGTTGCATTAGTCCGCGAGAGAGGCGATCACATGCACCCCTTCCGCAAGGCGGTCGAAAGCAAGGACGTCGACGCCGTGGAGGCGCTGCTGGCCGACGGCGTCGTCTTCACCAGCCCCGTCGTCTTCAAGCCGTACACCGGCAAGGCGATCACCGCCGCGATCCTGCGCGCCGTGTCCGAGGTCTTCGAGGACTTCACCTATGTACGGGAATTCACCCACCCCGACGGCCGCGACCACGCCCTCGTCTTCACCGCCACGGTCTCCGGAAAGCAGATCCAGGGCTGCGACTTCCTGCACGTCGACGAGGACGGGAGGATCGACGACCTGATGGTCATGGTCCGCCCGCTGTCGGCCGCCAACGCCCTCGCCGCGGCGATGGGCGCTCGGTTCGAGGACATCGCCCGGGAGGCGGCGGGGCGGTAAGGGGGCGCGCTCACGTCCTCGACGGCAGCGCGGTCGACCGGGAGATCGCGACGGCGGGGCAGCGGAGGAGGCGGGCGGCCCCTTTGGAGCTGCCCGCCCCAGGAGCAGCACCTCCGACGCCTGGCGTGACCCGGGACATACACGTTTATCACCCGATTGCGGGTAGCTTGGGGTGCTTGCCCTGCACACAGCGTTGCGTCATCGGGTGCACCGTCCCAACGACTTTCCAGGAGGCTCATGCGCCCCCGAATAACCTCCGTTCCGCGAATTGCCTCCGTTCCGCCCCTCGCCCTGGCCGGCGGTGTGCTGACCCTCGGCGTCGGCGGTCTGTATCTCGCCGGGCTGCTGCTCACAGGCGGTGAGATCGAGGCGGGCACGACGGTGCGCGGTGTGGACATCGGGGGCCTGAGCCGTGCAGAGGCCACCAGGAAGCTGGAGAAGCACTGGGCAGCGGCCGGCTCGCATGAGCTGGCCGTGAAAGTCGGCGACCGCACGGGCGCGGTCGATCCGCAGCAGGCCGGACTCACCTTCGACGCTCAGCAGACCGTTGACCGGGCGGCGCGCACCGGCAACGATCCCTTCAGCATGATCGGCGGACTCTTCCGTACGGGCGGTGACATCGAGCCGGTCGTACGCGTCGACGAGGACAAGGCCCGCGCCGTCCTCGGGAAACTGGCGAAGACACTCGACCAGAAGGTCCGCGACGGCGCGATCACCTTCGCGGACGGCCAAGCCGAGCAGGTCGCTCCGCGCAGCGGGTACGCGCTGGACGTGGACGCCGCGGTCGGCCCCCTGCGCACCTCCTTCCTGCGCGGCAAGGCCGACTCGGTCACGGCCCTGCCCGCCCGTGAGACCAAGCCGAAGGTCACCGCGGAGCAGGTGCGGCGAGCGATGCGCGGGTTCGCACAGCCGGCCATGTCGGCGCCCGTCACGCTCACCGCGGGCGGCAAACGGTTCACGATCACCCCGGCCGTCCTGGGCGAGCACCTGACGATGCGGCCGGACGGCACCGGCAGGCTGACGCCGAAGCTCGACGCCGAGGGCCTGCGCGCCGCCCCCGCGGTGGCCGGCCCCATCTCCGGCATCACCGGCAAGGCCGAGAACGCCAGGCTGCGCCTCGACGGCGACAAGGTCGTAGTGGCCGACGACGCCAGGCCCGGCCTGGAGGTCACCGACAAGGCGCTGAGCAAGGCCGTGCTGCCGCTGCTCACCAAGTCGGGCACCGCCCGCACCGGCGAAGTGGCCACCCGCAGGACCCAGCCGGAGGTGACGCGCGAGAACGCGGCGCAGCTGGGACTGACGGAGAAGATGTCCTCCTTCACCGTCAACTTCGAACCGGCCGCCTACCGCACGAAGAACGTCGGCCGGGCCGTGGAACTCATCAACGGCTCCGTCGTCCTGCCGGGCGAGACCTGGAGCTTCAACCGGACCGTCGGCGAACGCACCGAGGCCAACGGCTTCGTCGAGGGCATCATGATCCTCAACGACCAGTTCACCAAGGCGTCCGGCGGCGGTGTCTCCGCCGTGGCCACGACCGTCTTCAACGCGATGTTCTTCGCCGGGGTCGAGCCCGTGGAGTACGGCGCCCACTCCTTCTACATCGAGCGCTACCCCGAGGGCCGCGAGGCGACGGTCGCCTGGGGCAGCCTCGACCTCAGGTTCACCAACGACTCCGGCAATGCCATGTACATCCAGGCCGAGTCCACGGACACCTCCGTGACCGTCACCTTCCTCGGCACGAAGAAGTACGACGAGATCAAGTCGGTCAAGGGGCCGCGCACCAGCGTGAAACAGCCGGCGCACAAGGTGAGCACCGACAAGGAATGCGTGCCGCAGACCCCGCTCGAGGGCTTCGACGTCACCGTGGAGCGGGTCTTCTACAACGACGGCCGGGAAGTGAACCGGGAACCGTTCCGCACCCGATACACCCCGCGGGACGAGATCACCTGCGAGTGAGCCCGAGCTCCACAGCCGCCCCGACCCCACCGTGGCCCGGCGCATACGGGCAGTTCCCGGCCGCCAGCGGCCCCAGCACGTATGCCGGACCTCACGGCCTCTGGTAGTCGAGTGCGGCGAGCCAGTCGTCCCGGCCTTGGCGGGTCAGGTCGAGGATGTGCCATACCGGGCTGAGCAAGTCGATGCCTCGCTGGTCGATGTCGTCGGACATCCGGGGGTGCGCCGAGTAGAAGTGGCGCACCGACCCGTTGTCGTCGCGGGTGAACACCGACACCGTCGAGTCCTGGTTGCCCTCGGCGTCCTCGCTGCCCAGGTCGTATTTGAAGGTGCTGGACCCGGCGCTGAGCAGACGCAGATTCGTCCACCTCCGGTTTCGGGCGTGTGCGCGGAGCGCGGGCAGGTCGGCTGCGGCGACGATCGCGAGGTCGACGTTCTGCGCGATGTGGTGGGCCACTCCGTTGAACCCGTCGCACCACATCGTGCACATGGGGCACGGCTCGGTCTGCTTCTTGCCATACATGAGGTGGTAGACGACCAGGTCACGCCCGGGCCGAGTGAACAGTTCGCCCAGGCGCACAGTCTGCGCCGGCGCGTCACCGGCCTGCAGATCAGCAGGCCCCTCCTCGAACTCGTAGTCATCGACGACCGGGCCCAGCGGCAACCGGCGACGCAGGTCGGCGACGCGTTCACGATGGCGCATCAGCTCGATCTCGGCTTGCCGCAGTTCCTCGCGGGCGCTGACGTATTCGGCCGACTCCCCGGTGAGATTGGTTGGACGCATCGCTACTCCCGGCCTGGCTGCTGTCTGGTGGCCACATCTGCTCTGGCACACCACCGTATGACCCACCACAGAGCCGTCAGACAGCGAAATGACAAGGACCTGGTCCGTGCACTCCTATGGATCAACCAGAATCCATAGGACAGCCCCGGCCTCGCCACGCGCGTACGGCGATTGCACCCCTGTGGTGGGCACACGTGACCTTCGCTGCCGCAAGGTCGATACTGCGGACAGTGGCACCCAGCCGGCCCACGTCGGCTCACCACCGTCAGAACCTGCTTCCGAGCGCCAGGAACCGCCCAGATCAACAACTGAGGTCACCCCCACTGACCAGCTAAAACGCAGGTCGGGGGTCCGACTGCCAAGATCCACAGGAGGCACCCGTGAAGATGCTCATCAACGTCCCGTAGTTTGGCGCGGCCGCAGGTCAGGCCCATGCTCGGAGGCCGTTGGTCAGCAAACTCCCAGCATGAGTCAGGAGACGTGCACGTTGGCGACCCAGCTCGTACGCGGGATGGGCAGCTTCTTCAAGAGCTGCGCCTGCGCTCGGCAGAGCCGATGCCCCCACCCCTACGTCATTCGCTATCGCGATGCGGCCGACCGTCAGCGCGAGGAGACGGGGTATGCGACGCAGCAGTCGGCCCTCGACCGACTGACGCAAGTCTACGAGGAGAAGCGCAACACCTCGCCCCAAAGGGCCGAGCTCAAGCGCCAGATCGGCAAACAGCGCTTCGGATACTACGCTTCGACGTGGCTCACCAGGCAGCGCCACTACGCACCGGGCAGCATTCGCACGGTCAACCAGGTCCTCAACAGCCAGATCCTCCCCGTCCTCGCGTCACGTCGGATCAACACGTTCACGTCGACGGTGGTCGACGACTTCATCATGTCGATGGAGGAACGCTCCGTGGGGCTGGCTGCTCAGCAGAACGCCTTCGACGCCCTCCGGAAGATCCTGCTCGACGCACGCCGTCGCGGTGGCATCACCGAGGACCCGTTCGAAGGCGTCGTCCCGCCTGAGTACATCCCGCGCAAGATCACCATTCCGACTCTCGACGAGATACACGCGCTCAAGGCCGTCAGCACCGACGGGCTCCGCGTCGCCTCGGTGGCCAGGTCGTCGTCGAACCCAGTGAGCATCTCCAGCTCGGCCACGGTCTCGTCGGCCGGTTCGACGGCCCGCAGCGTGTGCGGCATGGTGCGGGCTGCGTCCGCGATGACGTGCGCGTCGCGGGCGTCGGTCTTGGCCTCTCCCGGGTAGAGGTCGGCGATCCGCCGCATTGTCAGGCCGGGCAGATAGGCGACGCGGCAGCCCGCGTCGCGGGCCACGGCCAGAGGCAGTGCGCCTATGGAGGCGGGCTGGTCGACCACCACGAGAACGGTGCCGTGCTTAGCCTGGAGTCTGGTGAACACGTCACGAAGCTTCGGTTCGGTGTTGGGCAGCCGCTTGTCGAAGACCTTCTTGCCGGCCGGAGTCAGGGCCGTGGCGTGGTGTTCGCCCTTGCCGACGTCCAGGCCGAGGTAGACGTCGATGTCGCCGTCACCGGTCACGTGCTTGCTCCTGTGCTCGCATTCTTCCCGGCCTCACTTGCGGCATCAGCGTGCCGGCATCCACGTTACGAAGAGACTGCCTCCCCCCAGTCCGGGATCGGTGCTCGGCCTCTAATCAGCGGTCTGCCAATGCCTTCGATCCCGGTGACACCACTTTTTCGATCATCATCGACTAGGGGGCGAAGTCATGCCGGGGCCGAAGGCCGGGAGCCTCCTTGCGAGGCCACGAAGAAGGTAACTCGGGGGGCGGGATGATTCCCGCCCCCCTCAATGCACCCTCTGCTGCTGCGCCCAGTTGTCCAGGTCCGCCACCTTGAACCTAAGCTTTCCCCCGAAGTAGTAGCGCGGCACGCCGTGGCGTCTGGATTCCCTGTACATCCAGCGCCTGCTCATACCGAGACTCCGACTCCGCGATGGTCCGCTCACCCGGCCGGCCCCCGGGCAGGGTGTGCGGCCGGGATCTTGACGAGGCCTTGACGTAGGCCAATGAGGGCTACGACTGTCGAGGCAGACGGGGGAAAGAGGCAACGGGTGGCAGGATTGGTGACACAGTTGCGGTCGCTGTCATTGGTGCTGGCCGCACACCCCGCTCGCGCGGTCGTCCTGGCCTTCGCCGCCGTGGTCCTCGCCGGTGCGGTGCTGCTTGTGCTGCCGATCGCCACCGAGGAACGGGCGGGGGCCAGTTTCCTGACGGCGCTGTTCACTTCTACATCCGCCGTGTGCGTCACCGGACTCGCCGTCGTCGACACGGGCACGTACTGGAGCGGCTTCGGCGAGGGTGTCATCCTCGTGCTGATCCAGGTCGGCGGCTTCGGGATCATGACGATGGCATCGCTGTTGGCGCTGCTGGTGTCGGGCCGACTGCGGCTGCGCATGCAGCTGACCGCGCAGGCGGAGACCAAGAGCCTGGGCATCGGGGATGTCCGCCGCGTGCTGCTCGGGGTCGCCGGGACCACGCTGATCGTGGAGCTCGCGGTGGGGGCCGTACTGGCGCTGCGGTTCCGGTACGGGTACGGCGAGAGCATCGGCAGCGCCGTGTACCTCGGTTTCTTCCACGCGGTGTCGGCGTTCAACAACGCCGGGTTCGGGCTGCACGCCGACAGCATCACCCGCTACGCCGGAGACACGTGGGTGATGCTGCCGGTCGCCGTCGCCGTGATCCTGGGCGGTCTCGGCTTCCCCGTCCTGCTGGAGCTGCTGCGCCACCGCAACCGGCGGCGTACGACCGGGCGCCGCAACTGGACCCTGCACACCAAGCTGACGCTGATCACCACAGCCGTCCTCCTGATCGCCGGCACCGTGCTGACCGGCCTGCTGGAGTGGACCAACGCCGGCACCCTGGGCCCGCACTCGACGGCGGACAAGATCCTCAACAGCTTCTTCCACTCCGCCATGGCGCGCACCGCCGGCTTCAACGCGGTCGACATCGGGGCGATGGAGTCCTCCACACTGCTGATGACGTGCGTACTGATGTTCATCGGCGGTGGCAGCGCCGGGACCGCGGGCGGCATCAAGGTGACCACGTTCGCGGTCCTGCTCGTCGCGATCATCGCGGAGGTGCGCGGCGAGCCCATCTCGGGGGTGCTGGGACGCCGTCTCGCCCCGCACGTACTGCGCCAGGCCCTGACCGTGGCGCTGCTGGGCGTCGGCCTGGTCATCGCCTCCACTCTGCTTCTGCTTACGCTGGTCGAGGAGCGGCTGGAGGCTGTGCTGTTCGAGGTCGTCTCCGCCTTCGCGACGGTGGGACTGTCCACCGGCATCACCGCGGACATGCCGGGGGCCGGCCAGCTTCTGCTGATCGGCCTGATGTTCGTCGGCCGTATCGGCCCCATCACCCTTGTCTCTGCGCTCGCCCTGCGGGAGCGCAGGCGCCGCTACGAACTGCCCGAGGAGCGACCCGTCATTGGCTGACTACCTGCACAAGCTGCGCATGCGCCGCCGCAAGCGCCTCGCCGAGACTCGCGCCCATGGGGCGACGGACCAGCGCGTGGCCGTGATCGGCCTGGGCCGCTTCGGCTCGTCCCTCGCCAGCGAGCTGATGCGCCGCGGCTGGGACGTCCTTGGCATCGACACGGACGCCCGCCTGGTCCAGAAGTACAGCGACGGGCTGACACATTCGGCGGTCGCCGACTGCACCGACCCGGAGGTGCTGCGCCAGCTCGGCGTCCACGAGTTCACCAGCGCCGTGGTCGGCATCGGGACCGACATCGAGGCGAGCATCCTGGTCAGCGCCAACCTGCTGGAAGCCGAAGTACCCAACGTCTGGGCCAAGGCCATCAGCCGCCAGCACGGCCAGATCCTCGAACGCCTCGGCGTCCACCACGTCGTCCTTCCCGAGCACGAAATGGGCGAACGCGTCGCCCACCTCGTCACCGGCCGGATGCTGGACTTCATCGAGTTCGACGACGACTACGCCCTCGTGAAGACCGTCGCCCCGGACATCGCCACCGGCGTCCCGCTCGGTCAGAGCCAGGTCCGCAGCCGGTACGGCGTCACGGTCGTCGGCATCAAACGCCACGGCGAGGACTTCACGTACGCCACCGCCGAGACCGTCATCCAGAAGGGCGATGTCATCGTCGTCACCGGCAAAACGCACGCGGTGGAGGCGTTCGCCGAGCTCAGCTGATCACCGGCCTGGCCAGGGCCGGTGATCACAGAGGTTATCGGGCGCTTGGCTTCGGCAGACCCGCCGGTCAGCCGTTGAGGTCGCGGTGGTTGAAGCGGTACGTCCCCGCGGCCACCAGCACCGCGGAGGCCCCGGCAAGGATGCCCGCGTCGGCCCACTGCATGCCATGCTTCAGCGGCTCGCCGCCGATGTAGTAGTGGAAGGGCGAGAGGTACGCGGCCCAGTCCGCGCCGAGTTGCCCGGCGAAGGTGTGGGCGGCATAGGTGAGGATTCCGATGCCGGCGGCGTCCCGTGCCGGTTCGACGCCGTCCTCTCGCGCCCGGCGACTCTGAGCCGCGCAGATCAGCCGGCATACGGGATGCGTCAATGTGTCGTACATGGTTCGTCAAGAACGTCGGCGCGCGTCTCGACGTACGGTCTCATCCGCGTTGTCTGGAAGAAGCCGCACTCGCGGGTGCGCGCTGTTGAAGGAGGGATCGGCCCATGGTGGAGTGGCGCCTTTTGCGTACCGCCGCCCTCCGGCCCGTGCCCGAGCCTATGGCCACGCCGTTCGTCTGGGCGGCGGCTTGCGCGGGAGCGTTCGTCCTTGCGGTCGTACTCAGTACGCTCAGCGGCCCGTCTGCTCCGTCCGTCGCCCTTGCGGTTCTCTGCGGGTTCGCGGCGCTGCTGGGCCTGCCTGCCCCCTTCACCGCGGCACCCGGAACCGCCCTCGTGTGCTGGCTGTTCCTCAACGGCTTCCTGATCACGCCACGCGGTGAACTCACCTGGCAGGGGCATCCGGACGCAGCCCGGATGGGCCTCCTCCTCACCGCCGCAGTCCTCGGCACGCTCGTCGCGCGGCTCATCAATGCGGTTGGCGCACATCACCGCACCACACCTGGTGACGGCCCGCCCTGAGAGCGCGCACGGTCAGTTGCACCGGAATGCCACAAGAACCACCTCGCCGTGGCTGGCAGGCGGACCACCTCCGCGTGATGCTGCCTTGTAGGACGACAAAGAACGGAACGGGAGCCGATCGTGCGAGCACGTGATCTGGCAGTGGAGTACGAGACGGTCGGCGTCGACACCGACGCCATGGAGGCAGCACGCCTGATGGCCGGGACAAGCTTCCCGCCTTGCTGGTGATCGACGAGAACGGTGCGCCCAAGGCCATCCTGCCCGCGTCCCGGACGATCAAGATTCTCGTGCCGGAGTACGTCATCGAAGACCCGACACTGGCCACCGTGGTCGACGAGCGGCACGCCGACCGGTTGTGCCGGGCGATGGAGGGCCGCACCGTTCGCGACTGCCTGTCCAAGAGGGTGCCTGAGCCGCCGGTCGCCGCGCCGGACGACACTGCCCTTGACGCCGCGCAGAGGGCGCGGGTACGTAGCCCGCTGGTGGCGGTCGTCGAGAAGGACAAGGCCGGCATACGGCTCCTGGGCGTCATCACCGCCGCCCATCTGCTGGACCGACTCCTCGCCGCGGTCTGAGAAGGGGAATCACGGAGCTTCAGAGCCGTCCTCGCCGTACACCTCGAGCACCCGGCCCAGGCCCAGCTGATGCAGCACGCCGCGCGACTGGTGCCCCGTGTGGGTGACGATCACACGCGTACTGTGCGCCCTCGCTGCCCGCACTGTCATGAAGAACGCCGTTCCTCCATCACTGCTGAGGTGGCTCAGCCGGCGAAGGTCGAGCTCGAGGACGTCGGGATGCGAGCGCAGAACGTCCTGCAGCTGCGCACCGATGCGCGCGGCGTTCTCAGAAGTGATCTCTCCGGAGAGCCGGACCACGATGTGACCGGGAGCGGACTCGCCGACCTGGTGCTCCTGACGGCGGAACGGATGGAGCAGGCGGTTTCCGACCCTGCGTAGTCCGTGGTCCCGGTGGAACTCCTCGGTGGGGGAAGCGTCTGGCATCCGCGGCTCCAGGACAGGATGGACCGACTGCCGACCAGACTTCCCGGCGCGCCTGCCGCTGAGCCTAATCGCCGCGCGATCCGTGTGCCGCTTGTGCCGTTCTGCGACTCGGCTGATCGGATGGCGGGGGCAGCAGGGCGTGCCCGCCCTGAGTGTTGCCGGATTCCGGCAACGTCATGCCCTTCGAAGTGCGCGTTAGTGATCTGTCAAAGACGCATCAAGAACGGGGAAGGTTCCCAGCGGTGTGCCGGGAAGCCTGGTCGGCGAGCAGAGGACGAATCTCTCTTCCGATCGTGGGTGGCCCGTCATGGTGCTCGTGGCGGTGTTCGGTACCGCGCTGCTGGTGGCGGTTTTGTTGTCGGGCCTGGCGGCGCGGACGGTGCTCTCCACGTCCTTTCTCTTCCTGGTGGGCGGAGCGCTCGTCAGCGATGGCTTCCTCGGTCTGATCCACATCACGCCGGACAGCGAGATGGTGTCCGTGACGGCCGATCTGGCGCTGTTCGCGGTGCTGTTCACCGACGGCATGCACGTCTCCCTGCTCAAGCTGCGCGCCAACTGGAGGAACCCGGCGCGTGCCCTGGGCCTGGGCATGCCCCTCGCGTTCGTATTCATGGCGCTGGTCACGCACTTCCTGGTGGGCCTGGACTGGACGACGTCGTTCCTCGTTGGGGCCGTCCTCGCTCCGACCGACCCGGTGTTCGCCTCGGCGATCGTGGGCCGGAGGGAAGTCCCGGCGAAGCTGCGGCAGTTGCTGAACGTGGAGAGCGGTATCAACGACGGGCTCGCGCTACCGATCGTCCTCATCCTGATCGCCGCCGCGGGCCCGACCGCCGACAGCGCGGAAGCCTCCGGCTCCAAGATCGCCCTGGAGCTGGTGCTCGGCATCGTCTTCGGTTTCGCGCTGCCGCTGCTGGTGAACTGGCTCGTACGCTTCCGGCTGCTGGGCGCGGAGCCGAAGCTGCAGCCGCTGCTCCCACTGGCGACCGGGATCATCCTGTACGCAGCCTGCCACCTCACCCACGCCAACCCGTACCTCGCCGCCTTCTCGGCAGGCGCGGTCATCGCACACGTGTCGCCGGAGGCGAAGGAGTCCTTCGAGCCGCTCGGCGAGGCGCTGGCGGAGCTCGCGAAGTTCGCGGCCCTGCTGATCTTCGGCGCACTGCTGACACCGCAGCTGTTCGGTGACTTGTCGTTCGGCGGTTATGTTGCGGTCGTCCTGGCGATCGTCCTGATCCGTCCGGCCTCGCTGCTGATCTCGCTGATCGGCACGAGTCTGTCCCGCAAGGAGAAGCTGGTGGCTGCCTGGTTCGGGCCGAAGGGCTTCGCCTCGGTGGTGTACGGGCTGCTGGTGCTGCAGGCCGGGATCCCGCAGGGCGAGGAGGCGTTCACCCTCATCGCCGTGTGCATCGCCTTCTCGATCGTCGCGCACAGCTCCACCGACGTGCCGATAGCCCGCCTCTTCCACGTCGAGGACATCGCCGGTGTCACCGGAGGCACCCCTGCTCCCCGTACCGCCAAGGAGTCCGACCATGTCGGCACGTGAACTCGCCGAGCCCTACCCGCAGGTGTCCACCGACGACGACGCCACCGCAGCCGCCCGGCTGCTGGCCGAACACAAGCTGCCCGCACTCCTGGTCGTCGACCGCGACGGACAGCCGTACGCCATCGTGCCCGGCTCCCAGCTCATCGGACAGCTCGTCCCCGAGTACGCCCTGGAGGACCCGCTGCTCCCGGCCGTCATCGACGACCGGGACCTCGACGAGGTGCCCGACAAGCTCGCCGGGCTCAGCGTGGCCGAATGGCTGCCGCGCCGCAGGTTCCAGCCACCGACGGTCGGCCCGGACGCGAACGTCATGCACATCGCGGCCCTGATGGCCCGCACCCACACGCCACTGGTCGCCGTCGTCGAACGCGACGGCGACCAGGTCCGCCTGGCAGGGGCCATCACGGCCGCCCGCCTGATGGAACGACTCGTCGGAGGATCGTGAACGACTGGCACAAATACCAGCTCTCGGCCTGACCGGCGATCTCACTCAAGAAGAGCCGCACCCAAATCCTTTGACCACATCGCGTTCTGGAGAAGACCGGACTGGTCACCTGCGATCAGCTGGTGGTGCTCCGAGTTCTGTACGCGCAGACTGGTGGGTTCGTCGCCGCTTACTGATCAGCATGGCAACGACGAGCAGTGCCGCGCAGAGGGCGGCGATCCCAGCCGGGCCGGCACCGTCCAGCGTGTCGGCGATGGCCCGCTGGGCCGCGCCCGCCCCATTGATGACCGGGTCGGTGGTGGCCGGGTCGTGCTGGACGCGGATCTCGTACCAGCCGTAGTACGCCACGTAGGCCCCGACGAGGAGCAGCAGGCCGCCGCCGAGACGGGGTGCGAGGGCGCCAAAGCGGCGCAGCCGGGTCACCGCGGTGGTGCGGGTCAGGGCGACAGTCAGGGAGGCGGCGCCGACGACCAGGCCCATTCCGGCGGCGTAGGCGGCGAACAGGGCGATGCCCTCGCCGGTGGATCCGCTGCGGAAGGCGGAGACGACGATGGCGAGGAACGGGGCGATGGTGCAGCCGAGGGAGGCGGTGGCGTATGCCATGCCGAACAGCGCCATAGAAGGGATGGAGCGGGTGACCGTGGGGGCGCGGCGCACTTTCGGGGCCAGGACGGGGAGTTGGCGGCCGGCCAGCAGCCAGGCACCGGCCACGGCCATGAGCAGCCCGAACGCAATGGTGAACCAGGGCAGATGCCGCTGCACCTGCCCGGCGACGGGCTGGACGGCCAGGCCGAAGACGCCGAAGAGCGCGGCGAATCCGACGGTCATCGCGGCAGTGGCGGCCAGGGCCCGGCCGACCGCGACCGTCCGGCTGGGCGAGTCGTCGCCGAGGACCAGCAGCGACAGGTAGGCCGGGAGCAGGGCGAAGCCGCACGGGTTGACGGCAGCAAGCATCCCCGCGGTGAGCGCGAGGGCGAGGGGCAGGTCGGCCATGGTGCTCAGCCGGTGAGCCCGGCGACCTTCTCAGCCAGTCCCTGCCCACCGGGCAGGACGCCCTCGTAGACGGTCGTGCCGTTCTTGTCGAGGATGACGTAGTGGCTCTGCTCGGTGATCTCGAACCGCTTCCACACGTCGCCCGCCTCGTCGGACAGGTGGGGGAAGCTGTCGGTTCCGGTATCGGCGACGAAGTCCTTCATGGCGGCGCTGGTGTCGAGCCCGGCAACGCCCAGGACGTTGGCCTTGCCCTGGTAGTCGGCGGCGACCTTCGCGGTCTCTGTGGCCTGGGCGCGGCACTTGGGGCACCAGGGCGCCCAGAACCAGAGCACGGTCGGCTTGCCCGCGAGGGTCTTCGCGTCGAACGGCTTGCCGTCCACGGTGGTGCCGGTGAACTGCAGCGCCTCGGGCACAGCGGCCCCGGCGTCACCGGCGTCCGAGGTGGTGGGCGACTGGGCGGGCGAGGACGTTTTCGACGGCGAGGCGCCCGCGTCGCCATCGGCGTCGGAGCCGCCTTCGGTTCCGCACCCGGCGACGGTGAGCAACGTGGCGGCCAGAGCGGCAGGAAGCAGGGTGCGAACGCGCATGGACGACTCCGAGTGACTCCTGTGTGCGGGGACCGGGTGTGAGCGTAGAGCCGCCGGGCCCCGCGGGCGGGCTGTGGCGGCCTTACGGTTCGGTGACGTCAGCCCGCGGCCTCCTTGAGGCGCTGGGTGTCGAGGACGGTGATGCGGCCGCGGGCGAGGCGCAGCAGGCCGTGGTCGGCGTAGTCGTGCAACACCTTCGTGCACGTTTCGCGAGACGTGCCGGCCAGGGCGGCGAGCTGCTCGTGGGTGAGGGCGATCTGCGGGTGGCGTCCGACCGGCCGCAGCGGACTTGCCGAGGGCTGGGCGGTGGTCAGAGTGGTGAGGGTCGTGGCGATGCGCTGGGCGACGGTCTTGAACACGCTGTCGGACAGGCGTTGTTCGAGGTCGGACAGGCGGCGGCCGAGGATCGCCGTGATCCGGGCGGCGATCCGGGCGTCGGACAGCAAGTACTTGTGCACGTCCGCGCGGCTCATCACGCACACGACGGTGTCGTCGAGGGCCTCGGCGAAGTTGTCGTACATGTGCTGCCCGAGCAGGACCATCTCCCCGAAGATGGTGCCCGGCGTGATGATGGCGGTGGTCAGCGCCCGGCCGTCCGCGGAGACCCGGAAGACGCGCACCCGGCCGCGTTTGAGGATGAACAGCACCTCGGACGGCTGGGTCGGCGAGTAGAGGATCTCGCCCGCGTTGTACGTCTTCATCGGCGCCGCCTCCGCGATGGCGGCCATCTCCCGCTCGGACAGGTCGCAGAAGATGTCGACCTCGGCCAGGCACCAGGTCCGCTCGGCGTCGTCATCTGCTGCGGCGTCGGCCATGGTGTGCGTCTCCTCGCGTCGTCCCGGTGCCCACGGCGGGGGCGCGGCGCCCCATGCCGGGCTGGCCAACACCTCGGCGCCCTGGGCCAGACAGTACGGCACCACGACACCTCCGAAGCCTGTCCGACGCGGCCCCGCCCCCGGTGGTGTTGCACCGGTGGCGGGGGTTGACGTGGGCGGTAGGGAGCTCATCCTCGGGCCGGACCGTTGCTCCTGCCCATCGTCTGGGCGATGAAGGCGAAGGCCACTCCGGCGAGCAGCCCGAACACGAGGTGGGCGCCCAGGCTTGAGGAGGTGACGTCGTTCCACTCGAAGACGGGCATGCCCATGTTCGCGGGCATGATCCACAGGGCCCCGAGGGCCCACCAGACAGCGCCGTAGACGAGGCCGAGAACAGCGGCGGGGGCAACATGCCGGGCGTACTGCCCGAGCAGCACGCCGAAGCCGGTCCCGGCGAAGAGCGCGATGGACAGATGGATCAGCCAGCCCACGAAGGCGTTGGTGGATCCGAGCAGCCCGGCGACCATGGTGATCATCGCCGTGTCCATCATCGGCCGGGACACCGACATCCAGATGCCCATCCCGACACCGCCGACCAGCCCGGCCGCGGCACCCCACACCGCATGGACCGGAATCGTGGCGGTCTTCGGGGATATCTGCACGGTGGTGGCCATGGTGATCGTCCTCCCGATGCTGATGTTCCGCTCACGATGCCGACGCTAGAACGCAGGGCGCATGCAGGTATGTGAGGGCGCTTACGTACCCGGGAGTAGACCGCTGGATGGTCATGGTGACTTCACCGCGATCAGCAGGGCGTAGCCGAGAAGGCCGTCGGCGACGGCCGTGCGGGCCGCGGCCAGGATGTCGGTGGCCGCGGCCAGGTCCACGCCGGCTTCGGCGAGGCGGGCCGGGCCCGTGAGGCGCAGTAGGTTCAGACGCGCCTCGATCTGGTCGATCATGCGCAGCATTGCTGTGTCGTGCCGCTCGGTGTGACGGGTGTGCAGACCGGCCGCGGCCAGGATGTCGGCGTACTCGGGCAGCGGGCGGGCGTCGGCCACGCAGGCGATACGGGCACCCAGTCCGCTCAGTTCGGGTGGAAGTCGGTCGGGGTCGGCGGTGACGTCGGTGATGCCCACGCGCCCGCCCGGTCCAAGGACGCGGGCGAACTCGGCGGCGGCCCGCGCCTTGTCCGGAAAGGTGCACAGCGCGCACTCGCACACCACCGCGTCGAACACTCCGCCCTCGTACGGCAGGTGCTCGGCGTCGCCGGTGACGAACACTGCCCGCTCGGCCATCCCGGCCGCCTGCGCGGCTCCCTGGGCGAGAGCGGTGTTGGCGGGCGCGTAGTCGACGCCGTCCACGCGTGCGCCGTAGACGTCGGCGAGGAGGAGGGCGGTGGTGCCGCGGCCGGAGGCCACGTCCAGGACGCGGGCGTCGCCGGCCAGCTGCAGGTGGTCGGCGAGGTGGCGGGTCAGGGTGAGGCCGCCGGGGTGGTAGGAGTCGCCGAGCAGCAGGGCGACAGCGTCCTTCGCGTAGGCGTCGGCGCAGCAGGTCTTGATCTCGTCGTGGTTCACGGCCGGCGCTCCTCTGCTGCGTCATTGCGCGCGGTCTTCGAGCCGTACGGCGTGGAGGTGAGCCGATCGGCGAGCGGCAGCGCGTTGGGCACGACGTCGGCGACGGGGACGCCGGACATCTGCGCGCGGACCTGTTCGCGGTAGCCGACGGAGTTGTACGCGCAGAACGGGATGAGCCGCCCGTCGGGGGTGATCTCCTCGACGCAGCACTTCATCAGCTGCTTGACGTTGAGGGTGTAGGGGTCCTGGAAGTCCTGCACCACGATCATGAACGCCTTGTCGTTCAGGTCCCGCACCGCTTCCGGCAGGTCGATGCCGCAGGCGTCCGCGCAGTCCAGGGCCTCGGCGGTGGCCCGCAGCTTCTCCTCGGTCGTCTCCGTCCCCATGAACGCCGAGGCCGACCACAGCTTCTCCAGGGCCTCGCGGATGCCGACGTCGGGCATGACGCGGTTGGTGACGTAGTCGAGGTAGTCCTCCACGTTCAGCAGCCGCGGGATCGGCACCACCGTGCGGTTGCCCGGTTCCCCGTCCATCAGCAGGTAGGTGATGGACCGGCAGGTCGGGAAGCAGCACGGCACGGGGAAGAAGTCGCCCTTCTGGAACCAGCCCGGCCGCTGTTCGTTGATCAGCCGGATGACGTCGGGGTTGGTGAGCCGCTGAAGCGGGTCGAACTCCACGTGCCGGCCGGAGTGCGTGACGGGCTGGAACGCCACGGACCGTACGGCGGGATGGTCGATGCCGTACTCGATGATCGCCCCGAGTTCGTGCTCGTTCAGGCCCCGCTCGACCGCCGCGACGAGAGTGACGGTCAGCCCCGCCTCCGCGCAGTTGTCCAGCGCCCGCTGCTTGAACATCCGCAGGTCCCGCCCCCGGATCTCCAGGTGGGTGCGTTCGTCGAAGCCGTCGAACTGGAGGTAGATGTTCACCGACCGGCCCGGCACCTGGTTGCGCTTGCCGAGCTCGGCGACGAAGGTCCGGTCGGAGGCGAGGCGGATGCCGTTGGTGTTGAGGGTGACGTTCTTGATCGGGCGGGCCTGGGCGAGGTCGATGAAGTCGAGGATGTGCTTGTGGACGGTGGGCTCGCCGCCGGACAACATCACCACCTCCGCATCACCCTCGGATTCCACGAAGGCGTCAAGCATGGTTGCGCACTGCTCGTGGGTGATGGAGTAGCCGTCGGGTTGGTGGCCGGAGTCGGCGAAGCAGATCGGGCAGTCCAGGTTGCAGCCGGTGTTGACCTCGATGATGCCCAGGCAGGCGTGCTGCTTGTGCTCCGGGCAGAGCCCGCAGTCGCTCGGGCAGCCGTCCTTCACCTCGGTCTGGAAGGTGAGCGGAACGGTGCCCGGCTTGTTGAAGCGCGCGGAGGACAGGTATTCCTCGGCATCGCCGTACACCAACGCCTCGAACTGCCCATGGTCGCGGCAGCGTTTACGCAGATAGACCTTGCCGTCCCGGATGTTGACCTGCGCGTCGACCGGAGTCTTGCACAACGGGCAGATCGACTTGGTGAACTCCACGAACATCTCGTCGCGGTCCACCTTGCGCCGGGGCGCGGATGCCTGGGTCATCTCGATCCTCTCTTCGCGGTGGGGCCGGATGGGCCGGATGCCTTGCGTGCCCCGCGGAACAGCAGGACCGCGTAGCACAGCAGCAGTGCGTCCTGCACGAGGACGAACCAGCTCAGTCGCTGGGCGAGATATCTGCCGAAGCAGCCGCAGTTGGTCACCGTGAGGCCGCGGGCGTAGGCCTGTACGGCCGGCAGTGCCCATGCCCCCGACACGGCCGTGTAGACCCACACGGGGGCGATCGCCTTCGACCGCGGGCGGGCAAGGAACCACACCCCGCACACCAGCTCGCCCGCGATGAGTGCTGCGGCGAGCGCAGGCGCCCCCGGCCCGGAGACGAGCCCATAGGCATCCAAAATCCCGGGCATCTGACGGAAGGACACGAGCTGTCCGACCGCCATCGCGACGAAAAGCGCGCCCAGCACGCTCCGCAGCACCATGCGCTGCACGCTATGCCCCAGGTGAGGCGGGGATCTGTAAGCGCGCTCACCGACGGCACACAGCTGACTCAGGCCAGGGCGTCGAGCGCGGCGAGGATGTCGGTTGGTTCGGCGCGGCGGGTGTAGTCGGTGTCGACGAAGGCCCAGCGGATGATGCCGTCGCGGTCGATGACGTACGTCGCGGGCAGCGGGAGCGTACGTGGGTGGCCTCCGTTGACGCGCTGAAGCTCGAAGCCGAGCTTGTCGTAGACGGCGGCAAGGTCGTCGGGGAGGTCGAAGGCGAGGCCGTACTGCTTGGTGGTGTCGGAGCCGAGGTCACTGAGGACGTCGAAGGCGAGGTGATGCTTCTCGGTCAGGGAGAGGGACTCGTCGGGGATCTGCGGGGAGACGGCGACGAGTCGGGCGCCGCGTGCGGTGATGTCGTCGTGGTGACGCTGAAGGGAGCGCAGTGCAATGTTGCAGTACGGGCACCAGGCGCCGCGGTAGAAGGTCAGGACGACCGGGCCGGTAACGAGCAGATCCTCCAGCGCCACCGTCTGGCCGGTCGCCGACGGCAGGCTGAAGTGCGGGGCCCGGTCGCCGACGGTCAGGGCGCGGGTGGCCCGGCCGGAGTCGGCGAGGTCCTGGGCGGCGCGGTTCATGATCTCCCGTATCTCGGCGGGGATCTGCTGCTGGCGGGCTTCGTAGAAGGCGCGCAGCTCGGCGTTGAGGGTCATGGAAGGGTCCTCCTGGGGCTGGGACAGGGTCGGGACAGCGCCGAACCTCCAACTTGGAATGACTGTTTCAAGATAGTGGAGGGGGCGGTATCTTGGAACTCCCGTTTCAGGATCGCGGGAGTGCCAGGAGGTGAGGGCAGTGCCGGACATCAAGCACTTCGACCCGGACACTGCACTGGAGACGGTGGTGCGGCTGTTCTGGCGGCAGGGCATGGTCTCGACCGGCATCCAGGACATCGTGACGGAGACCGGGCTCAACCGCTCCAGCCTCTACGCCACCTTCGGCAGCAAGCAGGATCTCTACCGCACCGCGCTGCGCCGCTACATCGAGAGCCGTTCGCAGCCGGCGTTCCGCCGCCTCGCACAGGACGAACGGGGCCTGCCCGCCATCGCCGAGTTCTTCGCCGCGCTCATCGACGTGCGCTGTTCAGGGGAGTACGCGCGGTGGGGCTGCATGGTCGCCAACGCGCACGCCGGTGCGGAGAACGGCGACCCGAAGGTCCGTGCCCTCCTCGACGGGCACCATCGGCACCTACGGGACGCGATGTACGCGGCGCTGACGATCGCGCAGGACAACGGCCAACTTCGACCCGAGGCCGACCTCGGCGCCACGGCCGAGCTCCTGGCCCTGCTCGCCTACGGCGTCAACGTGCGCTCCCGTGCCGGAGCGGACGTCCGCGAACTGGAGGAGACGGTGACGGCGGCCCTCACCGCGATCGGTGGCCGGGCGGCGCCCTGACGGCGCACCCCGTCAGCCCCGCGCTCTCCGCTCGGCCTCCTCCTTGACCGAGACGAGCGAGTCGGCGACGGTCGCCTCCCACCGCTTGGCGACCTTCTCGCCCCACCACTGCCCAGCACGCCAGAGGTCTGTGCCCAACTCTCCCTCGTACAGCAGCCGAGTGGCCCCGTCCCGTTCGGTGAGGGTGAAGGACTCGACGACGTACGGCACCGGGCCGCGCACCAGCCGGAAATCCACCCGCTCGGGCCGGGTGAACCGCACCGTCTCCACCGTGACGGCCTTCCACCGGCCGCCGAGCGGCGTGTGGTGGGCGGCAAGCACCATGTCGCCGCCCCGCTCCAGAACACGGACCTTCTCCTGCATGGCCCGCGTGGTCCGCCCCAGGTACGGCTGGCCGATCACGTCGAAGATGACCTCCCGGGGCGCGGCGATGTCCAATGGTTGAAGCCCGAGCTTCCGGATGCGCCGCCCCACACCGAGGTCGGCGGGCAGGGCGCCCGAGACCAGCCCCGCCCAGCCACCGACGGCGACTGCCCCTGCCGCGGCCGCCCAGGCCGTGAGATGCGCGAGACGACGGCCGGTCACCGGGAGGGCTCCGGTTCGCCCTCGACCGTGACGCCCTGCCAGAACGCGACATGGTTCTTGATCCGGCGTGCCAGGGGGCTCGGATGCGGGTAGTACCAGGCGGCCTTCGGGTTGGTCCGCCCGCCCACGGTGACGTCGTAATACCGGGCGAGCCCCTTCCAGGGGCACAGGGACCTCGACCGGCTCTCGCGGAAGTACTGGCGGTGCAGCGCCTCGGACGGGAAGTAGTGGTTGCCCTCGACGGTCACGGTGCGCGGGGCTTCCGCGATCACCACTCCGTTCCATACGGCCCGCAACATGATCTTGCTCCTCCACATGCACCGGAAGGATTCCCCGGGTGTTACGACGTGACGCTATGCGCGGCACCTACGGCGGTTCCGTGACGGCGCTCACCGTTCGCGTGGGTGAGGATGCGGCAGATGTCGGTGTCGGTGCACTCGGCCGGGTCCGTCCGCGCGGCCCGCTCGGCGAGGTCACGCAGGGCCTGCCGGGTGGCGCGCAGCTCGCGGATACGCCGGTCGATGTCGGCCAGATGCTGGTCGATGAGGGCCGTGACGTGCTCGCACGGCGAGGCCCCGGCATCGCGGAGGGCGAGGACGGAGCGGATCTCGGCGAGGGTGAGGCCGGGCGCTCTGAGCTTCGCGGATGAAGGCCAGTCGCCGCCGGGTCTGCTCCGGGTGGTCGCGGTAGCCGCCAGGCGTGCGGGGCGGCTCCGGCACCAGCCCGATCTCCTCGTAGAAGCGGATCGTCTTGGCGCTCAGCCCGCTCGCGACGGCCAACTCGCCGATACGCATGTCTCCAGGCTAGCTGTTGCGGGGCAGGACGTTCGTGACGTTCACCGCTCGGGCCTCGCCGTTTCGCAGGCCGCAGCCCACCATCATGACGATCTCAAGCGCGAGGTCGTCGTCGGCGGCAGCCAGCGACTTCTTCACATAGGTGAGGGACGGGATGACCACCTTCTCCCGGACGTACTCAGGTTCTTGGACGCCCTTCACGGGGTCATCCGCCATGGCCCCTTTGCCATAAGCATCTCGCAATATGGCCTTGAGGGTGCGGAATATGTTCGCCTGGTTTCCGCGCCCCCCGTCGGTCTCCAATTCATCCAAGAAGCGCTCGACCACGATCGGTGTGACGGAGTTCAGCTTTCGCGATCCGAGGCGGGGAACGATGTGCACATTGATCGAGCTGTCGACGTGCTCGCCCGTGGAATACTCCGTCATCTTGCGCTGTCGGGGTCGCCACTGCTTCGCGTATTCCTCGACCGTCTGCTGCCCCAGCCGACACGGCGGTCTTCACGTTGCGACTGCTGGCACAGCGCGTCGTGCAGCTTCGGCAAGAAGCCACCGAGCTCGGAAGGCGGATGACCATAGCGGTCCGGGCTACCGCGCCCAGCCTGCTGGAGCAGCTCGGGATCGGACCGGACAACGCGGCGGCCCTGCTGATCACCGCAGGCGACAACCCGGAACGGCTGGGCAGCGAGGCATCCTTCGCCGCCCTGTGCGGTGTCGGTCCTGTCGAGAAGTCCTCAGGGAAGAGCCGGCGCCGTCGGCTCAACCGCGGCGGAGACAGGCAGGCCAACGCCGCGCTGCACCGCATCGTGGTCACCCGCATGCGACAAGACGAGCGCACCCGCCTCTACCTGGAGCGACGCACCGCCGAAGGAAAGGGAAAACGCGAGGTCATGCGCTGCCTGAAACGCTACGCGGCCCGCGAGGTGTACCGCCTGATCCGCGCCGACATGATCACGCGCCACCAGCAGCCTGATACTTCAGCGACCCTGAGGACCGCAGCTTGACGAACATAGGGGCATCAAGCACCGCCGCCATGGCGTGAACGTGCAGGTGATGACCGATCCGGCCGGGCGGCTGCTGTGGATCTCGCCCGCACTGCCCGGCCGCGCCCACGATCTCACTGCGGCCC
Source organism: Streptomyces sp. NPDC059866 (assembly GCF_042731325.1). NCBI lineage: Bacteria > Bacillati > Actinomycetota > Actinomycetes > Kitasatosporales > Streptomycetaceae > Streptomyces > Streptomyces sp. NPDC059866. The sequence goes on along the minus strand of NZ_JBHWJT010000049.1, from coordinate 4,777 downwards.
GCACCCACCGGATCATCCGGATCTGCGAGCGCCAGGGCGTCCCGGTCCTCGCCGACCGCGCCTACATGGGAGCCGGCTCCTGGGTGCCAACACCCCTCAGACGCCCGCCGGGCCGCGACCTCACCCCGACCCAGCGCTCCGTCAACCGCGCGCTGTCCGCGGCACGGGCGCCGGTCGAGCTCGGGGTCGCACGGCTGAAGTCGTGGCGGATCTTCCGCAGGGCCCGGTGCAGCCCGAATCGAATGTCGTCAATCTCCGCCGCCGTCCTCACCCTGGAGCGGCAACGCTGAAACGGCTCACTGGCTTGGAGTTCCGGCACGAATGATCCGTGCGTCGCCTCCCTGGCCGCGGAGGTAGCGCCGGTGGTCTACCCGGCTCGGGTACCAACCCTCTCCCGCAGTGGGTGCCGATCTTCTGGGCCGCCCTCTTCTTGGCCTGCCGAATCGCCGCGGTGCCATCACCCTTCAGCTCGGTGAACACGCCCTCTGACGCGTTGCTGGCGTCCGCCGGGACCTCGTCAGCGCTGCCCTTGAGGGCTTCTCCCTCTGGTGGGCGATGCCGTTCTTGGGCAGCGCCGAGCCGCCGGTGGTGGTCATCTTCTCTTCCCTGCCTGTGCACAGCTTGCCGCTCCTCGGGAGCCGACAGCGTGACCTTCGCTGCCGCAAGGCCGATACTGCCGTCAACAGGAGCTGCAGTCGTCCGACAACCGATCACCCGCAGGATCTGACGGGCCGTCACCGAAGTCAGCATCAGGTCAGCATCAGTACCGTCAGGACCCGCCCCGGACCGTCACGAACCGCCAAGATCAAAAACTGGCTTTATGTGCTCTGACCTCGGGAAACACAGGTCCAGGGCCCGCCTGCTAATCTCTTCAGGAGGTACCCATGAAGATGCTCATCAACGTCCCGGAGACCGTCGTCGCCGACGCACTGCGGGGCCTGGCGGCGGCGCATCCCGAGCTGACCGTCGACGTGGAGAACCGGGTGATCGTACGGCGGGACGCGCCCGTCTCCGGGAAGGTGGCGCTCGTCTCCGGCGGCGGCTCGGGGCACGAGCCGCTGCACGGCGGGTTCGTCGGGCCCGGCATGCTGTCGGCGGCCTGCCCCGGGGAGGTCTTCACGTCGCCGGTGCCGGACCAGATGCTGCGGGCGGCGGCGGCCGTGGACAGCGGGGCCGGGGTGCTGTTCGTCGTGAAGAACTACACCGGTGACGTGCTCAACTTCGACATGGCGGCCGAGCTCGCCGAGGACGAGGGCATCCAGGTCGCCAAGGTGCTGGTCAACGACGACGTGGCGGTCACCGACAGCCTCTACACGGCCGGGCGGCGCGGGACGGGCGCTACGCTGTTCGTGGAGAAGATCGCCGGGGCCGCCGCCGAGGAGGGCCAGCCACTGGAGCGGGTCGAGGCGATCGCCCGGCAGGTCAACGAGGCCTCCCGCAGCTTCGGCGTGGCGCTGAGCGCGTGCACGACGCCCGCGAAGGGCACCCCCACCTTCGATCTGCCGCCCGGCGAGCTGGAGCTGGGCATCGGCATCCACGGGGAGCCCGGGCGGGAGCGGCGGGCGATGATGACCTCGCGGGAGATCGCCGACTTCGCGGTGCACGCCGTCCTGGAGGACCTCGCGCCGCGCAATCCCGTCCTGGTCCTGGTCAACGGCATGGGGGCGACACCACTGCTGGAGCTGTACGGCTTCAACGCCGAGGTGCAGCGGGTGCTGGCCGAGCGCGGGGTCGCCGTCGCCCGCACCCTCGTCGGCAACTACGTCACCTCCCTCGACATGGCGGGTGCCTCGGTCACCCTCTGCCAGATCGACGAGGAACTGCTGCGACTGTGGGACGCACCGGTGCGGACGCCGGGCCTGCGGTGGGGTGTGTGACGAGGCGGTCCAGGCGATCACCGTACCTACCACGCCGTACCTACCATGCAAGGAGATCCAGTGCTCGACGCCGACTTCTTCCGCCGTTGGATGACGGCGACCGCCGCATCCGTGGACCGCGAGGCGGAACGGCTCACGGCCCTCGACTCCCCCATCGGGGACGCCGACCACGGCAGCAATCTCCAGCGCGGGTTCACCGCAGTGATCGCGACGCTGGAGAAGGAGGCCCCGGACACGCCCGGCGCGATCCTGATGCTGGCCGGGCGGCAGCTCATCTCGACGGTCGGCGGTGCCTCCGGGCCGCTGTACGGCACGCTGCTGCGGCGGACCGGCAAGGCGCTCGGGGACGCGGCCGAGGTCGGCGAGGAACAGCTCGCCGAGGCGCTGCGGGCGGGCGTGGACGCGGTGATGCAGCTCGGTGGCGCCGTGCCCGGCGACAAGACGATGATCGATGCGCTGGTGCCGGCGGTGGACGCGCTCGGTGACTCCTTCGGCGCGGCACGGGCCGCCGCCGAGCAGGGCGCCCTGGCGACGACTCCGTTGCAGGCCCGCAAGGGCCGGGCGAGCTATCTCGGCGAGCGGAGCATCGGGCACCAGGACCCGGGCGCCACTTCGTCGGCGCTGCTCATCGCGGGGCTCGTGGAGGCCGCCGATGAGTGACGCGAAGCTGGTCGGGATCGTGCTGGTGTCGCACAGCGCGCAGGTGGCCGCGTCCGTTGCCGAGCTGGCGAAGGCGCTGTCGGGCGGCGGCACGGCGGTGCCCGTCGCCCCGGCGGGCGGCACCGAGGGCGGTGAGCTCGGTACCAGCGCGGAGCTGATCTCCGCCGCGGCCGCGTCCGTGGACCGCGGTGCCGGGGTCGCCGTCCTCGCCGACCTCGGCAGTGCCGTCCTCACCGTGAAGGCGCTCCTCGCCGAGGGCGACGAACTCCCCACCGGCGCCCGCCTGGTGGACGCGCCGTTCGTCGAGGGTGCCATCGCCGCGGTCGTCACAGCGGCCACCGGAGCCGACCTCGACGCGGTGGAGGCTGCGGCCGGGGAGGCGTACACGTACCGGAAGGTGTGACGCCCACGCCCGCAGGGGGCCAGCCCCCTCCCCCATCGACCGGCATGCCGGTCAGGTGACCCCCTCCGCCGCCAGCGCAACAGCCGAGCGCACGGCGCCGGCCAGCTCGGTCTGCGCCGTGCGGCGGTCGGCGGCCGCGTCGGCGGTGCGCCAGGCGTGGTGCTCGACCGCGGCGCGCAGGGCGGCGTTGAGCATCGCCGCCTGGATCGCCGGCCGCAGGTCGTCGGCGGGCAGCCCGGCCCGGTCGGCGAGGGCGCGGGCGAAGGCCGGCTCGGCCTCGTCGTAGGTCTGGAGCCACACCGCGCGCAGGCCCGGCTCCGTCCGGGTCAGGCGTACCAGCGCCCCCAGCGTGGTGCCTTCGGTCCCGGTCACCCGTTCCTGCTCGGTGCTGAACGCCCGCTCCAGGGCCGCCACGAGGGGCTGCCCGGGCCGCCAGTCGCGCAGGCATGCGGCGATCAGGTCGATGCCGGCCGAGAACAGGGGACGTACGCAGTTCTCCTTGCTCGGGAAGTACCGCCACACGGTTCGCGCCGAGACGCCGACGGCCTGCCCGATCTGCTCGCCGGTGGTCGCGGTGACCCCCTGACGCACGAACAGGTCGACCGCCGCCCGGGCGATCTCCAGCCGGATCTCGGCCTTGCGTTCCTCGGTCAGGGGCGGTCGGCCCGTCCGTCCGCGGGCTGCAGTCATCTGTTCCTCCGGCGCCGGTGATCGGTCCTCCGGAATTCTCCACCACGATTTTATGTCACTCACAGACAATAAGTCGTACGGTGGACCGCACCGGGCCCGGCGCCCCTCCCTTCACCCCTTAGGAGCACACCCATGACCACTGGACTGGACGGCCGCAGCGTCATCGTCACCGGAGCGGGCTCGGGCATCGGGCGCGCCGCCGCCCTGGCCTTCGCCGGGGAAGGGGCCCGGGTCGTGGTGGCGGACCTCGACGCCGAGGGCGCGGACACCACCGTCAAGGAGATCGAGCAGGCGGGCGGCACGGCCGTCGCCGTCACGGGCGACCTGAGCGAGCAGGCCGTGGTGGACCGGGTCACGCAGACCGCGGTCGAGCGCTTCGGCGGGGTGGACGTCCTGGTGAACAACGCCGGGATCATGGACCGGATGTCGGCACTCGCGGACGTCGGCGACGCGGAGTGGGAGCGGGTCATACGGGTCAACCTCACCGCGCCCTTCCTGCTCACCCGGGCTGTGCTGCCGCACATGCTCGCGGCCGGCCGGGGCGCGATCGTCAACACCGCCTCCGAGGCCGGTCTGCGGGGCAGCGCCGCGGGTGCCGCGTACACGGCGTCCAAGCACGGGGTGGTGGGCCTGACGAAGTCCCTCGCCGTGATGTACCGCAAGCAGGGCATCCGGGCGAACGCCATCGCGCCGGGCGGCACGCAGACCGGCATCGTCGTGGAGGCCGAGGCCGACGCCCACGGGCCCGCGGCTCTGGGCCCGCACTTCGTCAACGTCGGCCGTCTGGCCCAGCCCGAGGAGCAGGCCGCCGCGATCGTGTTCCTCGCCTCGGACGCGGCGAGCAACGTCAACGGGGCGGTCCTGCCCGTCGACGACGGCTGGTCGGCTGTCTGACGGCACCTCAGGAGTCGCCGACGAACTGCCGTGCCAGCCGCTCCCCTTCCGAGACAGCAGCCTCGTGGCTCTCGATGGGCGAGGCCTGGGAGTCCTTGAAGACGATGTAGGTGACACCGGAGTCCGTGCCGCCGGCCCGCGGGTCGGGCGGGATGCCGAGCGCCGCGGCGGTGGCGTACGACGCCTCGCCGATGATGTCGGCCGGCCCGGTGTCACCGACGACCGCGTACTGCACCTGGTCGCGGTAGACGAC
>NZ_JBHWJT010000048.1:0-44917 GCF_042731325.1 Streptomyces sp. NPDC059866 | reverse complement strand
GTACGTGCCACGGGACGTAATCCGGAAACGGTGCGCGTTGTATATGAAGCGCGGGAAACCGGCGTTTCGCGGGGCGCTGATACACGATCAGGACTTCTCGATCGTAGCGAAGTACCAAGCGGAATACCGGGGACTCGTCCAGTACTACCTTCTGGCCCAAGACGTGGGACGTCTGGGCATACTGCACTGGGTCATGGAGACCTCCATGCTCAGGACTCTGGCCAGAAAGCATCAGTCCACCTTCTCCCGGATGGCTCGCCGCCACAGGGCAACCATCCAAACGCCCGACGGGCCACGGACGTGCATGCAAGTCATAGTCCAACGCAGTGACGGAAGGAAGCCGCTGGTCGCTCGCTTCGGCGGAATTCCCCTGAAGCGGCAACGCTTTGCTGACCTGGTCGACAAGGCGCCGTCAACGAGATACACCGGAAGCAACGAGCTGATCCACCGGCTCTTGGCGGAGCAGTGCGAGATCTGCGGATCGCGGAATGGTCTGCAAGTCCACCACATCCGCAAAATGGCGGATCTCAACCGGCCAGGTCGGCCCGAACCCTCTCCCTGGATAAGGCTCATGGCACAGCGGAGGCGTAAGACCCTCGTGGTCTGTCACGACTGCCATTGGGACATTCACCGAGGGCGGGCCACGGTCTCAACCCGGAGATGACGTCACTGGAGAGCGGTATGCGTTGAAAGGCGCCCGTACCGTTCGGGAAGGGGCCGTCGGAAAAGGACTCCAGCCAGGGGCACCTCGTCGGCGGCCTACTTCACCGGTGAACGCCTCGTCGGAGGCGATGGCGACGCTGTTCTTCTCCTCGCATTCGGTCAGCACCTGAAAGAGCATCTCGGCGCCGCGGCGGTCGAGTTCCATGTAGCCGAGCTCGTCGGCGAGCGCCCGGCGGCGGGCAGTGACGAAGTCGCGCACCGTGGTGTACGGAGGCGTGACCCCGAACTCCTCCTCCGGCCGCGTGCCGATCCGCTTCGCGGTGTGCCGCTGCTTGCGCGGCGCCTCCAAGCTCGTCGGAGCCGCCGTCCCGGCGAGCGAGGAGCGGACGAGCGCGCTCCAGGGCACGCGGACAGGCATTGAGATCGCCCGCGAGTGCGTGCCCTTGCGCTTCGCGCTGTGCGGCTGGCCCGCGGATCCGTGGTGGCAGCGTGCTGCTCTGCGCGCGGCGGGCCAGGGCGATGGTCTGCTCGGCGTCGTCCCGGTACAACGTGACCAGAGCCCTGCGGACCAGTGCGTAGCCGGCCAGTGCCTGGTCACCGCCGGCTGCTGCCGGCTCGACCGCGCGCTGCGTCCACCGCAGTGCCGCACGTTCGTCGCCGGTCTCCTGCACCAGCCAGCCGACATATTCGGCGTACCGGGAGCCGAGGGCCGGCAACTGCCGACGGGCCGTGCGGGCCATGTGGAGCAGAACCGACGCTATTGGGACGACGAGGCGGCTGCGTGGCACGAGTCGCTCGCCCGCGATCACTGGGCACAGGCGGAACCGCGTTGGGGATTGTGGGCCACCCCTGAGTCAGAGGGCTCCGTACTTCCCGACGGCATAGGCGGGATGCGCACCATTGAGCTGGGCTGCGGTACTGCCTACGTTTCCGCTTGGCCGGCCAGAGCAGGGGCCCACCCGGTCGGGATCGACCTGTCGGAGAAGCAGCTCGCCACTGCTCGCGCGATGCAGGCGGAGTTCGGCATCGACTTCCCCCTCGTCCTGGGCAAGGCTGAGAAGGTGCCCTACGACGACAGCGCGTTCGATTTGGTGATCAGCGAGTATGGCGCCTCGTTCCTCCGGCTTCGTCGTTGACGACCTGATCGAGGTCCAGGCACCCCGGCCCGCACACCGGGACTACGCAGAAGTTCCCGCTGACTGGGCCCAGCAATGGCCCAGCGAGGAGATGTGGAAAGCTCGGCCGGCAGGCTGACGGGCCGTCGAGGTCACCGCGCCGGACAGGTCCGGCGTTCGGCTTCCGCCGCCCGACAGCGGAAAGGCTCAGTGCTGTTGGCGCTCGTGGTCAGTCCGCGAGGAGGACCTGACGATGCAGGAGGTCGAAGTCAGCCCGGATGATTACGGCGAGAGCCGCGGGCAATCGGCTTTCCGGTAGGTCGTGCGGCTCCGGACCAGAGGATCTTCGACTTCCGCCCCGCCTTGCAGAAGCCGGCGCGACACCGTGAGACCCGAGTGAAGGGGTCGTGGTCCACCCTGGCCATGCGCTGGGCACAGGGGTCCGCAACCGGGATGATGAGCGAGCTGGCTGTGCCGATCTCCCAAGGAGAGTGACAGCGGATGAGGGCGTGTGTTGTCGGGGCCGGCCCCGGGGGAATCGTCACCGCCAAGGTGCTGTTGGAGAACGGCTTCGACGTCACGGTCTTCGACAAGTACCAGCAGGTCGGCGGAATTTGGTCATCAGGAGGCTGCTACGACGGGCTGGCCAACCAGTCCGCGCTCCGCATCTTCGAGTTCGCGGACCTGCCCAACCGCTTGCACTTCGCCGGCGCGGCGGACACGCAACGCTACCTGGAGAACTACGCCGAGACCTTCGGCGTGCTGGAGCGCGTCCGATCCGGCACCGAGGTGATCTCCATCCGGCCGGTGGACGGTCCCGGGCGGGTGGGCGCCTCCGGCTGGTCGATCGACTCCCGGCCCGCCGGGGACGAGGCGGCGGAGGTTCAACGCGAAACATTCGACTACGTCGTTGTCGCCACCGGGGCTCATCATCATGCCCACCTGCCCGAGCTGCCCGGGCGTGAGTCGTTCCGCGGGACCGTGCTGCACTCCAACGAGGTGCGGGCCGGGACGTTCGCCGGCCGGCGCGTGGTCGTCGTGGGCGGCGGCAAGTCCGCGTTGGACCTGGTCACCCGCGCCGCAGGCGAGGCGGCCTCGGCCACCCTCGTGCAGCGCAAGGTGAACTGGATGGTCCCCGAGCGGTTCCTGCTCGGTCTGGTCGGCTACAAGTGGATCCTGTTCACCCGGCTCGGCGAGGCGCTCCTGCCCCGCTACCACGATCCGGCCTGCGTCCGTCCGATCGACCGTATCGACGAGCGGGTCAAGCGAGCACTGTGGTGGCTCATCACCCGCGACACGCTGTTGTCCACCGGGCTGTACCGGCTGCCGAAGCAGCTTCGGCCCGATCGAGCGCTTCCCTTCCACCTGGCCCACGCGGGCGTGATGCCACGCGGCTACGTGCGGGCCGTCCGCCGCGGCCTGATCGCCGCCAAGGTCTGTGCTGTCGAGGCGTACACCGACAAAGGGCTGCGACTGGCGACCGGCGAGGAAGCGGCCGCGGACGTCATCGTGTTCGCCACGGGGCACCACAAAGTCTTCCCGTTCCTGGATTCAAGCGTGCGCGTGCACGATTCCGCCGGGCGCCTGCGGCTCTACCGAGGCATCGTGCCGGCCGACGCCGACCGGCTGGGGTTCGTCGGATTCCGGCAGGTCTTCAACAACATCATGGGCATGGAACTCACCGCCCACTGGCTGACCCGCCATTTCCGGGCGACGCTGCGCACCACCCCGTGCGAGCGGGAGATGCGGGAGGCCATCGACGCTCGCCTGGCCTGGCAGGAGCAGGTGCTGCCGGGCTCGGGCGGCTACGACTTCGGCCCCTACGACATCCACTGCGCGGACGAGCTCCTGCACGACATGGGGTTGCCGTCCCGCCGCGCAGGCAACCTGCTGGCTGAGTACCTGCTTCCCGGCGGACTCGCACACCGCTATGCGGGCCTGACTCGATCGAGTTCGGCGAAATGAACGCGGGGCATGAGCGGCCCCGCTGGCGTGCGGCATGTGACGTGATTCCGATGACGCATCACGTGGAGATTCCGCCTTGGAGTGCGACGGCTGTCGCGCGTGAACGCTGCCACGTCTCCGTCTGAGCGCCGGCGGGAGGATGTTCTCGCCGCTGCCAGGGCGGTCGGCGGCCACATCATCGGCTGGGCCGATGACTGGAAGACTCAATCGACTGAAGCGAGGGAACAGGGTTTACCGCCCCAAGTCGAGGGTCAGGCACGAGTAGTGCTTCCAGGAGACTCCGCCACCTGTCAAAAAGGTGACGGAGTGTCTGGCGGCCATCCCATGGCATCGGCCTCGAGGATGGCGTCGGTGAACGCCTTGGGTTGCTCCTGGGGGAGGTTGTGGCCGGCGTTCGGGACGACGTGGTGTTCCAGGGGCCGGAGAAATGCACTGCGTAGGAGCTTCCGTCGGTCGGCGGGACGACGCCGTCGGTCTGTCCGTCCGGCGTGACGGTGGGCACGGTGATCTTCGGCTGGTCCAGCAGTTGCCGCAGCGCTCCGGCCACAGGGCCGCGGCGGCGTCGCCGGCCCGCCCCCCCCAGTCGTATCCGGCGAACAGGGCCCGGGGGGCGCGCAGTGCGTCCATGAAGGCGACCAGGTCCGCGCCGAGCGCCGCCTGCTGACCGGACCGGAAGGTGTCCGCGTGGAGGAAGCGAGTGGCGGCCGCCCTCGCATCGGGGGAAGGTGCGAGGACGGCCGCCCGTTCCTGCGGCAGGCCCAGCCGGAGACACCTGACCGCAGGGGCTCTTCTCCAGGACAAGGGAGCCAGAACCGCGGCGGGTTCACGGACGGGACGAGAAATTCGCACGGGAAACCACGCCGGACACACTCCGCTTGCCGCGTCGCCGCGGTCGCGAAACGACTGTTGACTGGTCCGGCGTCCTTGATCCCTTGAAGACCGGAGCGCCGGATGACGAACGACCCGACAGCGGCTCGCAGGCGGGGACCACTCGCCGATGCCGCGCTCCTGCGGCGGCACGTGGAGTACCTCGCCGCCGAGCCACGCAGCCGGCGCCGGGCACCCCGGGCGATGGAGCGTGCCGAGGCGTACGTCCGTGACGAACTGGTGGCCGCGGGCTGGCTGGTGGAACGGCGGCCGTTCCACGCGCGCTGGCAGATCGGCTCGACGGACCGGCACGGTCACCGGACGCTCGCTCTCAAACCGCGGCTTCACCGGCGCCTGTCCGGGGCGAATCTCCTCGCTTCACTGGCGGGTTCCGGTCACGGGCCGGTCGTGGTGGTCGGTGCTCACCTGGACAGCGTCAGCGGCAGTCCGGGCGCGGACGACAACGCCTCAGGCGTGGCGGTGGTGCTGGAAACGGCACGTCTGCTGGCTGCGATGCCCACCGCCCCGCGCGTTGTCCTCGCCGTATTCGACATGGAGGAACTCGGACTCATCGGCGCGCGCCAGGCCGCCCGTGAACTGGGCCGGGACGGCGGGGTACGCGGGATGATCTGCCTGGAATCGGTCGGCTACTTCGCCGACGAGCCGGGCACGCAGCGGCTCCCCGTCGGCTTCGAACGGGTCTTCCCCGAGGCATCGGCCGTGACCCGCGCCGACGGGTATCGGGGTGACTTCACCCTCGTGGTGCACCGCCGCTCCTCGGCCGCCGCGGCCGAGGTGTGGAAGCGGGCTGCCGCGGCGGCATCCCCGGCCGTCCCGGGTCTGCTGCTGCGGGACCCGCGGCCCGACGGGCTGCTCGGGCTGCTCATCGGACTGGCCGTGCCGCCCGCCAACCACCTGGGGCGCAGCGATCACGCACCGTTCTGGAACCGTGGGATCCCGGCGCTCATGCTCACGGACACCGCGAACTTCCGCAATCCGCACTACCACCGGTCGACGGACCTGCCGGGAACGCTGGACTACGAGCGGCTGGCCGCTGTGACCGAGGCGACCGCGACAACCGCCGTCTCATGGCCTGATGCCGGACAGCGGGGGTGAAGCTCCGGGCCGGCCGTGCTCGCCCGGGCCGCGTCGAACGGATGGCGAACGTCCCGCGCGGTCAGTCGGACCGTGTTCCGTGAGCGGGGAGCAGGTCCGCGGTGGCGGCGTCCCAGTCGACCCCGGCCAGCTCACTGCCCGCGGGGACGAGCTCATAGGTGTACTCCAGCCACTCCGCCGGCGGTGACACGGGCAGCTCGAACAGAGCCGCCATGTCACCCGAGGCCAGCTGCAGCCACGCGGTCGCCCGCTCCTGCGGGTTCGACGGCCACATCCGAACGTCACCGAGGCCGCTCGTCGAGTACAGCCCCTGCTTCAGGACGTCCCGCCCGATACGCCACCGGACACGCGGGCCGCCTTCGACGGCGAACTCCACGCACACGACGAAGGGGGAATCCGGGGCGGCCCAGGACCAGCCAGCTCCAGGGGTTGGACTCGTACGTGTGCGGAGTGTGCAGCCCCACATTGAACTGGTAGACCCCGTACTCGTAGTGCCAAAGGCTGCGCAGCGGGGCGGGAATCCACGGCCAGGTGCCCCCGGCGGCCGTCGGCCCAGTGGCGTCCGTAGCCGCCGTCGGACAGGAACCAGCCGGTCCATGCCGCCAGATACGTCGCCCCGGCGACCGGCACCAGGGACAGCACCGACCAGCCGAAGTCCTTGCGCAGCACGGCCCGGTACGGGCGGCGAGCACCGGCGACACGGCGGGCGCCGACGTCCCACAGCACTGTCAGGGTCACGAAGAAGGCCAGGACATACAGGCCGTTCCACTTGGTGGAAGCCGCCAGTCCCAGGAGGAGGCCGGCTGCGATCCGCCAGGGACGCACGCCCGTCCCGGCACGGTCACCGGTGCGCGCGTCCGGGCGCACATGGCCGTCCGCTCCGGCCGGCAGGGCCGCCGCGAGCCGGGCTCGGGCGTGGTCCCGGTCGATCAGCAGGCATCCGAACGCCGCCAGGACGAAGAACATGACGACGAGGTCCGGCAGCGCGGTACGGCTCATCACGACGTGCAGACCGTCCACCGCCATCAGCGCTCCGGCCAGGCAGCCCAGCAGTGTCGAGCGGAACAGGCGGCGCCCTGTGCGGCACAGCATGAGCACCGACAGGGTGCCCAGGGCCGCCGTCATGAAGCGCCAGCCGAACGGGGTCAGGCCGAACATCCACTCACCGACGGCGATGACCCACTTGCCCGTCGGCGGATGCGCGACGAAGGCCCCGGTGTCGGAGAGCGGGATCACCTGCGGGTCGGCGAGGATCTGCGGGTCGGCGGTCTTGCGGTCCGGTCAGCTGCCCTCGTAGCCGAGCCGCAGCAGGGACCAGGCGTCCTTGGCGTAGTCTCGTCGAAGACGAGGTTCCGCGGCCGGCCGAGGTGCCGGAAGCGGATCGCCCCGGCCAATGCGGCGACGAGTACCGGGCCCAGCCAGTCCATCGCCTTCGCGACGCGGTACGCCCGTGCCGGATCGATACGTGTGAGTGCCCGCAGACGCGCCGTCGGCTTCGGAAAGGGCGGAACAAGACGCTGGCGGACGTCCGTCACCGGGCGGGCAACGTGTCCGAACCGCCGAAGTCGTTCCTGCCAGTCCTTGGGCGACGTTGCCGGACGGGTGTCGTCGAGGACAGGGGAACGGGTGGTGTTGGTACTCGTGTTGGTACTCGTCACTGGATGACCTTAGAACGACGTTTCCGTCGGTGGGTCGTCGGTGGCTGAAAGACGGCCACCCACCGCTGGGTGTGCGGGAGCCGAGCCGTCGTCCTCCGGTGCGGAGGCGGGCCGGTCCGGAACTCACCTCCCTGGCCGGGGCGTTGCGGCCGTCAGTCCTCGTCCTGTCGGCGCAGTGCGTCCCGCAGCGCCACCCGGGACGCGATGCCGAGCTTCGGATAGATCTGGTAGAGGTGGGCGCCGACGGTGCGGTGCGAGATGAACAGCCGCTCGGCGATCTGCTTGTTGGTCAATCCGGTCGCGGCGAGTTCCGCGATCTCGCGTTCCTGCGCGGTGAGCGACGCCCCGGTCCGGCCCTCGGCGTGCGGTACGACCCGGCCGGCCGCCCGAAGCTCCTTGCGCGCCCGTTCGGCCCAGGCCGAGGATTCCAGCTGCTGGAAGGCGATCAGGGCGGCCGTCAGCGGAGCCTTGGATTCGGACAGCGCCCGGGACCGGCGCAGCCGCTCTCCCTGGGCCAGACGCACGCGTGCCAGGGTGAACGGCCACCGGTCCGCGTCCGGGGTGGCCAGCGCCCCTCGGAACAGGCGGGCGGCCTCGGCGTCGTCCTCGGTGACGAGTGCCTCGGCGGCGTCGGCCAACAGGGCGAGCCGGGGCGAGAGCCCGGGGACGTTCGTCTCGCGCAGGGCGCGCACGTGTGCGGAAGCCTGCGCGCGCCGGTCGGTGCGTACCGCGGCCTCCACCAGTTCGAAGAACACCCACGACGCGTGCGCGACATACGGAGGGAAACTGCCGGCCGGGCTGATGGCGGTCACGCGGCCGAACGCCGCGTCGAAGTCGCCGTCGGCGATGTCCGCGAGGGCGTGCACGTGCTGGGCGCAGTGCACGGCTTCCCGGATACCGCGCGGCGCAGCCCAGTTCGTCATGGCGTCGGCGAGCGCGTGCGCCGTGTCGGTATCACCCCGGGACGCGGTCACCAGGCCCTTGGTGTACTGGAAGAACCAGGTGCAGACGGTGTACCCGGACTCCGCGCACTGCGTCAGCCCCTCCTCGGACAACTCCAGGACCGTGTTCCACTCTCCGCGGTGGTAGTCCTCCAGGCACAGATGCAGCAGGGCGCCGATGTGCCGGCGCACCGCGCCGCCGTCGCGTCCCTGCCGGACCAGCCGCCATGCCGCCTCGCGCACCGCCGCCAGCCGGTCCGGGTACACCGCGGCGGTCCCCACCCGGACGACCCGGGCGGGGTCGGTCTCCTTGGTCGTGCCGTCGATGATCTCGTCGAGCGCACGCAGCGTCGCCGCGTCGGCATGTGCCGGGTCGCCCCAGGTGCGGGCGGCCACCAGCAGCAGCGGCGGGGGAGCGGGACGCAGCCGGGAGACGGCCGCGTAGTAGGGCTCCCACAGCTCCTCGCGCGCCCCGTAGTTGCACAGCAGCAGCAGGAAGTGCAGCGCGTCGATGAGTGCCGGGTCCTCGGCGTCGAAGCCGTGGTCGCCCTCCTCGATGGCGCCGACCAGCAGGCGATGGGCCGTCGCCAGGTCTCCGTCGCTGTTCAGCACGAGCTGGACCGCGGCGGTCGCCGAACGCAGCGACGCACCGTGCTGGGGATCCGCCCGCCAGGCGTCCTCCAGCAGCGCCGACGCACTGCTCAGCGCGCCGATCGCCTCGGCGCCCACATAGGCGGCCTCCGACAGCCGGCGCGCGCGGTCGGTGTCCAGCGGGCTGAGGTCCGCGGCCCGGGTGAGCGCGGCGATCGCGGCCACGGCGTCCCCGCGGTCCTGGATGTGCCGCGCCGTTCGCTCCAGAAGGAGGGCCACTTCCTCGTCGGGCTGGAGCGTGGCCTCTCCCAGGTGCCAGGCCCGTCGCTCCGGCTTGTCGGCCAGCACCTGCGCCAGGGCACGGTGCGCCACGCGCCTGGCGCTGCTGGTGGCCTCCTCGACGACGGCCGACTTGATCAGCGGGTGCCGGAAGACCAGGCGGCGCGGGGACTCCTCGATGCGCACCAGCCCGTCCCGTTCGGCGGCATCCAGGTCGCGCAGGTCCGCGTCCCCGTCCGTCGCCCGCGCGGCGGCCGACAGCACGCCGAGGTCGCCGGTGTCGTCCAGGGTGGCGAGCAGGAGCAGCGTGCGGGTCGCGGCTGGCAGGGACCGGATGCGGGTGACGAACAGGGACTGCAGACGCTCGCCCAGCGGCAGGACCGCCGGCAGGGCCTCCCGCGCCCGCCGCTGGCCCGCGCGCAGGGCGTCGGGGAGTTCGAGCAGGGCCAGCGGATTTCCCTGCGCGGCCTCCAGCAGGCGCCGCCGCACCGGACGCGCCAGGTCGGGGAAGCGCAGGTCGACGAGGCGGGCGGCGGATTCCGTGTCCAGGGCGGGCAGCTCGTACGACGGCAGTCCGCTGCCGTCGAAGAAGCTGCCCACACCCGTGCGGGAGGCGGCGAGGAACCGGATCGGGTCACCGGACAGCCGTCGGGCGATGAAGCCGAAGACGGCGGCGCTCGCCCGGTCCACCCAGGGCAGGTCGTCCACGACGAGCAGAACGGGGCCGTCCTCGGAGGCCGACCGGAGCAGGGCCAGCGCGGCGTTGCAGACGACCAGTCGCTTCGGCGCGGGTCCGGCGCCGAAGCCCAGGGCGACGTTCAGGGCCTCCCTGCCGGGGGCGTCGAGCCGGTCGAGGATGCCGTGCAGCGGGAGCAGGACCTGGTTCAGCGCCGAATAGCTGACGTCCGCCTCGAACTGGGCACCGGCCGCGCGCAGCACGCGGGTGCCGTCCTGAGCGGCAGCTCCGGCCAGCGCGTCCAGCACCGCGGACTTTCCGACGCCGGGCTCCCCGGACAGCAGCAGGGTGCCGCCCGCACTGCGCTCGAACAATCCGAGGATGCGGTCCAGGTCGCGCTCGCGTCCCACCAGGAGATCGGTGGCGCCGGCCCGCACCGGATCAGTGAACACCACGGGCCACCACTCTCCCCGGCCCCGGCCCGGCTGCGGTCGATGGGCGCGACTCGGGGGGCGCGGCAGCGGATGCCGCAGATCCGCGCGGGGTGCTGAGCGGCACCTGGGCGGATCCGTACCGCGACGCGAGCGTCGTCCGCCTCCTGCAACCACGTGCCATCTGCGTTCCTCCACCGGTGACCAGCCATTGTAGGAGCGCACGGGTCCGCGCCGGACAACGTCTCCTCCGGAGGCACGGCGCGGTTGCGGGCAGTGACCGACCCGTTCGCCGTGCGCGGCGGCACCCCCTGGACCGGCGGTGCGTCACAGTGACCTCCCTGCTGTCCGGCTCCGTTCGCCTTCCCCGGCCGCCCGGCACCTCTCCTTCGGCCACGGCATCCACCACTGACATCGAGACCGGGTGCACCCGAACGCGCCGGACATCGACAACAACAAGGCGGGAGAACGGCCTTCGGGACTGTGTCACGGCATGCGCCGGGCCCCCGCGACGATCGCCTCGCGGATGCGGTTGTAAGTACCGCAGCGGCAGATGTTGCGGATCTCGTCCAGGTCGGCGTCGTCGATCTCCCGTCCCTCCTCCCGCGCCCGGCGCACCTGCGCGACCGCCGTCATGATCTGACCGGGCTGGCAGTAGCCGCACTGGGCGACGTCGAGGTCGAGCCAGGCATCCTGCAGGGGGTGCAGGTCCCTGCCGACGGTGGCGGGGAGGCCTTCGATGGTGGTGATCTCGTCGGTGGGCGCGATGTCCTTGACCGGGACGATGCAGGGGGTGAACGTCCTGCCGTTGATGTGGCTGGTGCAGGCCCGGCAGACGCCGACCCCGCAGCCGTACTTCGGCCCGGTGACATCGAGGACGTCCCGGAGCACCCACAGCAGCCGGACGTCGTCCTCGACCTCAGCCGTGACGGCCCTGCCGTTGAGGATGAAGGTGTGCTGCGGCACAGGGACTCCTGTCTGGAAGGCGCGGTCGAGACCGTCGGTCGGCGAGGCGGGGACCGGCGGGGTGGTGGGCGGCGGCTCGAAGCCGAGCGGTTCGGCGTGGTTGACGGGGAAGGTCGTCGGCATGGTGCCGGTGGCGCGTCCGTAGGCGCAGGCGACGGCGGCCATCGCGCCCGCGACAGCCAGCTCCCCCGCGCCACCCGGTCGGCCGGTGGTCGTCGGCATGACGACGACCTCCAGCTCGGGCGGGGTGTTCCACTGCCGGGTGTAGAAGTAGTTGTCCCAGCTCCCCTCCAGGAAGTGCCCGTCGCGCAGGTGGAGGCCGGAGGTGAGGGTGAGAGCGATGCCGTCGATGATCCCGCCCATCATCTGGGCTTCCAGGCCGAGTGGGTTGACGGCCAGTCCGACGTCGACGGCGCAGACGACCTTGGCGACCCGGGGGCCGGTGTACGCGTCGGGAATCTTCCGCCCGGTGGTCTCGGGCCGGCAGTCGATCTCGGCGAGCACGGCGACGAAGGAGTGGTACTCGGGGTGGACCGCGATGCCCTGGGCGGTGCCGGCGGGCATGGCCCGGCCCCAGCTGCCGAGCTCCGCGACCTTGTCGAGGACTGCCCTGGCCCGCTCGTCCTTGAGGAACCGGCGGCGGAAGGCATACGGGTCCTGGTCGCCCATCCGCCTCGCGAGCTCGTCGACGACCAGTTCCTGTGCGCAGCGCACGTTGGGCGAGTAGATGTTCCGCATCGCGCCCGTGTTGAAGCCCTTGTCGGTCTCGTTGAGCAGCATGGTGGTGGCGCCGAAGTGGTACGGGCTCTGCTGCGTGAGCTGGAAGAGCGTCTGGGAGAAGGTGAGATCGGCGACCGGCAGTCGGGCGGCCTCGGCGGTGATGACCTCGCCGAATCCGTGCCCGTAGTCGGTGGCGACCGAGGTGTGGCGCTGCGCGTAGGTGAGGACCTCGCCGGGCGTGTAGGTGGCCCGGACCCGCGAGGTCGACATGGGGTGCGTGCGCCCCTGACGGAAGTCGTCGGCGCGGTGCCACATCAGCTTCACGGGCTTGCTCATGGCCTTCGAGATCTCGGCGGCCTCGCTGGCGGCGTCGTAGAACAACTTGCGTCCGAACGAGCCGCCGCCTTCGGTGACATGGACCCTGACGGCGCCGACCGGCAGACCGAGCCGGCGGGCGATCTGCTCCTGGGCGGCGATCGGCGACTTGAGGCCGGCCCAGATCTCGGCCGAGTCGGCGCGTACGTCGGCGATGGCGCAGTTGGTCTCCAGGGCGCTGTTGCTGGCGAAGTGGAAGGTGAAGCGGGCGTCGACGGCCTTGGTGAGGAGCGGCAACGGTGGTACGACGAGAGGCGGTTCGGCGGCCTTCAGCTTGCGCAGGACGGTCTCGTCGGATGCGCCGTCGGCAGTGCCGGGTCCCCAGGTGACCTTCAGGGCGCGGACGGCGTCGATGCACTGGCCGAAGGTGCGGCCGCGGACGGCGACGCCGGTGGAGATCCGTACGACGTCGGTGATCCCGGGCATGGTGCGCACCGCGTCGAGGTTCGCGACCGAACGGACGGTGCCGTTGATGGTCGGGGGCCGGCACACCATGGTGGGCAGCGCGTCGGGCACCTGTACGTCCACGGCGAACTTCTTGCGGCCGGTGACCGCCTCCAGGGCGTCGATCCGCCGCTGCGGGGTTCCGATGACGGTGAACCGGGACCGGTCCTTGAGGGTCACCTCGACCGCGGTGTCGCTGAGGGCGGCCGCCTTCGCGGCCAGCTCGCCGTAGGTGAGGCTGCGCCCGGTCGGGGAGACGACGGCTCCGGCGCGGGCGGTGAGCGAGCCGACCACCTCGCCGAGTTCGAGGGCGGCGGCGCGCAGCAGCCGGCCCCGGGCGACGGCGGCGGCGACGCGGATCGGGGTGAAGGTGGAGATGGCGGTGTTGGAGCCGCCGGTGAGCTGATTGAAGAGCAGCTCGGGCCGGGCGTCGGCGAGTGTGACCCGTACCTTGTCGAGCGGCAGGTCGAGTTCCTCGGCGATCAGCATCGCGCTGGAGGTGGTGATGCCCTGTCCCACCTCGGCCCGGGGCAGAGCGAAGGCGGCCGTGCCGTCGGCGTCGATCCGGATGGTGATGAGGTTCGCCGTGGGCAGCGTGGCATGCGTGAGCATGACGTTGAGGTCGTAGATCTCGGACGGGCCGGGCAGGGAGGGGACCACGGACGCGGCCTGTGCCGCGGCCTGCCGGGGAGCGAGTGCCGCCTCGCCGAGCTGGGCGGCGACGGTCAGGGTCGGTGCCGCCAGTACGTATCCGAGGAATCTGCGCCGTCCGGTGCCGCGCCGGGCCGCCGCCTCCTCGCCCTGCCACGCATCGTCCCGCGCTCCCATCGGCTGCCCCTTCAACGCGTTCCGTGGGTCTCTGGTGGTGGATCTGTGTAACTTGCAGGCACCATGGCGCACTTCGTGCGGTGGCGGAAGCCGGTTTGTCGCACGCTTCACCCGTGCGGCACGAATCCCTCACCGAGGGTCAGGTCTACCGCTGGCTTCGCGTTTGCTGCCGGGATCACGGGATTCACCCCGCGTGGTCCCTACGGCCGGGCCAAGAGGCGCATCGTCAGGGCCAGTCGGAGCCGGAACCGGCCCTGCGGGGTGCGTACCGGCTGGCCGAGCAGGGTCTCGGCGTGGGCCAACCGGTCCTGGAGCGTGGAGTGGTGGACGCTGATCTCGGCGGCCGCCGCCCGCAGACTCGTCGTCGAGGCGACGGCGTGCAGGGTGGCCAGCACCCAGGGGACGCGGACCGGCGCGACCTGCGGCCCGCATCCCCGAGGCACGTCGTCCGTCTGGCGTCAGGCCGGCTCGTGCGCACGGTCCCGTGCGGAGGGTGAGGCGGGGCTGCCTTCGGCGTCTCCACCGTGGTCGGCCAGGCGGTGGAAGAGCCTGCCCGGCCACCAGAACCAGCGGCCCAGGTCCAGGGCGAGAGCGGGGACCAGGACCGTGCGGACCAGGAAGGTGTCCAGGAGGACGCCGATGCCGACGAGCACGCCCATCTGGGCCATGGTCACCAGCGGCAGGCCGGCGAAGACCGCGAAGGTGGCGGCGAGGACGATGCCGGCGGAGGTGATGACGCCGCCGGTGCTGGTCAGGCCCTCCAGGACGCCGCGGGAGTGGCCGAGGCGGGCGGCCTCCTCCTTCACGCGATGCATGAGGAAGATGTTGTAGTCGATGCCGAGGGCGACCAGGAAGACGAAGCCCATGAGCGGGATCGACCAGTCGACGCCGGCGAAGCCCAGGACGTGCTCGAAGAGCAGGTTCGAGGCACCGAGGGCGGCGAAGTACGACAACACCACGGTGGCCAACAACAGCAGCGGGGCGACGAGGGCCCGCAGCAGCCAGATCAGGACGCCGAGGACGACCAGGAGCACGATCGGGATGACCGTGGTCAGATCGCGGTCGGCGGCCCGCTGGGTGTCGAGGGTCTGTGCGGTGGTGCCGCCGACGAGGGCGCCCGAGCCACTGACCTCGTGCACGGCGTCGCGGAGCTCGTCGATCGTGTCCTTGGCGGCCTGACTGTCCGGGGCGTCCGCCAACACCACGGAGAGTGTGGTGAGTGCGCCGTCCGGGGTGCGGTCGGCGGCCTTCTCGACACGGGCGACGCCGTCGACCGTGGCCGCGGCGGCCCGGACCTCGGCTGCCTGGCTGGTGCTGGTGACGATCTTCGCGGGGTCCGAGGCGCCCGACGGATAATGCGCCGAGATCCTCTCCTGGGCGACGACCGACTCGGGCTTGTCCTGGAACGTCTCGGCCTGCGACAGGCCCATGGAGATGCCGGTCGCGCTGAGCGCGAGGATGCCGGTGGCGGTGACGGACATCATCCACGACCAGCGGGGTCGCCGGGCCACGGCTGTGCCGATGCGGGACCAGACGGTGCGCGCCTTGCGGGCGGGCGTGCCGTGGCGGGGTACGAACGGCCAGAACACCCAGCGGCCGGTGATGACGAGCAGCGCCGGAAGCACGGTGACCATCGCCAGCAAGCCGCAGACGACGCCGATCGCGCCGACCAGTCCCAGCGAGCGCGAGGAGTTGATGTCGGCGAAGGCGAGGCAGGCCAGGCCGACGGCGATGGTGCCGGCCGAGGCGAGGATCGCCGGGCCGGAGCGGCCGAGCGCGATGCGCATCGCCTCGTGGCGGTCGGTGCGGCGGTGCAGTTCCTCGCGGTAGCGGGCGATGAGCAGCAGCGCGTAGTCGGTACCGACACCGAAGACGAGCACCATCAGCACGCCCGCGCTCTGCGGGTCCACCGGCAGTCCGGCGTGCTTGGCCAGCAGGTAGGTGGTGACCTGGGTGAGGACGGCCGCGAAGCCGACGGAGAGCAGGGGGAGCAGCCACAGGATCGGGCTGCGGTAGGTGATCAGGAGCAGTACTGCGACGACCAGGGCGGTGGCGACCAGCAGGGTCGAGTCGAGGCCGTCGAAGACCGCGACCTGGTCGGTGAGGGAGCCGGCGGGCCCGCCGACCTCGATGTCCACACCGGGCGGGGCATCGGCTCCGGCGATCTCGCGCAGTTCGTCGATCCTGCCGGTGATGTCGTCCTCGGTGTCCAGCGGGACGACGGTCATCAGGGCCTTGCCGTCATCGGACGGGACAGGGCGCGAGATCTCCTCCCCAGCAGGGACGAACTGTGCGAAGGCCGTCCGGTCGGCGGCCGCCTTCGCCTCCGCGGCCTCGCCGGTGTAGACGACGACGGCGGGCATGACCGTGTCCGTACGGAACTTCTCCAGCTCGGTGTTGACCCGCGCGGACTCGGCGCCGCGGGGCAGGAAGGCGTTGGCGCTCGTGTCCTCGACGTCGCCGAGCTTTCCGGCCAGCGGGCCGAGCGCGACGGCCACGATCAGCCAGGCCGCAAGGATCAGCCATTTGCCGCGCCGCCCGCCGGGCGCACGGGTGACGCGCTTGAGCAGCGCACGCATGAGTAGTCTCCTTCGTGGGAGCGCGCCGCCGGTAACCTGCGCGGCGACCGGCACGGGGCGCACGGGATCGGCACCACGGCGCATGAGGTGTGACGACCTGCCGTGGCGTACGGGATGTGTGTCCGGGACGTGTGCTTCCTCGGTACGGCCGGGAGTTGGCGCTCCCGGCCGTACGTCTGCGGCCGCTGTTACTCGATCTCGCGCATCATCTTCTCCATCGAGCCGACCGCCAGCCGGGTCTGCGTCAGTTCGTCGAGGGTCTGGCGCTGTTCCTCGACGGTGCGGCGCTGCAACTCCACGGTGTCTTCGAGGAGTTGCGCGTACTTTGCCGCGAGTTCCTTGTACTGCTCCTCGCGTGCCGCCAGCATGCGGGCCCGCCAGGTGGCGGCGAGCTGCCAGACGATCACGATGAGCAGGGAGAAGACTCCGGCCGCGCCGACCGCGCCGACGAGGGCCTCCAGGTCGGATCCGTCGGCGGCGAGCGTCACCAGTTCCTCGTTCACTTCGCTTCCTCTTTCGGGGTCCGGTCGGTCCGGTCAGCGGTCTCGGTGATCGTCGCGGCCGCCCGGGCGATGACATGGGGTGTCAACTCGTAGAAGAACGGGGCGACTTCGAAGTACTTCATCGCCTTGCCGTCCTGAGCGAGTTCGAGCGTGCCGACGACCAGTCCGGCGGCCTCCAGCCGCTGCAGGTGCATGTGCAGCAGCGGTCGGCCCATACCGATCTCGCGAGCCAGCGCGCTGACGTAGTTCCGGCTCTCCATGAGCGCCGCGATGATCCGCATGCGGTGCGGATTGCCGAGCGCGGAGAGCACCTTCAGCAGCTCGTCGCCCGTCGGTGCCGGAGGCGGGACTTCGGGCATCGCGGCCCCTTTCCCTCGTACCTGTCAGAAAAGGCTGACAGCCCCTTCGGGTACCTGTCAAAGATTCCTGACACATCTCGGGGGTAGATGGGGGATCCCTCAGGGTCGGCTCGGGGGCGGAGGGCGGATGCCGGCGGGCGGTTACGGGATCGGTGGGCCGATCAGGAGAAATAGGATTCGAGCGCGCCGCGACGCCGGACATCGAGCGTCGCGCAGTGGAACGATCCGCCGAACGGCGCGTAGTGCAGCAGATCGCACGGGATCGGTTCAAATCCCCACTTCTCGAGCGCGCGGAGCATGTCGGTGTGGTGCCGCTCCGCGATCACCCGTTTCTCGTCGATCATGAGAACGTTCATGCTGAGCCACTTGCCGCACATCGAGGTGACCCTGAGGATGCGCTCGTCGATCGGGTCGGGCTCGGGGGCGATCAGGATGTCCCACGAGCTCAGCACGTCGGGCAGGCGGTCGACGTCGATGTATTCGGGATTGACCAGCGCCTTGCCGGGCGAGAGCAGGACGAACGTCGTGTCGATGTGCATGGGCGTACGGCAGCGGCTCTCGATCTCGTGGACGCGATAGCCGGGCCCGAGATGGCGGCGCAACCAGTCGATGCCCATCTGGTTGGTCACGTTGCTCCGCGTCACGAACAGATCCCGTCCCGCGCGCACGAAATCCGCCGCATCGAACACCGGCTCGAACTCGGTGAGGATGTAGCGCATGGGCTCGCCGGCCTCGGGCGTACGGAAATCCGCCTCGAACAGTGCGTCGGTGAGCTGCGGCTTCGGCGCCGCCGTCCAGCGCGCGCCGCGCCGGAAGTAGTCCTTGAGGATTGAGCGATAGGAGTGAGTCTCGAAGTACCGGCAGGGCCAGGCCATCGGGGTCTCGATGATCTCGTCGCCGATCACGAGCATGCTGTCGCGCGGACAGGTGTTGCAGAAACCGCGCGACGACCAGTCGGGGGTGCCGAACTGTCTCCTGTGATCGACCGCGTCCGGGCGCCGGACCGTGACGCCGAGGGACTCCAGGAGGGTGATGAACTGGTCGAGCTCGTCCTGCGCCCGCTCGATCAGCATGCGCGGATATCTGAAGCCGGAGGCGAGGCCCTGCAGCCGGGCCGCCCAGGGTGGGATGTTGCAGGCCACGACCGGGTGCTTGGAGGGGATCGCCGCGCCGTCGAGACGACCGACGATGATTTCCTCCAGCGGATCCCACTCGTTGTGTGAGCTGACCGGCGAAACGACGGATTCCTCGGTGTCGCCGGTCGTGAACGATGGCGCCGCCATGCTCAACCGCTTTCGATCACGGAAATGAGTAATTCGCTGCACTCACTACGTTACTCAACGTGGCATGGCGGGGCTCTCCGGCCTCCGCCGTGACCGGCGCGATGGGCGCCGGCCTCGGCTTCGGAGGGGCAGGCCGGCCGCTCAGGACGACTGGGCGGTCTGGTACAGGTTCTGCGCGTCCGCGCCGAAGTACGGGCCGTACATGGCGGTCGGCAGGAAGTTGTACTTGAAGCTGTTCACCGACGACTGCAGCCCGGTGCCGGTGGATTCGTCGAACTGGGTGAACCAGGGGCCTCCACTGGAGCCGCCGGTCATGTCGCAGGTCAGACCGTGGTCGCCGGACAGCAGGAAGTCCCGGTAGGTGGTACCGCTGCAGTAGATGAACTTCTCGCCGTCGTACGGTGCGGCGGCCGGGAAGCCGAAGGCGTACATGGCCTTGTTGTAGCCGGTGTTGAAGGCCAGGCCCTGGCCGCCGACGACGTCGGTCAGCTTCTTGCCGTCCAGCGGGGCGACCACGGCCGCGCCGATGTCGTAGTTGATGTCCTCACTGTCCGTCCACTGCGGTGTGGACAGGGTCTTGGCCGCCGCCCACCTTCCGTACGGGGCCTGTCCGTCGTGGTAGCCCGGCACGAACACCCAGTTGGTGTGCCAGGAGCCCTCCAGCTTCACGCAGTGGCCGGCGGTGACCACGGTGCTCTTGTTGGCGCTGGTGACGGCGTTGCCCGAGCACGAGGCGGTGCGGCCCTGGTAGGTGAAGAACACCCGCCCCGCGGTCTTCACCACGGCCCCGCCGCCGGTCCAGGCGCCGCCGCTGTGGGGGAACGCCAGGGGCCCGACGGGGGACGCCGGGGCGCTGGGCGCGATGATCGCCTTCTTGCCCTTGCGAGGCGCCGGTGCTCCGACGTCCGAGCGGTCGACGGACAGTACGTCGAGCGGAGTGGCCTGACGCATCCGTTCCGGCGTCCAGAAGCCACGGGCGCGTTCCTGCGCCGAGAGCGGCACCACTGCCGGTTTCGTGTCGGCGGCGCCTGCCGGTGTGGCGGTGACACCGGTGGCCAGCAAGGCGGCGACGCCGGCCAGAGCGCCGAGAACGGTGCGGCGAACGCGGGTGCCGCCGGATGTGCCGAACCTGCGGAGGCTGCCTATCACGCGGTCTCCTTCTGCGGTGGGGGCCGGGCGGTGGGGACCATCCGCCCGGGCAGGAAGGGGTGTTGCTGCGCGCAGTGAGAAAGGCAGCGTGCCATCAGTAAGCACGGTTTGGACAGGTGCACGTCATGACGATGACCGAAAAAGCACAGACTCTCTTCGTCGACAGCACGAGGGGGCATGCCCTCGGCAAGCGCTGTCGGTCAGGCCCGGGGCCGGGGAAACGTCTCCAGGGCCCTGGCGAGGCCGGCGGCATCGGTGCCCACCTTGCGGTAGACGGAGGAGAGCAACTGCGTCACCCCTTGCTCGGTGAGGTGCAGATCCTTCGCGACGACACCCACCGGGTGCCCCACGGCCACCATCTCGGCAGCCTTGCGCTCGGGAGCGGTGAGCGTGTCGGTCTGGGCGTAGCGCAGGGGCAACGGCCGCAGTCCGGCCGCGGACAACTCGTCCCTGGCCCGGGCGGCGAGGGCCTCGGCACCACAGTGGACGGCACCTTCCAGGCCCTGGTACAGCCGGTGGGCAGCCTCCTGCAGCCGGCCGTTCCGGGACAGCGCGGCCCCGTGGCCGACCTGGGCGCGGGCCAGTTCGTACGCGGCCGGCGACCGCTGCAGATGCTCGACGGCCTCCGCGTGCAGCTTCAGAGCGGCCGGACCGCCGGTCGCCTCGGCCTCGGCGTGCAGCGCCTGACCGATCGCGGAGGCCGCACCGAAGTCCCGGGCCCGCTTCACCGCATCCCGGGCGAGACGCACCGCCCGGTCGGGCGTGGTGGGGGCGAGCGCGGCCGACAGGTTCAGCTGCCACGGGCACCAGGCGGGGTTGCGCCAGGCGCGTGCCTCCAGCCGGTCTCCGACGGCGGTCAACAGCCCCTCCGCCTCGGCGATCCGGCCCTCGGCCAGCAGCAGTTCGGCGTACACCGTGCGGGGATCCGGGTAGATGACCGCGTTCGGGACGACCTCGCCATAGCGGTAGGAGTCCGCGAGCCGGCGTGCGTCCTCGGTTCGCCCGCGGGCGAGCAGGATCTGGATGAGGATGCCGATGGCGAACCACTGGGCGGGGACGGCGCCTTCTACTCGTTCGGCGGTGCGCAGGCCCTCGTTCACCAACTCCTCCGCTTCGGCCAGACAGCCGCGCCGGTAGCGGATGTAGCCGAAGAGGGTGTGGCCGAGGGCCAGGTGGGAGCCGCGCCAGCCCTTGGCCTCGCACTCGGCGATGCCCTTGGTGAACAGCTCCTCCGCCCGCCGAGGCTGATCGCAGTACAGGAACACCAGGGCGACCGACACCGGGACCTCGAAGCCGTGGTTCTTGTCGGTCCAGCTCAGACCACCGCGCAGGGCTTCCTCGGCATTCGCGAGCACGACCTGCCGCGGCTCGCCGCGCACGAGGGCATCCCAGGCTCGCAGGCCCAGGATGTAGCGCTCCTCCAGACCACGACCGGGCAGCCGGGCGGCCAGCCGGGCCAGCCGGCGGGAGCGGGCGGGGGAGTCGGGCTCGTCGGTGCGGAAGGCGCTCCACACGAAGTGATAGGCCTGCATCCGCAGTCGTGTCCGCGCGTCTACGGCCTGTCGCACCTCCTCCTCGGCCACGGCCGCGGCCTCCGCCACCTGATCGGTGTGGGCGAGCGCCTGGGTGAGCCGGTAGACGATGGAGGCACGCAGCTCGGGGTCGACTCCCGGCTCCGCCAGCGCCTCCCGGAGGTGACTGATGGTGGCTGCGGGATCGATGAGGAAGGTCGAGGACGCGAGTTCGTGGAGGAGCGCGGCACGGTCTTCCGGAAGGGGCGGCTCCTGAAGCGCTCGGGCCAGGACCCGCCGTGCGGCCTCCGGGGCGCCGGCACGGAGGTACTCACGGGCGGCCTCCCGCAGGCACGCCACCGCCTCGCTCCTGCCCTCGCAGGGCACTTCCAGCAGATGCCGGGCGGCGGCCGCGGGGCCGAGCCCGGCCGCTCGGACGGCTTCCGCCGCCGCATTGTGCAGACCGGGCCGCAGGCTCGTGGGAATACCTCGGTAGACCGTCGTCGCGATCAGGGGGTGGACGAACTCCAGGCCGCCGCCCGGCCCCGACGTGTGCGCCAGGATCCTGGCGGCGCGCAGCCGCTCGGTCGCCTCGGCGGCGTCCTCGCTGCCGACCACCGCGATGGTGGCGGCGAGGTCCGGCGAGATGGACGTGCCCAGTACGGCGGCAGCCCACGCGAAGCGGACGGTGGTCGTCCCGAGGCGCTGCAGACGGTCGAGCAGGCCTGGACCCTTTACCGCGGAGGCGAGGTTCCGCATGGTGGGCAACTCGTCCCGGACACCCCTCAGTCGGCGTTCGCCGAGCCGGATGGCCAGTTCGACCGCTTCGAAGGGGCTTCCGCCGGTGACCGCCCAGCATTCGTCGCAGAACCCGTCCTCGGCCCCCTCACCGAGTTCATGCCGGACGATCTGCGCAACGGCGGCGGCGGTGAGCGGCGCCAGAACATGGGGACGGTTTCCTCGGCCCTCGAAGTGCGAGCGGAACGCGGTTGCCTCGTCCGGCAGTTCGTCGGGGCGGTACGCGACGACGATCAGCAACGGAAGGTCCGCGACCCTGGGGGCGAACGAGGCGAGCCAGTTCAGGGACTCGGCATCGGCCCAGTGCATGTCGTCCAGCAGCAGGACGAGGGGACCCTTCAGCACGGTCAGGCGCGTCATGACCCAGTCCAGGCCGTCGCGCACGCCCGTCGGGTCGGGTACTCGGGTGGTGCCCGTCGCTTCGAGCCCCAGCGCGGCCGAGACGATGTCGTACCAACTCCCCAGGAAGTCCCGTCGCTCCCTTTCGTCCATCGCCGCCAGGGCGGGCTGCATGAGCTGGCGCACTACACGGAAGGCCAGCTCCTGTTCGGTCTCGCCGCCCTGGCCCGAGAACACCGTGAACCCGCGTGCTGCGGCCTGCTCGCGCGCCTGCCTGATGAGCGTCGTCTTTCCCAGCCCCGCCGAACCGGTGAAGGCGAGCAGTCCGCCCCGCCGTGGCTGTGGCACGCCGTCGGCACTGTCGCAGAGGTCGGCCAACGCGGCGTCGAGCGCGGACAGTTCATGGCGACGTTCGAGCAATGGCTGATGACCGGTGATCGGTTGCCGCGGCCCCATCGACATGTGCCGTACCCGCTTCCAGTCGTCGGCCCTCGGAAGACAGCGCCGAGAGTACGCCCTCGCAGCGGCGCAGGAGCCGGACTGGCGAACCAGAACGACAGAGACGGGTGAATCATCCGCCGTGGCGGCGTGGACGTCACTTCTTCCGGGTAACGTAGCTCGAATCGGCCATGGTCGGGAGGTGACGGCCTCAGGGGAGCGCGGAGGCAGCCGCCGTGTCCGCGTAGCGCGGCACGGTGCAGGACCAGTAGTAGCAACCGCGGATCCAGCCCACCATGCCGTCCACGTAGCTGACGCCTGCTGCGCTCAACTGCGGTTCGATCTCCCCGTAGAGCCTCTCGAACTCGCCGATCGTGCTGTTGATCTGCCGGATGGCCAGGGTGACCGCTTGCGGCAGGGAACAGCGGTACGTGCTCTGGTGGGCCAGGGCCAGATTGATCACTCCGCCCGCGCGCTGCTCCTTCACCGCGGAGAACAAGTCGGGTATCCACACCGCCGCGTCTGCCGACAGCCGGCCCAGTCGCCGCATGACGGGGTGATGCAGCTCCTCGGGGTTCAACTCGTGCGGACCTGCAGCCTCGCACAGCGGGTAGAAGGGCTCGACACCCGCAGTGAGCGCGCGTATCGAGCTGTTGAGTCCGATCCGCAGGGGAAGCGAGTGGGTCTGGGCCACCGCTTCGTACAACAGCCCGTGCACGTACTCCCGGCTGTTCCATGCCCATCGCGCTGCCTGCGCGGGCGTGCACCGTTCCTGAACCCGGCGGTAGAGGTCGGCCAGGGCCGCCCCGAGCGTGGTGCTGGGCGCCTCGTCGTCCCGCAGGATCCTGATGCTTTCGCACAGCATGGGCAGCAGCCGGCTGGGCTGCTGTCGGCCGACCTCCTCCGCCCGGTCGTCGAAGATGAACTGGTAGGCGATCTGATCGGCCACGAGTTGGAGGACCTCGACGTCCATCGTCGGGCTGTTGTAGGACGCGAGTTCGGCCGGGCGGGTGCGGGCGATCATCTCCGCCACAGAGGGATCGTCGGTCAGCCCCCAGGCGCGCAACCATGTGTCGACGCCGGCTGCGGCTTCGGACTGATGGGGATTGCTCAGAAACGGGAAAGGCATGTAGAGGGTGGCCTCGATCAGTTCCTTGAGGTTTCCTGTCGGAATTCCGCTGTAGGGCGCGGTGGGAGTTCCCTCATACGTTGTGGACACCGTTGTCACCTGCCGTTCGGGAGTCCTGTCACGTGCGTCTGACGCGATGCGCAGATCATCATCAGCGACCTCGGTCCCAATGTCACCGCGGGGCGCGGTGGTTCGATGTGCCTCGACAGCGGGCGCAAACGCCATCGGCCGGCAATGGTCGCGAGGGCCACGGTGGCCTCCGCCATGGCGAAGGTGTCGCCGATGCATTTGCGGTTTCCCGCGGCGAAAGGCAGCATCGCGCCCTTCGGTACGGACGTGGCCCGCTCGGGAAACCAGCGTTCGGGAAGGAACTGTTCGGGCTCGGGAAAGGACGCCGGGTCGTGGTGCAGGAGGTACGGGCTGTACAGGACGGTGGCTCCGCGGGGCAGCCGGCGGCCCGCGAACCGGGTTTCCCCGGTGGTGACCCGGGTGAACAGCCAGCCGGGTGGATGGACGCGCAGCGTCTCGGTGACCACGCACCTGGCGTAGGCGAGACGCGCCAACTCGTCCGGTCCCGGAGCGCGCTGATCGTCGAGGACCGTGTCGACCTCGCGGTGGAGGCGGCGTTCCGCCTCGGGATTCGCCGCCAGGAGGCCGAAGGCCGAGGACAGGCACATCGCCGTGGTCTCGACCCCGGTGAGCAGGAGCGTGATGAGCTGGTCGTGGATCTCCTGCTCGGTGAGCCCGTCCGTTCCTTCGCCGCCGCGCTCGGCCTTCAGCAGGGTTCCCAGCAGATCGTTGCGGGGCGTGCCCTGCCGGCGTTCGGCGATGAGGGAGTCGACGAGCGTGTGCAGGCGTACGAGTGCGTCCCGGTAACGGCGGTTGGCGGGCGTCGGGACACGGAACAGGGTGTCCATCGGCACCACTGTGCGGACGAAGAGGCCCCGCACGACGGCGGCAAGGCTCTCGCGTACGGCTCTCGCCCGCTCCGCGTCCAGCGAATCGGAGAACAGCACCCGGCTCGTCACCCGCGTCGTCAGTCCCATCATCGCCGCGGTGACATCGACCCTCTCTCCCGGCCGCCATGCGCGGCACAGCGCGTCGGCCTCCTCGCCCATCAGCTGCGTGTACGAGGCGACGCGGGACGGGCGGAAGCCGGGCTGCAGGAGTGTGCGTTGCCGGCGATGTGCATTCTGGCGGCATGTGACGAGGCCGTCGCCCATCAGCGCGCCGAGGCGGTCGTACAGTGGACCGCCCTTGTCGAAGGTGTGCGGGTCCATCAGCATCTGGTGGACCAGTTCGGGATCACACGCCACCCAGGCGCGCATGGGGCCCAGGCGTATCTCGACCAGATCTCCCTGCGCGGGAAGGGAATTCAGGAAGTCCAGCGGGCGCCGGAACAAGGCGATAGCATGACTGACGAACGGGAATATGCCCGGCGCAGTACCCACGGTCCATATCCGCCCCGGTTCGGTCACGGTACCGCTCATCGAATACCCCCTGCCTCAGTCGACCCATGGAAATCGGTGACCGCTCACCGACCTGGCGCCTGAACCTTTGTTCTGCCCAGTCCAACCGGCCGTCGGCCCTTGAATCCTCTTTCCGTGGGGGCGCACGGGTGCGCAAAGGAGCACGGGGGAACGGTTGTTGATACGGGCTACACGGAATGACTGTTGACTTCGCAGAGGGTGTGGAGAAGGTGTGCAAAGGCGTGCGGAGGCACATGTGGCGCGCATGGCACTACCGCGCCGGGATCCGCGTCACCGCCCGGATGCTCCCGCGCGCAGTCCGTCCATGACGAGGTCCAGAAGCCGGGTGGCCCGGGGCTGCCAGTCGCCGTGGGGGTCGATCTGCCAGAGACCGGAGATGGCGAGGAGGAAAACGTCCGCGGTGACTCCGGGGCGGACGGTGCCCGCCTCCTCGTTGGCGCGGAGCAGGAGTTCGGCCGCGGCGATCACCGGGGTGGGGCCGGGTTTGTGGAGGGTCCCCGGCGGGTTGGCCGCCTTGCGGAAGGCGTCCGCCAGGCCGGCCTTGGTCATGGCGAACTGGGCGAGGCGGTCCATCCACTCCCGTAGCGCACGGTCCGGTTCCCGGGTCTCGAGCAGCTCGGCCGCGGAGTCGGCGACCTGCTGCATCTCGTGGCGGTAGATCTCCAGTACGAGCGACTCGCGGTTGGGGAAGTGGCGGTAGAACGTGCCCTGACCGACGCACGCCTTCTTGGCGATCGCGCTCAACGGCGTGTCCGCGGAGCGGGTCAGCTCGACCAGGGCCACCTTCAGGATGCGCTCGCGGTTTCGCTGCGCGTCCGAGCGCAGAGGTGCGTGCTTCTTCTCCTGCACTCGTCCTCCTGGCCGGAATCCCGCCTTGCTAACCGGACAGCTGTCCGGTACGTTTTTCTGTAGTGGACAGCTGTCCGCTTGGGTTCACCATACCTACGGACGAGCCGATCTCGCCATATGCGGCGCCATCTCCCTGCCTCTCGACTCTTCTGATACGTCCATCGATCTCGCGATACGTCCAGATTCATCTGCTTGCCGGGTCGTCCCCCGACGTGCTCCGGATATGCGAAAGAAGGCTGATCATGGCCCCAGCCCCCTCCTCGACGTCCAGCGCCATCACCCTGACCATCAATGGCGAGAAATATCCGCTGTCCGTCGACCATCGCACCACCCTGCTCGACGCACTACGTGAACGTCTCGATCTGACCGGCACCAAGAAGGGCTGTGACCAGGGGCAGTGCGGTGCATGCACGGTTCTGGTCGACGGGCGACGGGCCGTGGCCTGTCTGCAACTGGCGGTGGCCGCCGAAGGGCGTGAGATCACCACCATCGAGGGCGTGGCCGACGGTGAGCGGCTGCATCCGGTGCAGCAGGCGTTCCTCGACCTCGACGGCTTCCAGTGCGGTTACTGCACGCCCGGCCAGATCTGTTCGGCCGTCGCGATGATCGAGGAGCACGCGGCGGGCTGGCCGAGCGCCGTCACCGACGACGTCCGGCCCGAAGCGGGGCCGCCACCGCTGACCGCGGAGGAGATCCGGGAGCGGATGAGCGGCAACCTGTGCCGCTGCGGTGCGTACGTGTCGATCGTCCAGGCCGTTGCCCAGGCGGCGGCGGTGGACGAGGAGGCGGCGGCATGAGGGACTTCGGCTATCAGCGGGCCCATGACGTCGCCGGCGCGGTCGCGCTGCTCGGCGCCGATCCGGACGCGCGTTTCCTCGGCGGCGGCACCAACCTCGTCGACCTGATGAAGACCGGCGTCGAGCGGCCCGCCCGGCTCGTCGACGTACGCGAACTGCCCCTCGACCGGATCGAGGTGACCGAGGAGGGCGGCCTGCGCATCGGCGCGACCGTCACCAACAGCGACCTCGCCGCCCACCCCGAAGTCCGCCGCCGTTACCCGGCGTTGACGCAGGCGGTCCTGGCCGGCGCCTCCGGACAACTGCGCAACATGGCCACCGTCGGCGGAAACCTGCTCCAGCGCACCCGCTGCGGCTACTTCGCCGATGTGACCAAGCCCTGCAACAAGCGCGTACCCGGCAGCGGTTGCCCCGCCGTCGAGGGCGAGCACCGCAACCACGCCGTCCTGGGCGCATCCGAGCACTGCGTGGCCACCCACCCCTCGGACATGGCGGTCGCCCTCACCGCCTTCGACGCCGTCGTCTCGTACGAAACGGCAGAGGGGCCCGGCGAGTTGCCGCTCACCGAGTTCTATCTGCCGGTGGGCGACACGCCCCACCTGGAGACCGCGCTGCCGGCGGGCGCGCTGATCACCGGCGTCACCCTGCCGCCCGCCCCCGTCACCGCCCACTCGCGCTACCGCAAGGTCCGCGAGCGCGCCTCCTACGCCTTCGCGATCGGCTCCCTCGCCGCCGCGATGGACGTCCGGGACGGCGTCGTACGGGACGTACGCCTCGCCCTCGGCGCCGTCGCGTCCCGGCCCTGGCGGGCCCGCGAGGCCGAACGCCTCCTGACCGGGGGACCGGCGGACGCCGAGGCCTTCGCCGCCGCCGCGGACGCCGAACTGGCCGCCGCCCGACCACTGCCCGACAACCGATACAAGGTGACCCTGATGCGCAACCTCGTCGTGGCCGTGCTGACCGAACTCGCCGAGGAGGCCGCCCGATGACCACGGCCACCCGCCTGACGCCCTCCGTCGGCACCGCCCACTCCCGCGTGGAGGGCGTGGACAAGGTCACCGGAGCCGCCCGCTACGCCGGAGAGATCCCCTTCGCCGAACTCGCCCACGGCTGGCTCGCGTTGTCCACCGTGGCCCGCGGCCGCATCCGCTCGGTGGAGGCCGACGGCGTCCTCGGCATGCCCGGCGTCCTCGCCGTCCTGCACCACGGCAACGCCCCCCGCGTCGACACCGACCACGTCGGCCTGCTGGGAGTGAAGCCGGAGCCGACCACCGCCCTCTTCCAGCACGACCGCGTGCCGCACATGGGCTGGCCGGTGGCGCTGGTCGTCGCGGAGACGTCCGAGCAGGCCCGGGAGGCCGCCGAGGCGCTGGTCGTGCACTACGAGCAGGAGCCGCACGACGTCGCGTTCTCGGCCGGACGCCCGGACGCCTACTCGGTGGACTCCCACATGCCGGGGGTGACGGAGAAGGGGGACCTGGAGTCCGAACTCGCCGCGTCCGCC
Organism: Streptomyces sp. NPDC059866; assembly: GCF_042731325.1. Taxonomy (NCBI): domain Bacteria; kingdom Bacillati; phylum Actinomycetota; class Actinomycetes; order Kitasatosporales; family Streptomycetaceae; genus Streptomyces; species Streptomyces sp. NPDC059866. The sequence goes on along the minus strand of NZ_JBHWJT010000048.1, from coordinate 16,554 downwards.
GTCGTGGTGGACGCCGAGTACACCACGCCCGAGGAGCACCACAACCCCATGGAGCCGCATGCGGCGACGGCTCACTGGGACGGCGGCCGGCTGGAGGTCGTCGACTCCAACCAGGGCAGCACCTGGGTCGCGCAGGAGCTGGCGGCGCTGTTCTCCCTCGAACCGTCCGCCGTGCGCGTGCGGTCCGAACACATCGGCGGCGGTTTCGGGTCCAAGGGCGTCCGCGCACACCAGGTGGCCGCCGTGATGGCCGCGACCGCCCTCCAGCGCCCGGTCCGGGTCGTCCTCACCCGCCGCCAGATGTTCTCGCTCGCCGGCTACCGCAGCCCGACCGCCCAGCGCGTCCGGCTCGGGGCGGACGCCGACGGACGGCTGCGCGCCCTGGAGCACCGCTCACTGAGCGTGACGTCGACCGTGCACGAGTTCGTCGAGCCGAGCTCCGGGCCGGCCCGCGTGATGTACGACGCCGACGCCCATCACACCGCCAACGAGGTCGTACGACTCGATGTGCCGACCCCGACCTGGATGCGGGCGCCGGGCGAGGCACCCGGCTCGTTCGCGCTGGAGTCGGCGCTCGACGAACTCGCCGAGAAGTGCGGCCTCGACCCGATCGAACTGCGCACCCGCAACGAACCCGAGGCGGGCCCCGTTTCCGGGCTGCCGTTCAGCAGCCGCAACCTGCTCGCCTGCTTCCAGGAGGGCGCCCGCCGGTTCGGCTGGGCGGACCGCGACCCGCGCCCCGGACTGCGCCGGGACGGACGCTGGCTGCTCGGCACCGGCACGGCGGCGGCCTCCTTCGGCGCCGGGGCCGCGCCCTCGACGGCGGCCCTGACGGCGGAGGCGGACGGCACCTTCACCGTGCGGATCACCGCGTCCGACATCGGGACCGGGGCGCGCACCGCGCTCACCCTGATCGCCGCCGACGCACTCGAGGTCGCGCCGGACCGCGTCCGCGTCCGCATCGGGGACAGCGACTTCGGCTTCGCGATGATCGCCGGCGGCTCGATGGGCACCCGCTCCTGGGGCTGGGCGATCATGGCCGCCGCGCAGGAGCTGCGGGAGCGACTCGCCCTGGGCGGCGGTGTTCCGCCCGAGGGCATCACGGTCCGCTCGGACACCTCCGCGGCCGTGGGTGCCCTCGCACAGAAGGAACGGCACTCCTTCGGAGCGCAGTTCGCCGAGGTCGCCGTGGACGTCACCACCGGTGAGGTGCGCGTCCGGCGCATGCTGGGCATGTTCGCGGCCGGGCGGATCGTCAACCCGCTGACGGCGCGCAGCCAGTTCATCGGCGGGATGGTCTGGGGCATCTCCATGGCCCTGCACGAGGAGGCGGTCCGCGACCGGACTTCGGGCGGTCACGTCGGCGCCGACCTGGCCGGCTATCACGTCGCCGCGCATGCCGACGTGCCGCACATCGAGGCGGACTGGGTGGACGACCCCGACCCCGACGACCCGGTCGGCATCAAGGGGATCGGCGAGATCGGGATCGTCGGTGCGGCGGCGGCGATCGCCAACGCCGTCTGGCACGCGACCGGCGTACGCCACCGGAACCTGCCGATCCGGCCCGACCGCGTCCTGCTGGCCGCAGCCGCGGGCACCGGAGCCCGGGATGCTTGACATCGCCGAGGAGCTGAGCCGCTGGGTGGCCGAGGGCCGGGACTTCGCGGTCGCCACCGTCGTCGCCGTCGGCGGCAGCGCGCCGCGCGATCCCGGCGCCGCCCTCGCCGTCGACCGGGACGGCACGGCCATCGGCTCGGTCTCCGGCGGTTGTGTCGAAGGGGCGGTGTACGACCTGTGCGTCCAGGCGCTGCAGGACGGCGAGACGGTGCGCGAGCGGTTCGGGTACAGCGACGAGGACGCCTTCGCGGTCGGGCTGACCTGCGGCGGGGCCATCGACGTACTGGTCACGCCGATCGCGTCCGGCGACCGGGTGTTCGCGGCGGCGCTGTCGGCCGCCGCGCAGGGCGAGCCGGCCGCGGTGGCCCGGGTCGCCCGCGGGCCGGCCGGACTCCTCGGCGGCGCCCTGTTCGTACGCCCCGACGGAACGACCGAGGGCGGTCTCGGCGGTCACCCGGAGCTGGACCGGACGGCGGCCGCGGAGGCCCGCGCCCTGCTGGACGCCGGCCGCACCGGCACGGTCGAGCTGTCGGAGGACGGCTCGCACTGCCCCGGCGGCCTCACGCTGTTCGTCGAGTCCAGCGTGCCGCCGCCACGCATGATCGTCTTCGGCGCGATCGACTTCGCCGCGGCGCTCGTGCGCGCGGGCAAGTTCCTCGGCTATCACGTCACCGTGTGCGACGCCCGTCCCGTCTTCGCCACGCGGGTCCGCTTCCCCGACGCGGACGACATCGTCGTGGACTGGCCGCACCGCTATCTGCGGGGTACGGCGACCGATGCGCGCACGGTGCTGTGCGTGCTCACCCACGACGCCAAGTTCGACGTACCGCTCCTGCAGGAGGCCCTGCGGATGCCGGTCGCGTTCGTCGGCGCGATGGGCTCGCGGCGCACCCACGCCGACCGCAACCGGAGACTGCGGGAGGCAGGCGTGAGCGAGCGGGAGCTGGCCAGGCTCAGGTCCCCCATCGGCCTCGACCTGGGCGCCCGTACGCCCGAGGAGACCGCCCTGTCCATCGCGGCGGAGATCGTCGCGACCCGGCGGGGCGGCACGGGCGTCCCGCTGACCGGTTCGGGCACGCCCATTCACCGGGACGGGGCGGAGCGCGGCGCTCGGGAAGCCGCCTGAGACCGCCGGTCCACCCCCATGCGTGAGGGCCCCGGTCCGCAAACGGGGCCCTCACCTGCGTGCACGATCCCGGGGGCGGAACTCCGTGTCAGTGAGCGCCCTGCTCGGCGCTGCGCGCCTTGAGCCGGGCCGCTTCCTTGCGGACCTCCGCCTGGGTGGCGCGCTCCTTCTCCAGCCACTCCGGCCGCTCCGCCTTCAGCGCCTCGATCTGCTCGCTGGTGAGCGGCTCCGTCACCCCGCCGCGTGCGAGCCCCGCGATGGAGACGCCCAGCTTCGCGGCGACCACCGGCCGCGGGTGCGGGCCGTTGCGTCGCAGCTCCCGCAGCCACTCGGGCGGATCGGCCTGGAGCTCGTTCAGTTCGGCGCGCGAGACGACTCCCTGCTGGAACTCGGCGGGGGTGGCGGGGAGGTACACACCCAGCTTCTTCGCCGCGGTCGCGGGCTTCATCGTCTGGGTGGTCTGGTGCGACTTCATGCTGTCCAGACTATCGGCCGGATACGAGACCCCCGACCACAGCCGGTAACCTGGCGGGGTGACAGGCTCGGAAGCACACCCTTCGTTCCGGCTCGCGTACGTCCCTGGGGCGACCCCCGGCAAGTGGGTGCGGATCTGGAACGAGCGCCTGCCCGACGTCCCCCTGAACCTCGTCTCCGTCACGGCCGCCGAGGCATCCGATGTGTTGCGGGACGGCGCGGCGGACGCGGGGATCGTACGGCTGCCGGTCGACCGTACGGTCTTCAGCGCGATCCCCCTCTACACCGAGACGACGGTCGTCGTGGTCCCCAAGGACCACCTCCTGACCGCGGCGGACGAGGCGACCCTCGAGGACCTCGCCGAGGAGGTCGTCCTCCATCCCCTCGACGACGTCCTCGGCTGGGAGCAGCCCCCCGGAGAGCCCGCCTTCGAACGCCCCGCCACCACCGCCGACGCGATCGAACTCGTCGCGGCGGGCATCGGCGTCCTCGCCGTCCCCCAGTCCCTGGCCCGCCTGTACCACCGCAGGGACCTGACCTACCGGACGCTCGTGGACGCCCCGCAGTCAGGCGTCGCCCTGAGCTGGCCGGAGGACGCGCACACCGACCTGGTCGAGGACTTCATCGGCATCGTCCGCGGCCGCACCGTGAACAGCACGCGGGGTCGCAGCCGGCAGGCGGCGCAGCCCGAGGAGAAGCGCCGCGACGAGGCCGCCGCACGGCGGAAGCCGGCGGCCGGAAAGAACCCTCGGTCCGGCACGCCCAGGAGCGGCCGCCGCGGCAAGCCTCGCCGCCGTTCCTAGTGCCGCGGCACTCGCCCCGGAGTCAGCGGACGGACGAAGCCTGCTCCGCTGTACGCACGACCCGGTCGGTGGGTTCAGGGTGTCGGAGTCGTGCGCACGAGCCAGTCGTACGCCGCCCTCGCCGTGAACTCCGCCTGGCCGCCCCGCAGCAGGAGGTCGGCGGTGGCGAACTCCGGCGCGTCGGCCTGGGCGGCCACATAGGGGAGCGCGATGCAGCGCATGCCGGCCGCGTGGGCGGCGGCCGCGCCGGGAGCCGCGTCCTCGACGACCACACAGCCGGCGAGGTCCGCGCCGAGCCGGCGGGCGGCCTCCAGGAAGACGTCGGGGGCGGGCTTGCCGTGCGCGACCTCGTCCGCCGAGACGACCGTTCGCAGCTGGGCGTCCAGGCCCGTGACAGCCAGGATCGCTGCGATGGCCCCGGGCGACGACCCCGAGGCCACGGCCATCGGGACGCCCTCGGCGGCCAGTAGCTCGACGAACTTGCGCATCTCGGGGTACGCGCGCGTGGAGGTGCGGGCGAGCTCCAGATAGCGGCGGTTCTTGGCGGCGGTCAGGTCCTCGACGGAGGCGCGCAGCCCGTAGCGCTGCTTCCAGTGCGCGACCGTCTCCTGGGTGCTGATGCCGACGTACTGCTCGTGGTCGGCCCAGGTGAAGTCCGGTACGCCGTGCTCGGCGAGGATCTGCCGGCCCGCCTCGTAGTAGTTCGGCTCGCTGTCCACGAGCGTTCCGTCGAGATCGAAGATGACCGAGATGCCGCCGAGATCGCTCATGCGGGTCATGATGCCAAGGGCGTCCGTGCCGTGATCACTGCGTGGCCGCCCGGCCGATCGACTCGACGAGCGGCAGCAGCCGGTGCGGCACACGTTCGCGCAGGGCCACCTCGGTGCGGGTGCGGACGACCCCGGGCAGGCTGATCAGCTTCTGGATCACGTCCTCGAGGTGGGCGTTGTCACGCGCCACGACCCGGGTGAGCAGATCACCGCCGCCCGTGATCGAGAACGCCTCGACGATCTCCGGTACGGCGGCCAGTGCGTCGCCCACGTCGTCGAGGTGGCCCTGGGTGACCTCGATGTGCACGAACGCGAGCACCGGGTGGCCGAGTGCGGCGGGGGAGAGCACCGGGCCGGTGCCGGTGATCACGCCGTCCCGTTCCAGGCGGTCGAGGCGGGCCTGGAGCGTGCCGCGGGCCACCCCGAGGAGACGGGCGTACTCACGCACACTCGTACGCGGCTGCTCCAGCAGCAGCCGCAGGATGCGGGTGTCCAGCTCGTCCACGGCCATGGCGCCCTGCCTCCCTTCCGCCGAAGATCACGGCCGACTGTACCAATGGCCCAGTGGGACACAGCCGGGCTGGGCCGTCCGACGTCGTCCGTTGGCCTGGTGAAGAGCCACGAGAAGTCCTTGTCGCTGCGCCAATGGCCCAGTGAACTCGGAGCCACTTGAGCCAGTGGCGGAAGTGATGCTGTCATGGAGGCGTCGATGGCGCTGCGGATCCCGCGGCGCCTTTTTCATGCCGGTCGTATGCAAGGGGTGGGAAGTGCTGAAGAGGGTGTTCGTGGCTCCGGACCCGGGGCGGACGCGGCTGCGCTTCGCCGCGCGTGCCGTCCTCGGCATCGGCCTCGCGGTCGTCGTCTGCGGCCTCGCCGGGCACTCCCTCGCCGGTGCCGTCACCGGTGGGCTGGCCGCGCTCCTCGCCCTGTTCACGGTCACGGACACGACCGTCCGCGGGCAGGCCGTGACCACCGCGCTGCTGCCGGCCGTCGGTCTGCCCGTGCTGGCCGCCGCAGCCGAACTGCACGACCACCCCGTCGCCCGCGACCTCACCTTCCTCGCCGTGGTCGGCGCGGGCGTCTACGCCCGCCGCTGGGGGCCACGCGGACACAGCCTCGGCGTGTTCGCGTTCATGACCTTCTTCGTCGCGCAGTTCCTGCAGGCGACCCCCGGGCAGTTGCCCGAGCTGTACGCCGCCGTCCTGCTGTCCGTGCTCGCGGCGGCCGCGGTGCGCTTCGGACTGTGGTGCTACGAGCGCCGCCTGACCCCGGCCCCCGCGGTCGCGCCACCGGGCGGGACGGGCCTCGCCCGGATCACCACGCGCCAGGCGGTCCAGGCGACCGTCGGCGCGGGCTTCGCCCTGGTCGTGGGGCAGCTGGTGTCCGGGGAGCGCTGGTACTGGGCCGTCGGCGCCACCTGGTGGATCTTCGTGAACACCACCTCGCGCGGCGAGACCCTGGTCCGCGGCTTCCGCCGGCTCCTCGGCACGGTGACCGGCATCGGCCTCGGACTGCTCGTCGCCGTCCCGCTGCACGGCGCCGCGGTGCCCTCCGCCCTGCTCGCCGCCGTGTGCGTGTTCGGCATCTTCTACACGGCAGCCGTGTCCTACACCTGGATGATGCTCTGCGTGACCCTGCTCGCCGAGCTGCTCTACGGCCTCCTGGGGGTGCTCGAGCCCGCGCTCCTCGCGCTGCGCCTCGTCGAGACCGGCATCGGGGCGGTGGGTGCCGTACTGGCCGTCCTGTTCGTCCTGCCCGTCACCACCCACACCGTCACCGACGCCTGGATCCAGCGCGCCCTGCGCTGCGTCCATGCGTGCACCGCCGAGGCCGCGGCACGCCTCGCCGGAGCCGACGACGCCGACCCGGCCCTGCGGGTGGCGGAACTGGAACTGCTCCTCGGCCGGGTACGCCTCGCCGTCGCCCCGCTGGTGCACCCCCTCAACCCCGTGCTCGGCCGCAAGCGGCGCGCCCGCCGGGTGCTGGCCCTGCTCGACGACTGCGCCCGTGAGATCCGCGGCCTGGTCGCCGTGGCCGCCGACCCGGAGGCCTCCCACGACGCCCGCCTGGCCGCCGCCTGCCGGCGCGTGCAGGGCGCGGTGGAGGCGCTCACGGGCGATGCGGTGGGCGGCGCCCCCGGTCTCGCCCCTCAGCAGCGCGCGGTCGAACCGGCCGCCCTCGCCCATCTGCACGGCCTGGAGCACGCCCTGGCCGAACTGGTCACACCCCTGCGCACGCCGTCCGAATCGCCACACTTGGTCTAGGCCTGGCCTGCATCTGCAGGGCGAAGGGCCCGCTCCGTACGTGCGGAGCGGGCCCTCGTCGTACGACTGGGGGTGACGGCCGGTTCAGCGGACCGGCGCGCCCTGCGGCTGCTGCGGGGCGATACCGAGCGCCGTCGTGTACTTGGCCAGGGCGAGCTTGCCGATGGCCGGGTAGGCGCCGAGCGGCTCGGCGGCCGAGCAGCCCGCCTCCTTCGCGGCTTCCGCGACCAGGCCCGGGTCGATCTCGGGGCCGATCAGGTACGGCGCCAGCGCCAGCTGCTGCGAGCCCGAGGAGCGCAGCTGCTCCGCGACGGACGCGATCGAACCCTCCTGGTCCAGCGCCGCCGCCATCACCGGCACGGCGAGCCGCGCGGCGAGCAGCATGCCGGTGATCCCGGCCGCCTGCACGGCCTCCTCGCCGCCCACCGAGGCCAGGATGATGCCGTCCGCGGCGGTGGCCACGGTGAACAGCCGGGCGCGGTCGGCGCGGGCCAGGCCCGCCTCCGACAGGCGCACGTGCAGGGCCTCGGCGAGCAGCGGGTGCGGGCCGAGCACATCGGTCAGCTCGGCCGCGACGCGGCTGTCCATCACGGCCTGGCGGACCTGACGCAGCAGCGCACTGTCCGGACCGGCGAGCAGCGGCACCACAACGGCGACCGGGCCGTCGGGCTCCTTGACCTCCACACCGGCCGCGCGCGCCTGCTCATAGCGGGCGGTGCGCTCGTCGGCGGCGTACGCCAGCACCGACTGGAGCGTGGGGAACTCCGCGTCATCACCCTCGACGTAGCCGATCCGGGCGTCGAGGCCGGGCAGCTCGGAGCGGGCGATGCTCACGACCTCCTCGGCGAGGCTGCGCGCGGCCACGCTGGGCGTGCCCGGAACCGCGAGGACGAGCGCGGGCGCGCCCTCGGGAGCCGCCAGGGGCTCGGGTCGGCGGTGCCGCCCGGGCTGGCGGGGGCGCGGCATTCGTACTGGCAGGCCGGACGCGGGCCCAGTGGGGGAGCTCATGGCGCCGCATGTTACTGGCTTCCTGGGCTCCCTTGTTCGGGGAGGGTGCAGGTGAGCGGTATCCGTCCGGATTTGTCTGATGAGTTACGTACGGATCATAAGTGATCAGCGCGTTTGTGTGAGATGACTGATGAACTGCGCGACCTCAAGTGCTACATATCGGATATGCGCCGTGCCGGGATCAGTCGCCCCGGGCGGCCACCACGTACAGCAGTTTGTCGTCACCCGGCAGGGTGAGCGCCCCGGCCGTCAGGTCGGCCGCGATACGGACCGCCCCCTGCAGCGGATCGCCCTCGGCCGCCACCCGGCGGGCGTGGGGCAGCCGCTTCGTCAGTTCCTCGTCCAGTGGTACGAGGAGAGCGGCGCCCATCTTGAACAGGCCCCCGGTGAGGGCGACCTGGGGCTCGCCCCTCGTGGGGCACACGGCGGCCGCCGAACCGGCCATGTGCCGGGCGGCTGCGCGCAGGACGTGCACCGCGACGGGGTCGCCGTCGTCGGCGCAGGCCGCCACGCTGGGGGCGAAGGAGGCGAGGACGGCGGGACGGTCCGAGCGCGGGTACACCTGGGCGGGCAGCCCCGGCATCGGGCCGAACATCTCCTCGGCGCACTCCAGCAGCGGGGCCGAACCGCCCTCCCGCCCGTCGTGGGCGCGCAGTGCGGCCTCCAGACCGGCCCGGCCGATCCAGGCTCCGCTGCCGCAGTCGCCCAGCAGATGGCCCCAGCCGTCCGCGCGACGCCATCGCGTCAGGTCCGTGCCGATCGCGATGAGTCCGGTACCGGCGGCGATCACGGCGCCGGGCCTGGGGCCCAGGGCGCCTGTGTAGGCGGTGACGGCGTCGGCGGCGAGGGCGACGGTCCGGATCCCGCATTCCCGGTGCAGGGCCGCGGGAAGTCCGGCACGCAGATCGTCGCCGAGCGTGCTGAAGCCCGCCGCGCCGACGACAGCCGTGTCCAGCGCGGTGACCCCGGCCTCGGCCGTCAACGCCCGGATCAGGGGGACGAGTTGCTGCATGAAGTGCCCGGCGTCGATCCCCCGCGCCCCGGTGCGGACCGGCTCCGCCGACTCCCGCAGGGCGAGCGGCCCTCGCGCGACGGTGCCCACGACGGCCCGCAGGCCGGAGCCTCCCGAGTCGACGGCGAGGAACGCGGATTCCCCAGCGGCTGCCGGCCCGTCGAGCCGGCCCACCTCATGCGAGAGCCCCGGGGCGGAGGTCGCAGCCGCCCGGGAAGCCGACGGGGCTTGCTTGACCACTGGACGCGACAAGCTCCCCTCCTTCCCGGCGACCGGCTGTGCGATCTGCTCGACCGGCTTCGAAGATCTCAGCGAGCTCAGCGATCTCGGCGATCTCAGTGATCTCAGTGATCTCGACGAGGAGGAAGAGTAGCGCCCGGAGCGGCGGCCGTGGGCGGGGCTTGTCTGCTTGTGCGGGGGTCCGGTGCGTACCAGTAGAGTGACGAGCCGTGGCACCACGACCCTTGGATGAACTCGTTGAAGCAGGCTGGGCGAAGGCTCTCGAACCTGTGGCCGACCGCATCGCTGCCATGGGGGACTTCCTCCGGGCCGAGATAGCGGCCGGCCGGACCTACCTACCAGCCGGGCAGAACGTCCTGCGGGCTTTCCAGCAGCCCTTCGACGATGTTCGGGTCCTGATCGTCGGGCAGGATCCCTACCCCACGCCGGGGATGGCCATCGGGTTGAGTTTCGCCGTCTCGCCCGAGGTGCGTTCCCTGCCGGGCAGTCTGGAGAACATCTTCCGGGAGATGCACTCCGACTTGGGACTGCCCAGGCCGTCCAACGGCGATCTGACGCCGTGGACCCAGCAGGGGGTGCTGTTGCTCAACAGAGCGTTGACGACGGCCCCGCGCAAGCCGGCGGCGCACCGGGGCAAGGGGTGGGAGGAGGTCACGGACCAGGCCATCCGAGCGCTGGTTGCGCGCGGAAAGCCGCTGGTGTCCATCCTGTGGGGGCGTGACGCCCGCAATCTCCGCCCCCTGCTCGGGGATCTTCCGGCGATCGAGTCCGCTCATCCCTCGCCGATGTCGGCGGACCGGGGCTTCTTCGGCTCGCGTCCGTTCAGCAGGGCCAACGATCTGCTCCTGCGGCAGAGTGCGCAGCCGGTGGACTGGCGACTGCCTTAGGGCCTGTCCGGCGGATCAGGTCGGAGGAAAACGGCGGCACCTCGTCAGCGCAGGTGAGCGGGGGCTGGGGCGTCCAGCTGCAAGGCGGAGGAGGGAGTCGACGCGATGGGGGTCCCCCCGCGCGAGCGAAGCCGAGCGTGGGGGAGTCGGCGACCGACGACAACGCCGCAGATGGGCGTGCCAGCCCCCGCGTCTCCGGCATGATCCGCCGGACAGGCCCTAGGCGCCCGGCAGTCCCTCCCGCCTCAGGGGGCGGGCCCTGACCCTTCGTGAATTCGTGCACAAGGTCCCAAGTAGCATGGCCCGGTGCTGAATTCGCTGAATCCGCTTGAGCTGATCGCCCGTCGCTGGCAGCCCTCCGTGCAGACGGTGAGACGTGCCGCGCTGGCCTCGGTGATGACGGCCGTCCTCATCGTGGTGACCGGTGGCGCGGTGCGGCTCACCCAATCCGGGCTGGGCTGCGAGACCTGGCCGAAGTGCACCGACGACAGCCTGACCCCGACCGCCGACATGGGCATCCACGGTGTCATCGAGTTCGGCAACCGAATGATGATCTACCTGATGTGCGCCGTGGCCGGTCTGGTGATCCTGACCGCCCGGTCGCGTACGCCGGTGCGTCGTGATCTCACCCGGCTCGGCTGGGCACAGTTCTGGATCATCATGGGCAATGCCGTGGTCGGCGGCATCACCGTGCTGACCGGCCTCAACCCGTACATCGTCAGCTCCCACTTCCTGCTGTCCACGGCGCTGCTCACGGTGGCCGTGCTGACCTGGCAGCGCGCCCGGGAAGGGGATGCCCCGGCGCGTGACCTGGTGTCCCGGCCGCTGCGGCAGCTGACCGGGCTGCTGGTCGCGGCCACCGCGGCACTGATCGTGATCGGCACCGTGGTGACCGGCGCCGGACCGCACGCGGGCGACGCGCGCAAGGTGCAGCGCATCCCGCTGGACTGGCAGGAGATCACCCAACTGCACGTGGACTTCGTCTACATCGTGGTGGGCCTGACCGTGGCGCTCTGGTTCGCGCTGCGCGCCGTGTCGGCGCCGTCCGCCGTCCGCCGCCGGGTGCTGGAGCTCCTGGCGGTGTTGCTCGGACAGGGCGTGATCGGATACGTGCAGTACTTCACGCATCTGCCTGAGCTGGTCGTCGGCGTCCATATGTTCGGCTCGTGCCTGGTGTGGATCGCAGTGCTGCGGGTCTTCCTCGCGCAGCGCGAGCGTGCCGAACTGCCCGACGCAGCTGCACCGGGAGACAGCGCGGAGTCGGCTGGGAGCGAGCCGTTCGAGGAGACCGGGGAGGCGGCCCGGCCTGCCGGAGCACATGCCGGTCGCTGACCGGGGCTCGCGGCACAGTGGAGGTGCTTCGTCGACCGCATCCCCGGGAACCGATCAAGGAGTTACCGTGGTCGATGCAGTTGTCTGTGCCGTGAGGAGTGTGCAATGACCCTGCTGATCACGTGGCCGGAATCCGGCCCCGGCACCGTCGTACGCCGTACCACCGATCCCGGTGAGATTGCCGCTGTGCTGGCACCCGCCGGAGTCCGATACGAACAGTGGTCGCTGCGTGACGAGGTGCCCGAAGATCCCGAGCCCGGGGCGGTGTTAAGCGCGTATCGGGACGAAGTGGATCGGTTGGTTGCCGCTGAGGGGTTTGCCACCGTTGATGTCGTCGGGTTGCGGCCGCGGAAGGATCTCGGGTGGCGGTTGACCGCCAAGGCCGAGCGGAAGAAGTTCCTCAGCGAGCACACGCACGATGATGACGACGAGGTGCGGTTCTTCGTCGCCGGGGCCGGAGCCTTCTATCTGCACGTCGACCGTGAAGTGCACGCCGTGCTGTGCGAGGCCGGGGATTTGCTGGGGGTGCCGCGGGGGACCAGGCACTGGTTCGACATGGGGGCCTCGCCGTCATTCACCGTCATCCGCTTCTTTCATGAAGAGGACGGGTGGGTCGGGAACTTCACCGGCAGTGACATTGCCCTGAAATTCCCGGACTTCGATGCGCTCCTGGCGGCGCGGGTGGCTGCGTGAGCCCAGCGGGGAGACAGAGGCACTGAGAGCGCTGTCCCCCCGCAGAACTGCATCGGGTGTCAAGAGGACGACGGCAGTGACAACTCGAGGTAGTCGGGGTAGCCGTGCTGCAGGCCGGGGGCCATCTCCAGCACCTGTGCGGGGCCCTCGGCCGCGGTCTTCTTGAAGCCTGCCAGACGGTAGACGGTGTACATCGGCCTGTTGACGTCGGTGGGCTTGAAGTCCGCCGTCAGACGCGCCTGTTCGGCCTCGGCGGACTGGGCCAGGTAGCGCAGGATCGCGCCGCCGACGTTGCGGCCCATCACGCGGCAGGACATCAGGAACAGCCGGATCCGCCACTCCTGGGCCGTTCTGCCGACCAGGGTGAGGCCGATCGTGCCGTATACGCCGAAGCGGTCCTCGAGCCGGGCGACCAGAAGCGTCTGGTCCGGCCGGTCCATCAGTTCGCGCAGCTCCGCCTTGGAGAACGTCAGACCGGTCGTGTTGAGCTGGTGCGTGCGCTCGGTCAGCTCGGCGGCGCGTTCCAGGTCCGCGGGGGTCGCCACCGCGACGGTGAGGCGCATCTGCAGCGATCGGAGGAACTCGATCTGCGGACCGGCGAACGACTTCTCGTACTCGCTGCGCTCCTCCGCCTGCAGGTACATCGTCCGGCGGGTGCGTCCGTCCTCGGTCACCGGCCGGGACAACTCCGGCCGGTCGAGCAGGTCCGCGATCTCGGCGGCGTCCACGCACCGCACCTGCGGGTGCGCAAACTCGACCTCGGCCCGCTCGAAGGCGGAGTCGTCTATGAACATCACCGTGTCGAGCCCGATGTTGAGCCGTTGTGCGATGTCCTGGACCAGCTCGGACTTCGGCTGCCACGAGACATGCGGGACGAGGAAGTAGTGGCGGATGCCCAGCCGTTCCAGCTCGGCGAGCGCTGCCTTCTCGTCGTTCTTGCTGACGATCGACTGCAGGATGCCGCGCTGGTCGAGCGCGTCGATCAACGCACGGACGCCGGGCCGCAGCTCCACTCCGGACCCTTCGGACAGGACGCCGTCCCACACGGTGTCGTCCAGGTCCCAGACGACACACTTGACCAGCTCACTCGACACGATCAGCTCCCTGTGCGAACGGATACCGCGGGTGGCGGCGGCGTACCCGGAAACGCTGGAGGCTCTCCTCCGCCAGCAGATGCTGCAGCAGCTGCGTGCTGCCCTCGATGACCTGCATGACGCGTGCGTCGCGCACCCAGCGGTCCACCGGGCCCCCGTCCACCAGGCCCGCCGCGCCATGCAGTTGGGCCGCCGCCGCGGCCGCCGTGTCCGCCGCGCGGGACGCCGCCAGCTTGGCGGTCAGTACATGGTGGATCAGCCAGTCGTCCTGGGCGTCCATGGCCCGCGCCGCCTGCTCGCACAGCAGCCGCGCCGCCTCGGTGTCGAGCACGGCGTCGCTGACCAGACCCCGGACGAGCTGCAGATCGATCAGCCGCCCGCCGAACTGCTTGCGGCTGCTGGTGTGGCCGAGCATCGCGTCGCAGCATGCCTCGGCGAGCCCCAGGGAGCCGTACGCGACACAGAGCCGCCCCAACGACAGGGCACCGCTTGCGACCTGAGCCACGCCGAAGCCGGGGCGGCCGACCATGCGGTCGGCGGGGACACGGCAGCCGTCCAGGTGCAGGTCGGCCAGCATGGCGCTGCGGAAGCCACTGGTGCGACGGCTCGGGACCACCGTCACCCCCGGGTCGTCCCGCCGGACGAGGAAGCCCACGCTGCGGTCGCCGTGCTTGGCGAAGACCAGGAAGCAGTGCGCGACCTGGCCGAAGGACAGCCAGCGCTTCACACCGTCCAGGCGCCACACGGCATCCGCCGCACCGGCGCCGGCCGGGTTGTCCGGCGTCGCCGTTGTCTCGATGGCCTGGGCGTCGCTGCCCGCACTGTCCTCGGTGAGGCCGAACGCCCCGAGGAGCTCACCGGAGGCAAGGCGCGGCAGCAGCCGCTGCCGGGTGCGCTCCGGCGCCCAGCGGCTCAGGCTCGCGCACACCATCCCGTGCACGGTCAGCAGGCTCTGCAGCGACGCCGAGGTGCGGGCCACCGCCCGGTTCAGCTCGCCGTACTCCTGGTGGCTCAGCGGCCGTCCACCGTACTCCGCGGGCACCATCGCGGCCAGCGCACCGGACCGGGCGACCGTCTCCAGGACCTTCTCGGGCACCGCCTTCGCGGCCTCGATCTCGTCGGCCAGCGGCAGCAGCAGCCGTCCCAGCTCGTCCGTGGTCGGCGGCGGCTGACTCATACCTGCTTCCCCTGCACGAACTGCACGATGCTGTCCAGCGTGTCGAAGTTCTCGATCTCCAGATCGTCGTCGTCCACCTCGATGCCGAACTCCTTCTCAAGGTGACTGACGAGCGCAACGGTGGCCAGCGAGCTGAGAACCCCGCCGGTGATCAGCTGCATGCCTTCCAGCTCGGCCGGGTCGTCCACATACCGCAACAGGAATTCAAGAACACGGGATCGGACGGCCTCGTCCTCATAGACGGCAGTCACTGCGACATCACACTCCAACTCTCATGATCAAACAGGGCGGTGGCGGGAACGCGCGCAAGGGCGTCACCGCTTCGAACGCCACTTCTTCTCAAGCCGGCTGATCTGGTTCTGGCTGAGGCTGACGAGGGAGAGGTCCGACGGCGTCCGGCCGACCGCGTCGGGGCCGTCGGCGTGCGCGGCCAGCGCCTCGAGGTGCTTCACCCAGCCCTCGCCGAGCCGCTCCACGTCCCCGCGTGCCAGCACGTCACACGGCCATGACCAGGTCGCCGACAGTTCCGGCCCCGACGGGCCGTCCGTCGCCGCCGCGTTCACCATCAGCGCATGCGTCAGACGCATCCGGGGGTCGAGGCCGCCGGTGGCCGGATTGCCGTCCACCTGTTGCCAGTCGCCCGCGGAGTGGGTACGGCCCCCACCGATCCGCCCGAAGTAGTTGAACGCCACCTGCGCTCCGGGGAGCGCGGAGAGCACCGGCGCGGTCTCCGGGTTGAGATAGCGCAGCAGGCCATAGGTGGTCCGCAGCTCGGACGCCTTTCGAAGCTGCTCCTTGATCCGCTGCAGAGCCCGCCCCGCGGCCGGCCCGCCGCGCCCGACCTCGCCCCAGGACACCCTGCCGGGATCGAGCCGCACCGGGGCCATGGCGGTGAACCACCCCACCGTCCGCGAGGTGTCGGCGCCCGCGAACAGGTCCTCCCGGCCGTGCCCTTCGACATCGACCAGGACGGAGGTGGCACCGGAGGCGCCCGGCACGCCGCGCGCGGTCCGCCAGTGGGCCAGCGCGAGCACGAACGCCGTCAGGAGTACGTCCTCGACCCCGGCGTGCAGCGCGGTCGGCACCCGCGTCAGCAGTGCCTCCGACAACCCCACCGGCACCGTGACGCGCAGTGTGTCGAGCTGCTCCGCCGTATCGTCACGCGGACTCAACTCCCTGACCCCGAGGGGTGGTTCGGAGACGGACAGGGTCTCGGTCCAGTGCTGCAGGGAGGCAGTGCTGCGCTGCTCACCGGCGAGGGTGCTCAGCTGCTCCGCCCAGCGCTTGAAGGAGGTCGGCACCGGCGCCAGTTCCGGTGCGTTCCCGGCGAGTACGGCCGCGCCTGCGGCGGCGAGGTCGGGCAGGAGGATCCGCCAGGAGACGCCGTCCACCACCAGGTGGTGGATCGTCAGCAGCAGTCGGCCCGGCTCCTCGGAGCCGTTGTCGAACCAGACGGCCTGCAGCATGACTCCGTCGCGCGGCGCCAGACGGCTGGGTGCCTGCCGGGCCTGTCCGGCAAGCAGCTGTTCACGCTCGGCCGCGGTCGCGCCGGTGCAGTCCACCCGGGTCAGGGCCTCGTCGGCCGTGCGGGCCTGCGGGCTCCGTGCCGGCGGGATGCGCAGGGCCCAGTCGCCCTGGTCGCCGTCCCGCGCCAGACGGGCCCGCAGCACGTCATGACGGTCGATGAGGGACTGCAGGATGTCGACCAGCCGGTCGCGGCCGATACCTGCAGGGACCTGGACCAGCCGCGACTGGAAGAACGCCTCGTATGTGTGCTCGGGCTCGACGAGCCACCGCATGATGGGTGTGAGCGGCACCAGGCCGGTGCCGTCGTCCGCCTCCGATGCGCTGGCGCCGTCCGCCAACGGGCGGGTGGCATGAGCCAGTTGTTTGGGTGTCTGGTGCTGGAAGATGTCGCGGGGGGAGAGGTCGAGGCCGTGTTCGCGGGCGCGGCTGACCAGCACGATGGAGCTGATGCTGTCGCCGCCGAGGGCGAAGAAGCCGTCGTCCACGCCGACCTGGGCGGGGTCCAGGCCGAGGACGTCGGCGAAGAGGGT
>NZ_JBHWJT010000047.1:24817-45064 GCF_042731325.1 Streptomyces sp. NPDC059866 | reverse complement strand
GGACGACTCGACGGCCGCCCACAAGACCCTGCTGGACGCGGCCCGGCTGATCCGGTCGGGAGGCTGACCCCGTCGGGACCGCGTGAAGCAGCGGCTCTGTGCGGGGCCCCGGCCGGGCCGGGGCGCGGATTGGCTTCATGGAACCTTTTTGATCTCTCTTCGATGTGCACCGGCGACCTACGGCAGGTCTCCGACTGGAGGCAGCCCAGCCGGGAAGGCCGGGACAGGCCGTCCATCAAGAGGTAGGAAGACCGGTCGTTCTGCCTCTCGACGATAGCCCTCCTGGCGTCTGCGCGCCACCGATCGACCCGCTTGTGGGATCCCTCACCCGACCGCCACCGGCTCTCAACGCCGACCTCGGCTGCATGCGACGGGGCATCAGCCCTATTGCCTGGTGTGGCTCTGACCTGGGGTTTCGTTGAGTGCGGGCGGGGTTTCCGGACCCCGCCCTCGTCATGTGCCGGGAGGGGCCTTCAGACTGCCAGGGCATATGAGGCCTGATCCCGGCCTCCGTCCGCACGCTCCTCCTCGGCCACCACCCCGGCCTGGAGGACCTGGCCCTCACCCTCGAGACGGACGGCGACGCCCTCGACCGGTCCGCGAGAAGTTCCCGGCGTCCGCGGTCGCCGTGCTGCGCGCACCGGGCCCGTGGCCCGACCTCGCGCTCCGGGCGGCACACCTGACGGACATGGCCGTGGCGGGCGGCGAGAAGCACTGACCGTTGAGCCGAGGGAAGGGGCCAGTGCCGACACGGTGACGCCGGGACGACCGGGTGGTGCTCACCGCCCGGGAGTGCAGGACCTTTACAGGCCCTGCCCACGTGGTCGTTCGTCGTGCAGGATTCGCTGGAAGAGAAGGTGATCCCGCCAGGCACCGTTGGCGTGCAGATACTTCGGCGCGAAGCCGTACTGCTCGAATCCGGCCTTCGTCAGAACCCGCTGCGAGGCCATGTTGTCCACCATCGTCCCCGCCTCGACCCGGTGCAGTGCGAACTCCTCTCGCGCAGCCAGGCACGCCGCTTCGACGGCGGCAGTGGCAATGCCGCGTCCGGCCCGCTCCCCGTCGACCCAGTAGCCGACGCTCGCACTGCACAGCGGACCGAGGGCGATCCTGGACAGGGAGATGACGCCAACGAGCCGCCCGCCGTCCGTCTCGACGAGCACCCACTGCATGGCCTGCCCCGCTTCCCGCTGAGCGAGCTGGTCTCTCAACCGGGCCCGCTGGCCGCCTTCGGTGAAAAACTCCTCGTGCCGGTCAGGTTCCCAAGGGCGCATGTACGTACGGTTCCGCAGCAGCGTCCCGGCAAGTGCTCCGGCATCGTCCAGGACGGCCGCCCTCATCTCCACACCCTCAGTGATCACACCCATACTTCCTCGGCTCCGCGTCAGAATGAGGCGTCTGCGGTCGGCAACTTCTGCAGAGTTCCTGGTGGGCCTTTCAGCCTGCCGAGCCATTCCATTCCCCGTCCAGCGTGATCACCCGGCACACTGAGCTGCATGCAGGATCTGTCCAGGGGGCAAACCGTGGAGAACAGTTCCATAGCAGGCATGGGTCGGCTGAGCGACGTCGAAATCGGCGTCTTCCGCTGGATCACACAACACGGCCACGTGACCATCGAAACAGCGGCTCAGGATCTGGGGCTGACAGCGGAGGACGTGCAACACGCGGCCTCCGTGCTCACCGCCCGGCACTTGCTTCGGCCATTGCAAGGGCCCGCAGCGGAGACTCGGCTCGTCTCCGTCGCTCCCGAGACAGCGGCAGCGACCTTGCTCGCCCCCATCGAGACGGCACTTCGCAGCCAGTTGGCACGCGCTGAAGAGCTGCGAGGGGAATTCAACGCGCTCAGCCCTTTGTACGCCGAGATACGGCAAACTCGGCGTCACCACACTCCGATCGAAGAGGTCCACGACACCAAGACCTTTGCCGAACGGATCGACGACGCGATGGCACGGTGCCGAGCGGAGGTGCTCACCTGCCAACCCAGCCGCGAGCACCCCACAGGGCCGGTGGAGCTTGCGAGCGATCGCGACGTGGCCCTCCTCCGGCGCGGCGTACAGATGCGCACCCTCTACCAGCACACAGCTCGCCACGACACAACGACACAGGAGTACGTCAAGCAGCTCGCCTCGACCGGAGCCCAGGTCCGGACCCTGCCCGAGCTGTTCGGCAGGATGACCGTGATCGACGAGGAGATCGCGTTCATCTCTCACCACAATGCGCAGGACGGCGCGGTCATCATTCGTGACCCGTTCACGGTCAGTTACCTTTGCTCGGTCTTCGAGCACTCCTGGGTGCTCGCCACCCCCCTCAACCCAGGCCATTTCGGCACGCCCACCATAAGCACCGAGGCCAAGCAGGCAATTGTGCGGCTGCTGACCGAAGGCCTCAAGGACGAAGTCATAGCCCGCCGGTTGAACATGTCCCTGCGAACCTGCCGGAAGCACATCAGGGAAATCATGGAGAGCTTCCGCGCCGAGAGTCGGTTCCAACTCGGTTACCTCATCCGCGCGCGGCTGGGCGATGCCGGCAACCCCGGTTCCGGTCACATCGACAGCGTGGTCGATGCCGCCTGCTCCGATCGATCATGACTGTCCGGGCCCGATGCGCTCGACCGCGCGGACGTCATGGACGACGTACTCGGTGAGCGACCTGCCGCAGCGGACCCTGAACCGTGCGGTGGGATCGGGCCGTTCGAGGTCCAGGAGCAGGGTGCGTTCGTCGGTCCAGCCCTGCAACCGGAATTCGGCGTTGCCGATGTGGATGAGTCCGAAGCGCGGTTCGCCGGCGATGCAGAGGACCGGACGCCCGTCGATCAGCTCGATCGTGCCGGGGAGGCGGTCGGTCGGGTCGGCGCCGGAGTCGTCGGACCAGTCCGGGAAGGTGGCGGGCACATCGAGCTCGCAGGCCAGGCCCTCCCTCTCGAAGGGCTGGAGTGGCACCTCGCTCCGGGCGAACAGGACATCGCTCCACGGCAGTTCGGCGCGGAAGTCGGCCGGGAACAGACCCATCAGTTCCGGGGTGGGAACGCAGTCGACAACCAGGTGGATACGTCGCCGGTCGCTGCGGTTGCGGGCGATGTGCAGGCGGTCGAAGTCCGCGTACCACAGTTGTCCGGCGTCCCAGTGATAGGTCTCGCCGCCCACGGTGAGTTGCGCTCCGGGCTGGGTCACGATCGGGATGTGCAGCCGGAGGGAGCCCCAGGGAAAGTTGGTGCGGCCGTCCCGGTGCTCATGGGTTTCGGCTCCCGGCCCGAGTGCCATGAGACGGACGCTGTGGAGTGGAGCGGGGATCCTGCCCAGCACCTCGGCGTGGTAGGGGCTGCGGGCCAGGGCTTCGGTGTCGAGGTGGTCCTCCAGCCCGGCGCCGCCGGGGTCGGTTCGTGCCAGGCTGCCGTTGGGACTGCGCAGAGGGATGATCTTCCAGTCGAAGGCGTCCTCCGCACCCAGGCCGCTCTGGCTCACCGGACGGTTGGGGCGCCAGGTGAGATCCGACAGGGCGGCGACCTCTGCGGCGAGCCGTACGGCGTCGACGGTGAGGTCCAGCGGTGCGGCGGGCGGCAGATGCGCCCACGTGGCGTTGTCCACAGAGGTCAAGGGCTCGGAAGACACGGGCATTCTGGGATTCCTCACTTGTCACTGTGCTGTGGTGGTTGGTCCTTGATGGCCTGGTCGGCCGGGTCCGTCTGCATCACGGTGGGTGGATCGGCCCGCCATGGGCGGGTCCTGCCGGTCGCGGCCGCCGCTGCGAGCGCGGTGAGTCCCCCGGCGGCGAACACCCAAGGCGCGGAGATCCACTCGGCCACGAGCCCGCCGATGGCCAGTCCGGTGCCCTGGGTGGTGATGGATCCGGTGCCGGCGAGGGTCATGGCGCGGCCGCGCAGATGTGGAGGCACGCTTTCGATGAAGAGCTGGTCGAGAGGGAGGGCGTAGGCGGTTCCCGCTCCGCTCAGCAGCAGGGCGAGGGCCCAGGGCAGGGCGGGTTCGACGGCGAAGCAGACGAGGGGGGCCGCTGCGAGAAGCAGCAAGGCGGGAACGCTCCGGGCGCGCCTTTCGGCTCCGAGGAATCGGGCGACTGCCGCCTCGCCGAGCGCGGTGCCGACGGCCGGGGCCGCCAGGAGAAGGCCCACCGCGGTGGGTCCTCCCCCCAACTGCTCGGCGTAGGGGGCTGCGAGTCCTTCCGGCATGACGACCATCGCGGTGGGCAGCCACTGCAGGAACAGCAGACGTCGCAGCAGCGGCGTGGTCAGGATCATCCGGTTGCCCTGCACAGTGGCACGGATGATGCCCGTACTCTCCTGCCGCCCGGCGGAAGTAGCAGGCCTGGGGCGTACCGTCAGGAGCACGACCACGATGGCGAAGGCGAAAGTCGCCGCATCCAGGAACAGAGCGGCCCGCGGAGTGACCAGGAGCAGCAGGAGACCGCCGAGGCCGAAGCCCAGAGTCTGGCCGATCTGAATGGTGCCCGAGAACATTGAGCGGGCCAGGGCGTAACCTTCCATGCCGACGATCTCCGGGAGCATGGTCTGGCGGGCCGCGCGGAATGCGGGAGTCAGCGCCCCGGATGCCGTCACCAGGCACAGCAGGACAGCAACCGACGTGCCGGGCACGGTCATCAGCAGCACACACACCATGCGCGCGGCATCGCCGATGAGCATCACCCGGCGGGCCGGGAACCGGTCCACCACAGAGGACAGCAGGGCCGCCGTCAACACTTGGGGCACGAAGCCGAGCGCGTACGTGAGCGCGGCGGCCAGGGCGGAGCCGGTGCGGTCGTACACCAGGACCGACAGTGCGATCTTGGTGAGAACGTCACCGAGGACGGACACCGTGTGGGCCGCGAACAGACCGTTGAACTCACGATTGCCGAGCAGGACCTTGTAGGTGATCGGCCCGCTCATGTGGGGGAACCGAGCGACATCGGGCAGCCGGTCGGCGCAGGGCCCTGCCGGGCTGTTCCGGTACGGGCAACATGAACAGGTGCGGCGCGCGCGGTGAGGTGCACCATGAGTCCGCTGGGCGTCAACTCCCGGGCGGGATCGGGAACCACGGTCGTGGCAGGAGCGGCCTCCACGCGGAAGTCGCGGAGCAGCAGCGCAGTGCCCAGCGTCATCTCGATCAGGCTCCAGGACAGGCCCATGCGCACCAGGGGGCCCGCGCCGAAGGGCAGATAGGCGTGGGGTACAGCCGTGGTACCGGATCCACCGGAGAGCCAGCGATCCGGGTCGAAGGACAGCGGGTCGGGGAACCACTGGGCGTCGCGCTGGATGACGTAAGAGGGGACCATCACCTTGGTGCCGCGGGCCAGGGTGTAACCGCCGAGCTCCGTGTCATGAAGGGTGTGGCGGGCGTACACCCAGTTCGGCGGCCACAGGCGCAGTGCCTCCTTGACCGCTCGCCCGGTGTATTCGAGCTGCTCGTAGTGGGCATGAGTGATCGGGTCCGACGGCGGGAGCACGGCGGCGGCCTCGGTCGCGATGCGCTCCTGGGCCTCGGGGTTCTTGATCAGCTCGTGGATGATCCAGCCGACCCCGGAAGAGGGCGCGCTCTGGGCGGCCAGCAGGGTGGCCGCCAACGTCTCGCGAATGATCCGGTCGGAGAGCACTCCATGCCGGCCTGTCGGTTTCATCAGCACACCGAGCAGGTCATCCGTTTCGGTCCGCCCCTCCCTCCGGCGGACGTCGATCACCCGGGCTATTCCGTCCTCCAATGCCCGGTTGGCGCGTGCCACGCGCCGGTGACGCGGCAGCGGCAGCCAGGAGGGCAGAGCGATCGTGCTGCGGATGACCGGAAGGAGGGCGTCGAACAGCTCCTGCTCCAAGCCCTCCGCTGTCGGCGCATCCTGCGTGAAGCAGATCATCGCGCCGAGCCGGGAGGTAAGGCGCCGCATTTTCGCGACGATCTCGATGTCACCGCCGGAGGCCCAGGACGGAATCGCGGTCCGCATTTCCGCTCCGATCATGGGGATCTTGGCCTGCATTGCGGACGGGCGCATTCCGCGCATCCGGGCAGCACGGGAAGAGGACCACTGCTGCAGTGTTGCCTCATCCTCTTTCTGCTTCCGGTGGAGAAAGTCCACCTCTCCGCCGAAGTCCTTGTTGGTGCGCAGGAGAACCTCACCCGCCAGGGCCGGGTCGGACACGACGACGATGTGGTGGTCGAAGGACCAGATGGCTCCGTACCGTTCGGACATGCTGGTCATGAAGCCGAGGCGGTCCTCGTCGTAGGCCGGTCCGTTGCCGGCAAGACGCGCGCCACGCGGGCCTGGAGGTCGGTTCATCTGATCCCCTTGGGTAAGTCGGTCCGGCCTGTAGTGCCCCTGGGGCCGGACAAGAGCGAAAGCTCTGCCCAGCCCCAGGATTCAGCTTCCTGACTGCAGATCAGGGGTAGCTGCTCAGTACTTGTAGAAGCCGGCCAGGGCGGTCATCTTCGTGCGGCGGGCAATCGCGTACGAGGCAGTCTTGAGCAGGGCCATCGTCAGCACCTTCTTCCATGGCAGGGGCCGTCCCGAACAGAAACGACCAGCGTGGTTGCGTTTTCAACTCCGCAAATTTTCCTCGGAATTGCTGCTGCCCGTTCAGACTGCCGAATGCCCACTCAGCAGGTCCAGCATGATCGGGCAGCAGTAGCTGCATGCATCAAATAGCCAGGGGTTGCTTGTGGAGATACCGGACATTCAGCCGCCACGCGCTGCCGGAACGCGCAACGAGGCACGCAGAACTGTTTTCGCAGGTCAACGCACTTTTCGCCAAGAAACCCAAGGTCAGCACCCCACCGCTCCCAGTTTCTGCACGAGTGGCAGGACTTCAGCCATCGGCTGCATGAGGCGGGGCATGGCAAGGAAATCGCCCCGGGATCATCGATGGCGGCGCTGTTCGGGCGTGAAATCCACGCTGGAGCCGACCTGCGTTCTCGACGAAGCGCTCGGCGCGGACGGCCGCCCGCATCGGCCGGCACGCGCGCCTCACCACCTCCGACCGTCCTGAGCTGTGGGTGATCCTGGACGAGACGGTGCTCAGGCGGCCCCACCCACCGTGAACCCGATCACCGCCCCGCCCCCCTCCCGCCGATGCGCGAACGGTGCTCCCCCGTGCGCCAGCGCCACCTCCCGGACGATCGACAGCCCCAGCCCCGACCCCGGCAGAGACCTCGCATCCGCAGCCCGGTAGAAACGGTCGAAGACGCGGACGAGGTCGGCGTCCCCGATGCCGGGGCCGCGGTCGAGGACCTCGACGCGGATCGTGCCCGGCCGGGCGGGACCGGCGACGACGATCTCGATGGGCGAGGTGCTGTCGCGGTCGAACTTCGCGGCGTTCTCGACGAGGTTGGAGATCGCCCGGGTGAGCATGCCCGGCCGGCCCTCCGTGGTCGTGTCGCCGCACGCGCGGACCACGATCCGGTGTCCGGTACGGCGCCGGGTCAGGCCCGCGACATCCTCGGCGAGGTCGGCGAGGTCGACCCGCTGCAGGGGCTCGGTGTCCGACTGCCCGGCCGCGAGATCCACCAACTCGTTGACCAGATCGGTCAGTTCACGCGCCTCCTGGCCGAGGTCGGCGACCAGTTCGTCCCGAGAGGCGGGCGGCAGCTCGTCGATGCGGCGCAGGAGCGAGATGTTCGTACGCAGGGAGGTCAGCGGCGTACGGAGTTCATGGCCCGCGTCCTGGACCAGGCGGCGCTGGTCCTCCTCGGACTGGGCGAGGCGGCCGAGCATCCGGTCGAAGGCACGGCCGAGCCGGCCCACCTCGTCGCCGCCGGTGACGGGTACGTCGATACCGAGCCGCCGGGTGCGGGCGACGGCCTCCGCGGCCGAGGTGAGAATCACCAGCCGGCGCGTGATGTGCCGCGCCAGCCACCAGCCGAACAGGCCCGCTCCGGTCACCACCGCCGCCATCAGCAGCAGCGTCCGCTGCTGGAGCGCCCGCAGCAGATCCTCGGTGTCGCTGAACTCCTGCGCCACCTGCACCGCGCCCCGCTCGCCGCCCAGCGCGACGGTGGCGACACGGTAGACGTCGTCGCCGACGTCGACGTCCCGGTGCTCGACCAGCCGCCCGGCGGTGCCGGCGGCGGCGACCTCGCGGTCGGCGTCGGTGACCGGCAGCCCGGGGTCACCCTTGTCGACGACGCTGCCGTCCGGGCCGAGCACCTGCACGTCGGTGCGGGCGGGGCGGACGAAGTCGTGTCCCGGCGCGGAGGAGAAGTCCACCGGATCCATCCGGCGCTGGCTCACCTCGACCCGCAGGTCCTGCACGACCTCGTCGAACACGGACTGCTGGTCGACGCGGACGAGCCGGGCGGCGGCGCCGTAGGAGAGGATGCCGACGAGGACGGTGACGGCGGCGGTGATGGCCGCGAACGACACCGCGAACGTGGTCCGCAGCGACGCCAGACGCGGCCACCGCACGGCCGGAGACCACGACGGGCGCACCGCTCAGTCCTCCCGCAGCACGTAACCCACCCCGCGCACCGTGTGGATCAGCGGCGCCGCCCCCGGCTCGTCGAGCTTGCGGCGCAGATAGCCGACGTACACGGCGAGGTTCTTGGAGCCCGGCCCGAAGTCGTAGCCCCAGATACGGTCGTAGATCGTGGAGTGGTCGAGGACGATCCCCTCGTTGCGCACCAGCAGTTCGAGCAGCTCGAACTCGGTGCGGGTCAGCTCCAGTTCGCGCCCGCCACGCCAGGCGCGCCGGGCCTGCGGGTCCATGCGCAGCCCAGCCGCCTCGATCTGCCGGCCGGACGCGGACGGCTTCTCCCGTACGTCCATGGCGGCACCGTTCGCGGTGCGCCGCAGCAGCGCCCGCAGCCGGGCGAAGACCTCCTCGACGTCGAAGGGTTTCACCACGTAGTCGTCGGCGCCGGCGTCCAGCCCGGCGATCCGGTCCGCCGTCTCCACCAGCGCCGTCAGCATCAGGATCGGCGTCCGGTCACCCTCGGCGCGCAGCACCCGGCACACCTGGAGGCCGTCGATCCCCGGCATCATCACATCCAGGACGAGCACGTCGGGCGGGGTGCGATGGGCGTGCGCCAGCGCCTCGACACCGTCGGCGACAGCCGTCACCGCGTAGCCCTCCAGCGTCAGGGCCCGCTCCAGGGCGTGCCGGATCGCACGATCGTCTTCAGCCAGCAGAACAGTCGGGGCCACGCGTCCAGTGTGACAAAGCGGCCGACTCGTACGACCGTATGAGCAGCCCCCACCCACCCTTCTTACTGGCCTCTCACCCGGCCGACCCGCCCATCCGCGGGCATCGTGCTGCCAGGGGCGGCACGGGCGGCACCCGCCACCTCGTCAGTCCGCGGGCAGTCGTGCCGCCAGGGGCGATGGGGGTCCCCCCGCTCGAGCGAAGCCGAGAGTGGGGGAGGGTGGGCGCGGGCGGCACCTCGTCAGCGCCGGGCTGCGCACCGCACCCCGCGTCGGCCCCCACCCGCCCCCGCCCGGACGGCCAACCGCATCACGCCCCCCGCCGCAACGCCGCCAACTGCTCCTCAAAGGGCACCACCTCGAACTCCCCGACCTTCGCCGGCCCCGGCACCTTCGGCGTGAGCCCGACCATCAGCCCCGCCAGTTCCCCGGCCGCCCGCTCGATGCGCCCGTCCAGCCCCTCGGCACCCCAGTCCTCCGAGGCGGCGTAGACCCCGGTCGGGACGACGACGGCCCGCAGGTAGGCGAAGAGCGGACGCAGGGCGTGCTCCAGGACGAGGGAGTGCCGGGCGGTGCCGCCGGTCGCGGCGACCAGCACCGGCTTCCCGGCGAGCGCCTCCTTGTCGAGCACGTCGAAGAAGGACTTGAACAGCCCGCTGTACGAGGCGGAGAACACCGGCGTGACCACGATCAGCCCGTCCGCCTCGGTCACCGCGTCGAGCGCGGCGCTCAGCTGCCGCCCGGCGAAGCCGTTGGTGAAGTTGTGCGCGATCTCGACGGCGAGCTCGCGCAGCTCGATCACCTGCACCTCCGCCGAGGTCCGGTCGGCGGTGGCCTTGGCCAGCCGGTCGGCCAGCAGCCGGGTGGAGGACGGGACGCTCAGCCCCGCGGACACGACGACGAGCTTCATGCGACGTTCACTCCTTCCGAGGCGGCGGCAAGCAGGGACTGGTGGGTCGGCGCGTCCGGCACCCCGGCCGGCCGCCCCTTGGCGAACTCCTTGCGCAGCACCGGCACGACCTCCTCGCCCAGCATGTCGAGCTGCTCCAGCACGGTCTTCAGCGGCAGCCCGGCGTGGTCCATCAGGAACAGCTGGCGCTGGTAGTCACCGGCGTACTCGCGGAAGGCCAGCGTCTTCTCGATCACCTGCTGCGGCGAGCCCACGGTCAGCGGGGTCTGGTCGGTGAAGTCCTCCAGGGACGGCCCGTGCCCGTAGACCGGCGCGTTGTCGAAGTACGGCCGGAACTCACGCACCGCGTCCTGCGAGTTCTTCCGCATGAACACCTGCCCGCCGAGCCCGACGATCGCCTGCTCGGGCGTGCCGTGCCCGTAGTGCGCGTACCGCTCCCGGTACAGCTCGACCATCCGCTTGGTGTGGTCGGCCGGCCAGAAGATGTTGTTGTGGAAGAACCCGTCGCCGTAGAACGCCGCCTGCTCGGCGATCTCGGGCGACCGGATCGACCCGTGCCAGACGAACGGCGGTACGCCGTCCAGCGGCCGGGGCGTGGACGTGAAGCCCTGCAGCGGCGTACGGAACTTGCCCTCCCAGTTCACGACGTCCTCGCGCCACAGCCGGTGCACCAGGGCGTAGTTCTCGATGGCGAGGTTGATGCCCTGCCGGATGTCCTGCCCGAACCAGGGGTACACCGGCCCGGTGTTGCCGCGGCCCATCATCAGGTCCACCCGGCCGTCGGCCAGGTGCTGGAGCATCGCGAAGTCCTCGGCGATCTTCACCGGGTCGTTGGTCGTGATGAGGGTGGTGGACGTGGACAGGATCAGCCGGTCCGTGCGGGCGGCTATGTAGCCGAGCATGGTGGTCGGCGAGGACGGCACGAACGGCGGGTTGTGGTGCTCGCCGGTCGCGAAGACGTCCAGGCCGACCTCCTCGGCCTTCAGCGCGATGGCGACCATGGCCTTGATCCGCTCGCGCTCGGTCGGCGTACGGCCCGTCGTCGGGTCCGGCGTCACGTCGCCGACGCTGAAGATCCCGAACTGCATGGTCGCCTCCAAAGTTGTTGACCGTTGAACTATACCCCTCGAACGGTCGACACCGTGCTCTTATTCCGAGCACCCCTGGAGGCGAGAAAGGGAGAACAGAAGCCGAGGTCAGAAGTAGTACGCGTCCCCGGTGTCCAGCACGAGCACCCGCTGCCGGTCGTTGTGCCGGTTACGGTCCACCGCCCCACCGCTCCACACCGTGTCGACCTCCATCAGCACCTCGGTCGGCGCCCCCCGCAGCCGTACCCCCAGCCTGAGATCCGCACCGAGCGTGTCCGCCGGCAGCGCACCCACCCGGCACAACACCACCCGCGCACCGGAACGCGCACACCCGTCGGGCAGCGTCTGCCGGTTCTCGAGCGGCTGCGACCAGCGCAGCCGTACCGTCGCGTCCGGCACGGCCGACGGCCCGTGATTACGCGGGGTGATCCGCACCTCGACCCGGCCGGAATCCAGCGTCGCGGCCCCGTGATAGGCCAGATCGGCCTCCTGAGCCGTCTCGGCCCCGGCAAGCGGAGCCACCGCACCGACCGCCATCAGGGCGGCACACCCCACGCCCAGCACCCTCATGCCTCGCATACCGCCACACTCCTCACTCCGCCATGGGCTTCGTACGGGATGTATCCCACGCGGAGCCGACCCCAGGCACCGTCCATCAGGTGACGCGAAGCCCATGAGACCGCGATCCCGGCCCCAGGAAACGGCGGCACCGACCCCCGAAACCCGGCATGCGAAGCTGCCCGCATGCTCATCCTCCGCTCCGCCGCCCTCTTCGTCGTCGCCGCCCTCTTCGAGATCGGCGGCGCCTGGCTGGTCTGGCAGGGGTACCGGGAGCAACGCGGCTGGCTGTGGATCAGCGGCGGCATCCTCGCCCTCGGCGCCTACGGCTTCGTCGCCACCTTCCAGCCGGACGCCCACTTCGGCCGTGTCCTCGCCGCGTACGGCGGAGTCTTCGTCGCCGGCTCGATCGCCTGGGGCGTCATCGCGGACGGCTACCGGCCCGACCGCTGGGACATCACCGGCGCACTGATCTGCCTGGCCGGCATGGCCGTGATCATGTGGACGCCGCGCGGCGGCTGAACGTCACGGGATGATCACCCACCTCGATTCCCCACCTCATCCCCCGCCTATCCTGGCGAAGGAGCACACCGACCAGCGGCCCCACACCGGCGTGGCGCCCACCCGCACCACACCGCGCACGAGGAGCAGCCGTATGACGACCCCCGCCGCCGCGTCCCGTATCGCCGTCGTCACCGGCGCCAGCAGCGGAATCGGCGCCGCCACCGCGCGACAGCTCGCCGCGGCCGGCTGCCGCGTCGTCCTCACCGCACGCCGCAAGGACCGCATCGAGGCCCTCGCCGAGGAGATCAACACGGCCGGCCACTCGGCGACGGCGTACCAGCTGGACGTCACCGACCGCGCGGCGGTCGACGAGTTCGCCACGGCCTTCCGGACGATCGGCGTGCTGGTCAACAACGCGGGCGGCGCACTCGGCCTGGACCCGGTGGCGACCGGCGACCCGGCGGACTGGCGCCAGATGTACGAGACCAACGTCATCGGCACCCTCAACCTCACCCAGGCCCTGCTCCCCGCCCTCGTCGCGAGCGGCGACGGCACCGTCGTGGTCGTCTCGTCGACCGCGGGCCACGGCACCTACGAGGGCGGCGCCGGCTACGTCGCCGCCAAGCACGGCGCCCATGTCCTCGCCGAGACGCTCCGCCTGGAGATCGTCGGACAGCCGGTCCGGGTGATCGAGGTCGCCCCGGGCATGGTCAAGACCGACGAGTTCGCCCTGACCCGCTTCGGCGGCGACGAGGACCGCGCCGCCAAGGTCTACGAGGGCGTCGCCGAACCCCTCACCGCCGACGACGTCGCCGACACCATCACCTGGGCGGTCACCCGCCCCGCCCACGTCAACATCGACCTCCTCGTGGTCCGCCCACGCGCCCAGGCCTCCAACACCAAGGTCCACCGGGAGCACCGGTGACGGACCCCGAACCGGAACACCGACGCCTGGCCCGCCAGACCGAGGAAAACGCGGCGAACGCCACATGTGGATATGGCTCGCCTACTTCCTCTTCGGCATCCACATCATCGCGTTCGTGATGATCTACGCGGTACTGCACGCCCCCAAGTGAAACCGCAAGTGGCGGCACCAACCGTCACCTAGAGTCGCTGAACAATACGTTTCGACGGCGCGACCTGGCAGCTACCCGACCTGCGACGGCTCCGCCCGTCCCGCCTCTACCGCGCGGACTGCCTCGGCATGCTGACCGAGGGCACGGCCGACTGGGAGCCCGCGTGCTGCTCAGTGCGGGTCTCGTGCTGCAAGGCCATGCGGTTGATCACGGTCGCGTAGGCCTGGACGTGTAACTCACAGGGATGAACGTCATCGATCACCCGAGCGGAGGCTGAACTGCCGATCTAGGCTCGCGCCACAACATCAAATCGACGGCCCCCGGCCGGGCGGCATCCCGACCGAGGGCCTGACCAGCAAGGAAGGACTGCGCTTCCGCATGGCTGATTGCGAGCCTAGCGCGCCCTTTGAGGCGCCAACCGACCGCCGCACAAGAGTGAGGCCTCCGACCTCGGAGTTGGAACTCCTGCTCAACGGTCTCCGTGGTGTCCCCGACGGCACTCCCGCGCTGCCCGAGGCACTGGCCCTCCGGGATGCGGGCTGGCACCTGGTGGTCGCCTACTGCCGCATCTCCAACGACAGGCACAAAAGGGATGGCCATGGTGTCGCGGACCAGGCAAAGCACTGCGCCCGCATCGCGGCGAAGCACCGCATGATCGTCGTTCACCGCTATGTCGACAACGACAAGTCGGCTTCCAAAGTGGGCGTCAGGCGTCCCGAATTCGACGCGATGCTCGACGCCCTCGAGAACGGAACTACGGCAGTCGGATACCCAGTTGACGGGGTGGTGTGCGTCTCCGACGACCGGCTGTACCGAGATATACGCACCTATCGGCGATTCCTCGCGTGCTTCACCGCACATGCCTCCCGCGCGTACGCCGATGGACTCGGCTCGTACGACCTCTATAGCGAAGACGCTGCACGGCGCGGTCTCCTGGGGGCTGCTGCCGCGCGCGCTGAGAGCACGAAACAGGGACATAGGGCAAAGCTGAACCATCGCGCCCGCGCAGAGCGAGGCGAGCCGGTAGGCCCGCGCCGTCCGTTCGGCTGGAATGCCGACAAGGTCACGCTGCACCCGGGCGAATCCGAGGTCGTACGGCACGGAGTACAGAGCCTGCTACAGGGCAGAACGCTGACCGCGGTCACCCAGGACTTCGTCGCCTCGGGATACACGAGCACCCTGGGAAATCCCTGGCAGCGCCAGACGGTCAAACAGATCCTGCGCAATCCCCGCATCTGCGGATACCGCAAGCTCGACGGAGTCCTCGTCCGTGACACGGACGGAATGCCGGTCCTCGGCCAGTGGGAGCCCATCGTGTCACCGGAAGAGTGGCACGGCGTCACGGAGGCGCTGGAAAGGCAGCGCCACCCCGGAGGCTGGAACAGAAGAGGCATTCACCCACGAGAAGGCGCACGGTACCTGCTCACCGGTCTGGTGCGCTGTGGTCGACCGCTTGGAGGTGGCCAGCAGTGTGGTGCGCCCATGCACGGCCACCCCACCAACACGTCGTACGTGTACCGCTGTCGCGCCGCACTGGACGGAGGTTGTGGTCGGGTGAGCCGCCGAGGTCCCGCGGTGGACAGCCTCATCACTGAGTACGCCCTTACCAAGCTGGACCGGCAAGGTACACGTGGCGCCCAGTCCATCGCTCCCTGGCCCGGCATGCGGGAGCTGGAAACCGCCAGGCAGTGTAAGGCGGCCATCCAAGAGCAGTGGTACGCCGGGGAGATAACCGACTCCGAGTACTTTTCAGGGCTCATGCGGGAAGAGACCCGGATCAAACAGCTCCTCAATGAACAGCAAGCCTGGATGGTTGAACATGATCCCGTTACGCAAGAATGCGTTGACGTACGGTCCCACTGGGGCGGACTGAACGTGGGCGCGAAGCGCGAGATTCTCTTCCGTTTACTGGAGTCAGTGCTCATCCTCCCGGGCACCAAGGGATCCCACCGCTTCGAACCCGCCGCAGTCGTTCCCGTCTGGCGTCCGACGGAGTCGAACGCCCAAGCCGCGTAGCGGCACCACGCGACGGAGGGCCTGGTCAGGCTTGACCAGGCCCTCCGCCTTGAGCCGCCGCAGGTCACCCCTTCACGCAAACAACCTGCTTCAGCTTCGCCACGACCTCCACAAGGTCCCGCTGCTGATCGATGACCTGCTCGATCGGCTTGTACGCACCCGGAATCTCGTCCACGACGCCAGAGTCCTTACGGCACTCCACGCCCCGTGTCTGCTCCTCCAGGTCCTTCGTCGAGAAGCGCCGCTTCGCTGCGTTACGGCTCATGCGCCGGCCGGCGCCGTGGGACGCCGAGTTGAAGGCCTTCTCATTGCCGAGGCCCTTCACGATGTACGAACCGGTGCCCATCGAGCCCGGGATGATGCCGTACTCACCCGCCCGGGCGCTGATTGCTCCCTTGCGCGTGACAAGCAGGTCCATGCCCTCGTAACGCTCGCGGCTCACATAGTTGTGATGACAGCTGATCTCGGGCTCGAAGGTCGGCTTGGCCTTCTTGAACTCCTTGCGGATCACATCCTTGAAGAGCGCCATCATGATCGACCGGTTGTACTTCGCGTACTCCTGAGCCCAGTAGAGGTCGTTCTGGTACGCCGCCATCTGCGGGGTGTCCGCGATGAAGACGGCGAGGTCACGGTCGATCAAACCCTGGTTGTGCGGGAGCTTCTGGGCGACGCCGATGTGGTGCTCAGCCAGTTCCTTGCCGATGTTCCGGGAACCGGAGTGAAGCATGAGCCACACTGAACCGGACACATCTATACAAAGTTCACAAAAGTGATTTCCCGACCCAAGTGTGCCCATTTGCTTCGCGGCCCGCTCTTCACGGAACTTCACCGCGTCCGCAACCCCATCGAACCGCCCCCAGAAGTCATCCCACCCCGCGGTACCGAACCCATGCAGCCGCCCAGGATCCACGGGATCGCCATGCATCCCCCGCCCCACCGGAATCGCCTGCTCGATCTTCGACCGCAGCCGAGACAGATCCCCTGGCAGATCATTGGCCGTCAGCGACGTCTTCACCGCCGACATCCCGCACCCGATATCGACACCCACCGCCGCAGGACAAACAGCCCCCCGCATCGCGATGACCGACCCGACCGTCGCACCCTTCCCGTAGTGCACGTCCGGCATGACCGCCAGCCCCTTGATCCACGGCAGCGTCGCGACGTTCCGCAGCTGCTGGAGCGCCACGTCCTCGACCGTCGCCGGGTCGGTCCACATCCGGATCGGCGCCTTCGCGCCCGGCATCTCGACGTACGACATATCGCCTCATCCCCCGTAAAACCGGTGAAAACAAACAGAAGTTCTGAATCGCAAAACCGGCGCCAAGGTCGACGTAACGGACAACGGACCGGCGTTCACGGCAGTGCGTGCGATACACATTGTCTCCAGGCGGCACCCCCGTGCGGCAACCGAATAACCAGCGGGGACACTGACAGACCAGGCAAGCGCACCACCGTGGAGAGGAGCCTGACCGTGCAGCGGAAGGCGTACGTATCCGGCGTCGCCGCGCTCCTCGCGGCCCTGCTGGCCGGCTGCACCGGCAGCTCGGACGACGGTGGCGCCACGGACGACTCCAACCCCGGCGGCTCCGGTACGGCGACGGCGGCGGCCGAGCCGGGCCGTTACCGCACCCTCCCCGAACCGTGCAGCGCGGTCGGTCAGGACACCCTCGACTCCCTCCTGCCCGGTATCCAGCAGATCGCCGACGAGGAGCAGCGCGAGACGGCCTACGCGGGCGAGCCCACCCTCACCTACGACAACGACCGCAAGGTCGGCTGCCGCTGGAAGGTGGAGTCCACGTCCGCCACGGACCATCTGTACGTCGACTTCGAGCGCGTGGTGTCCTACGACAACGCCGTCAGCGACGACAGCCAGGCCGAGCAGCTCTTCGCCACCCGGCAGACGGCGGCCGATCTGCCGGAGCCCGTCGCCTCCGCATCCTCGCCGTCCGCTCCGTCGTCCCCGTCGTCCTCGTCGTCGACGTCCTCCCCGTCCTCGACACCGTCGGGGTCCGCCGATTCCCCTGCCTCGCCCGGCTCTTCCGGCAGCCCCGAGGAGGGCTCCTCCACCGGCCCGAGCGCGACCGCGAGCGCCACTCCGGCCGAGCTCCAGCCCCGCATCCTGGACGATCTGGGCGACGAGGCCTTCCTGGACGATGCGCTGAGCAGCTCCGGTTCGACGGCCAAACAGCGCATGGTGACTGTGGCGTTCCGCACGTCCAACGTCATCGTGACCATCGAGTACGAGGAGCAGCCGGCCATGGTCGGCGTCGTGCCGGACAGCAAGGAAATGCAGGACAGGGCCCGGAAGCTGGCGTCCCGGCTGGCCGACTCGCTGGCGGAATGACGCCCCTTCGGGCCGGGATGCAAAGCAGATGAAGCGGGTCCGCACAGTTCCTTCACCGCGTACCGTGGCCCCTCGGACCCGATCCGGACGCCGGCGCCACCGGCGACACCGGGACCCATCCGGCCTCAGGAACCAGAGCGTGAGTGAAGGAACCATGCAGCGACGAGCACAGCGAGACGACCAGGCTGACCAGCGTGCCGAGCGGGTGAAGCGCCTGAACCGCATCCTTGTCTGCGCGGCGGCCGTTCCCGCGATGCTGATCGCCGCCGGCTGCTCCTCGGACTCCGGCTCGAGTGATGACGCCAAGAAGGCGTCCGAGAGCGCGTCGAGCGCGTCCGCGAGCCCCTCGCCCACCGTGCAGGCGGCGGCGTACTCGGAGTTGCCCGAGGCGTGCGCGGTGCTGTCGAAGAAGACGTTGGGCGAACTCGTCCCGAAGGGCTCGAAGTCGGGCAAGGAGGGCAACTCCGACGATGTGTCGACGCGGGGCAGCTGCTCCTGGGACAGTCTCGACAACAACGGCGTCGACGGCTCGCAGTTCCGCTGGCTGAACGTCTCGCTGCTGCGCTTCGAGTCCGACGTCACCCGCGGCGAGGGCGACAAGCTGGCGCAGGAGTACTTCGCGAAGCAGGTCAAGGACGTCCAGGCGACCGAGGGTGCGAAGGGCACCAAGACCGAGTCGGTGTCCGGGACGGGCGACCAGGCGACGGCGGTGCGCTACGACCTGAAGAAGAAGGAAGGCACCTTCAAGCAGCAGACGATCGTCGCGCGCGTGGAGAACGTCGTCCTGACCCTCGACTACAACGGCGCGGGCCTGGCCGGCGACAAGACCCCCGACGCCGACGATCTGATGAAGGCGGCGAAGAAGGCGGCCGAGGAGGCGGTGGCCTCGGTGACGAAGGCGAACGGTGAGAGTGGCTCCGCCGCCACTCCTGACGCCTCCAAGTCCCCCTCGAAGTCGGCGACTTCGTCCAAGTCGCCGTCCAAGGAGAGCTGACGCCGGGGGTCACCGGACGCCACCGGTAGAGTCACGGAAGGGCTGACGTACCCGGACCGGCCACCCGACCCCCGTACGCATGTGCCACCCTGTTGGCCGCGCAACAACACGCAGTGGGAGGGGAGTACGGGTGGCCGCGCCACTACAGCTGACACGGACGCACCGCGTTCTCATCGCCGTGGTCGTCTTCGGTGCCGTGATCATCGCGGGCATCGGTTTTGCGGGTTCGTACGCCGCGGTACGTGAACTCGCGCTCAAAAAGGGCTTCGGGGACTTCAGTTACGTCTTCCCGATCGGCATCGACGCAGGTATCTGCGTCCTGCTCGCCCTGGACCTCCTGCTGACCTGGATCCGCATCCCGTTCCCGTTGCTGCGCCAGACGGCGTGGCTGCTGACGGCGGCGACGATCGCCTTCAACGGCGCGGCGGCCTGGCCGGATCCGCTGGGCGTGGGCATGCACGGGGTCATCCCGATCCTGTTCGTGGTGGCGGTGGAGGCCGCCCGCCACGCGATCGGCCGGATCGCCGACATCACGGCGGACAAGCACATGGAGGGCGTCCGCCTCACCCGCTGGCTGCTCTCCCCCATCCCCACGTTCCTGCTCTGGCGCCGTATGAAGCTCTGGGAGCTCCGCTCCTACGACCAGGTGATCAAGCTGGAACAGGAACGCCTCGTCTACCAGGCCCGCCTCCGCTCCCGCTACGGCCGGGCCTGGCGCCGCAAGGCCCCGGTGGAGGCCCTGATGCCCCTGCGCCTGGCCAAGTACGGCGTCCCCCTGGCCGACACGGCCCCGGCGGGCCTGGCGGCGGCGGGCATCGAACCGACACTGATACCTCCGGCACCGAGGCATGAGCTGACTGCGGCGGACGTGGCCGATGATTCTGCCGCCATAGCTGCGGCAGCCGACGCAGCTGCGGGCAGTCGTGCCGCTGGGGCGGCACGGGTGGGCGCAGCGGCACGCCACAGCGGGCAGCGCCCCAAAGGCGACGGCACCCCCGACGCTGAGCCCCTGGACTACGCCGAGCCCCAGAACCCCTGGCTGCACGCCCGCGACCCGCAGACCATCGAGTACCACGGCGGCTACGACCCCACCTACGACCCCGAAGCCGCCTACGCCCGCTGGTACGAGGAGCAGCAACAGGCCGAGCAGTACCAGCAGCAGTACGAGGAACCCCCACCGCCCTCCGAACCCTCCCCGGAGGACACCGGCACGTTCCCCATCCCGGTAGGCCCCAACCGCACCCGCGAACTCGGCGAAGGCGGCGGCACCCCCGCTCCCGACCCGACGGAGGAGGACTACTACACGGTCTTCAAGCAGTCGATCAGCGGCAGCGGCTACCCGACTCCGCGCGAGTTCAGCGACAACGTCGAGGCGACGTACGGCGTGCCCGTCGTGGACGCCGATGCCAAGCGCATGGTCCTCCGCTTCCAGAAGCGCCACACCGCGGAACTGGAAGACGAGCACATCGCGTAACCCGCTCCCTTACGACGACGAGGGGCGGCCCGCGCCTCGCCCGGCGCCCCGCCGCCGCGTTGCACCCGCGCGACACCCCCCCCCCCGCCCCCCCCCCCCCCGCCCCCCCCCCCCCCCCCCCCCCCCCGCCCCCCCCCCCCCGGGGCCCCCC